>JBEKTX010000308.1:0-4637 GCA_049515615.1 Spirochaetia bacterium
TGAACTTTGATCCCCCGCTGGTCGCGCAGACCCGGGTTCCCTTCGACAACCTCACACCGCTGTACCCGGACGAGATACTGAATCTGGAGACCTCCACGGAGGAGATTTCCACGCGCCTGATCAACCTTTTCGACCCGATCGGCAAAGGGCAGCGCGCCCTCATCGTCTCCCCCCCGCGCACGGGAAAAACCATCCTGTTGCAAAAGATCGCCAATGCCATCACGACGAATCACCCTGAGGTGTTTGTCATCGTCCTGCTGATCGACGAGCGCCCCGAAGAGGTCACCGACATGCAGCGCAACGTGAAGGGGGAGGTCGTCTCATCGACGTTCGACGAGCAGTCCACCCGGCACGTGCAGGTGGCGGAGATGGTCATCGAGAAGGCCAAGAGACTCGTCGAGCACAAGCGCGACGTCGTGATTCTCCTGGACTCGATCACCCGTCTCGCCCGCGCCTACAACCAGACCGTCCCGACGTCGGGGAAGATCCTTTCGGGCGGCGTGGATTCCAACGCGCTGCACAAGCCGAAGAGGTTCTTCGGCGCGGCGCGCAACATCGAGGAGGGCGGGAGCCTCACCATTGTGGCCACGGCGCTCATCGAGACCGGCAGCAGGATGGATGAGGTCATTTTCGAGGAGTTCAAGGGCACGGGCAATTCGGAAGTGATCCTGGATCGGAAGCTCTCCGACCGCCGTCTCTTCCCGGCCATCAACATCAAGAAATCCGGCACCCGCAAGGAAGAGCTTCTGCTCACGGAGGAGCAGCTGCAGAAGATGTGGGTCCTGCGCCGGGTGATCAACCCCATGGAAGACCAGGAGGTCCTCGAGCTGCTGATTGACAGGCTGAGGAAAAGCAAGAATAATGAGGCCTTCCTCAAATCCATGAACACATCGGCTGTGACGGACGCGTAGCCAGGGATGGCGAGGCCCGACGAGCACAGGGATGCATAGGGCGGCAGCCGGCTGCGTAGCAGACGGCGAGAGCCTGCGTGAGGAGGGCCGTAGCCAGGGAAGGCGAGGCCCGACGAGGGGCAGCGAGAGCCGCGAGGCCCGGGACGTCGAGCAGCCCGATCATAGACAGGAGGTCATGACCATGAAAACCGATACTCACCCCGCATACCAGCTCACGACGATCACCTGCGCCTGCGGGAACGTGATACAGACGAAGTCCACGTCGAAGGACATCAAGGTGGAAATCTGCTCGAAATGCCACCCCTTCTACACGGGCAAGCAGCACCTGGTCGACACGGCCGGACGTGTGGAGCGCTTCAAGAAGCGCTACAACATCAAAGGATAGTCGAGGCTCGAAGGGCCGAGACTATCTCTCGAAACCGTTGAGCGGGCTGCTGCCCGCGCAACATCAGGATTCGACCTGGCGGCCGAGCACATCGGCCGCCAGTCTTTTCATCGTCTCCCAGTGAGTTCCCCTCCAGAAGACCCTGCCGCAGCTCGGACACCGTGAGAACTCCGTGCACATCTCCGCCACCGCGGGAGGCAGACGGTCCAGAACAGAGACCCTGCTGACCCGTGCGAGAGCGCCGTTGCACGACATGCACCGTGCGAACATCTGCACCTGCCCTTCCAGGTCGAAACGGGAGATCACCTCGGAAAGCTGTTCCCGCGGCGAAAGGGACTTCACGAGGTATCCGTGCGTGACGGCGCGCCTCTTCAAAAGGCCGCGGTCTCTGCTCAGCACGATCCGTTTCTCCGCCCGGGCGGCGCTGACAATCACGTCGTCGGCGCGGTCGTTCCAGTACGCGGTGTCGAAGCCCACCATCCTCAGGAGCCGTGCGAGCTTCCCGAGATGCACGTCCGCCGAAAACCGGATTTCTCGAAGCGGCGAGGACCTCACGCGGGACGTCGATCCGATGTCCCATGATTCGAACGCTGGGTACACGCTCAGCCTGTCGCCCTCGATCAGCTGCCGGGAAAAATCGACCGACTCACCGTTGACCAGGACCAGGTCCACCTCGGTGTGAGGCACACCCAGATTTTCGATCACCGCCTTGGTCGTGCTCCCCGGCGGCACGTCGACGGGGAACGACTGCTTCCTCCTTTCGCCCGGAAGGAAATCGTTGAGCTCCTCGTAGAAGCGGACCGTCACCGAGGGCATGGTCGATCACCGGCTCGCTCAGTATCGCGATAAGCGAGTTTTTATGCCATAGTGTGCGGATGCGAAGGCCGGCGCTCGTGCTCTCACGGGATGCCGACTTCGTGAATCTTTCGCCCTGCGAGACAGGGACGGGCAGGACTGGAAGTCCAAGTGGATTTGGGATACTTTCCGGGACACCTGCCGGAAGGAGGAAGCCAATGCTGACGACACGACTTCTGCATCCCGAGATCCTGGCCGCGCTTGGCGCTGCCGGCCACGGCTCCCGAGTGCTGATCGCTGACGGGAACTACCCGTTCTCCACCGGGTCGCACGCGGGGGCGAAAAGAGTGTTTCTCAACCTGCGGCCCGGCATTGTCTCCGCGCTCGACGTCCTGGAGGCCCTCGTCTCGGTGCTGCCGATAGAGTCCGCCCTCGTCATGGTGCCGACGGACGGGCCGGAGCCGGAAATTCAGGACGAGATGCGGAAGATCCTCCCGCCCGGGACTCCCATTGAGAAAAAGTGGCGAATGAACTTCTACGAGGAGGCGAAGTCCCCGGATACGGCTCTTGTGATCGCCACCGGGGAACAGCGGATCTTCGCGAATATTCTCCTCGTCATCGGCGTGGTGAAACCGGCCTGACCGGAATCAGATGCCAGTCAAGGACCACGCGCCGAGCGCTCAGTGACACAGGGGTAGGGGATAGGCGCCGTGGGCACGGATCACCTGGCCGCGTCTCTTGCGTCGGTATGTCTCGAAATCAAGGGGACAAGGATTCTCTCGGAGATCTCGTGGGATGTGCGCCGGGGAGAGAAGTGGGTCCTCCTGGGGCTGAACGGCAGCGGGAAGACTTCACTCCTGCGCCTGCTCTCGGGCTTCGGTTATCCGTCCCGCGGCGACATGCAGGTGCTGGGAGAGCACTTCGGGAGGGCCGATCTGCGCCTCATGAGAAAACGCGTCGGTTGGGTCCACGGAGACCTCGCTGCCGATTTTCCAGGATTCATGAACTGCCGCGAGGTTGTCATGAGCGGAGCAGAGGGGAGCATCGCGCTGTACGAGACCATGCCGGAGAATGCCATCGAGGATGCCGACGAGGCACTGGCCGCAATCGGGGCCGGGAGGCTCGGTGAGAGGACGTTCAACACGCTTTCAACCGGCGAACGTCAGCGAGTGCTGATTGCACGCGCCCTGGCGGCCGGTCCCGAGCTGCTCATCCTCGACGAGCCGTGCCTCGGCCTGGATCCCCTGGCGCGGGAGGAGTTCCTCCATTCGCTGGGGCTCCTCTTCCGCCGTCGGCCCGACCTGACGGTGATCGGAGTGACGCACCACGTCGAGGAAATCATCGACGGGTACGACCGCGTGCTGCTGCTGGCAGGAGGCAGGGTTGTGGACCAGGGCACGATCCAGGCGGTGATGGCGGGACCCGGCATCACCCGTCTCTACGGCGATGGCTGTCGGATCGATGCGGACGCAGGCAGGTACCGCATGCATTTCGACAGGAACTGAAAGATGGATCGGAAGCCTGTCGTCCAGAAGCTCGTCCGGGGCGCGGACGCCTATTTCACGGTGAGCTGGTCGCGTCTGCGGAAGAGTGAAAAATACGAGATCGTGCGCTCGGTGCCCTCGGATGCGGGAATCTACGAGCTGTACTACATGGACGGGAAGAAGAAGCTCTGTCTCTTTCATGTCGGAAAATCATGGTACGGAGGGCTGCGCAACGAAATCCGTCTCCGCACGGACGCGGAGCTGGAGAACGACGCCGCGCGCAAGGCGCTCCTTGAAAAATACGACTGCTGGTACCGCTGGTCTCTGCTCAGCAGCAGCGAGGACATGGCGGATATTCTCTTTTTCTACGCGCAGACTCACATGCCCGGAACGTCCCGCGTGCATCATTCCGGGCGGTACGCAAGAATCTTCGTCAACGAGCAGGACGCGGACAAGATCGTCACGATATAGGCGGCCACGGTGCCTTGCACGGTACTCCGTGCAGTTCCGTGGCATTTCAACGCCCAAGGCGGCGCGAAAGGGGCCCGCAGCCGGCTCGCAACGCGAGACGGTGAGAGGCTTCGGCCGTGCTAAAACTGTCCCAGCTTCTCCACCATCTGCCGGATCCGCTTCGCAAGCGAGACAAGGAGCCGTCGTGTCCACATCGGGCTGGCAGCATAGATGTCGGCGAAGTTTTCCCTGGTGAACTCCAGGGCATGAACGCCGTTCTTTGCAATCACCGTCGCCGAGCGCACTGACTTGTCGAAGAAGCTCATCTCGCCGATGAGCTCGCCCTTGCCGAGCGTGGCGAGGACCTTGTACTTATCGCCCATCCTGCGGGTAATGTAGACCTCCCCGTCCAGGATCCAGAATATCTTCTGCTGGATCTCACCTTCCTTGATGAGGATCTGCTTGTCCTTGAACCTGCGCCCGAACCGGGCGATGACCGCGTCATCCAGCGCTTCTTCGGCCTGGAACGCGATCTTCATGATTTCGTTGTACGAGTCCATCAGCGGCCGCCCTTTTCCAGGAGGCCCAACCTCTCCCCGAATTCGGCGTTCA
>JBEKTX010000309.1:0-4619 GCA_049515615.1 Spirochaetia bacterium
GGTCAACGGGAGTGAAATCGTGACCGTTGTGCCGGCTCCCGCGGTGGATCTCACGCGCAGGTTGCCGTTCATCTCGTCCACCGCGCGCTTCACCGCGTCCATCCCGACGCCGCGGCCGGAGATGTCAGAGACCGTCAGGGCCGTGCTGAAACCGGGCAGGAAGATGAAGCCGAGGACCTGCTCCGTGGTCGCGCGGGGCGCCTCCTCGCTTCCGATCAGACCCTTCTCCAGGGCTTTGCGGATGATCGCGTCCCGGTCGAGGCCCCGGCCGTCGTCGGAGACCTCGATGCAGATGTGATCCCCGTCCTGGTACGCGCCGAGACGGATCGTGCCCGCCGCAGGCTTGCCCGCCGCGGTCCTGTCCACGGTCGTCTCCAGGCCGTGATCCACCGCGTTTCGCACGAGGTGGACAAGCGGCTCGCCGATTCGGTCGATCACCTTCTTGTCGATTTCCGTTTCTTCGCCGAAGACGTCGAAGATGATCGACTTGCCGCTGGCCTTTGCAAGGTCCCGCACGACGCGGCGGAAACGGTTGAACACATTGGCAATGGGCAGCATCCGTGCCTTCATGATGCCGTCCTGGAGGTCGCTGGTGATGGCGGAGAGAGCCTCGGTCTTCTCCTCCAGGTCGTAGATGAACTTCGTTTTGCCGTACTCTTCCTTCAGTTGCTGCGTGGTGGCGACGAACCCCGAGTTGTGGATCACCAGCTCGCCGACCAGGTTCAGCAGCGTGTCCAGCTTCTGCACGGACACCCGCACGACTTCTTCGGGGCGGGTCCCCTTGGCCAGATCCGCCGGAGCCCCACTTGTCCCGGCGCGCGGGGCCTCGCCGCCCGCCTGTGGCCGCTCTTCGGATTCCGCATGAATCACGGGAGCCGCCTCCGGGATGACTGTCACCCGGTCGAGGGAAATGGCAGATGCGAGCTCGGCCGCATCAGCGGCTGCGGAGATCGTCACGACGTAGACGAAAGGCTCGGTGGATTCGCGCAGGACCTCGGGAGAAGGCTCGATGCTGAGGACCGTGCCCAGGCGGTCCAGACGAGCCTTCACGAGGCACGAGCGCAGATAGGCCTCACGATTCTGGCCTTCGATGCGGACGACGAGAGCGCATTCGCGGGCGGGGCCGGGCGCCTCAGGACTCTCGGGGGGTGCCTTCGTGCTTTCAGGCCGCGTCTCCCGGGATGCGCGGGACGCCTTGGACGCCTTTCGGGAAGCCGGGGCTGCGGCCGCGGGGGAAGCCGCTTTCTGCCCCGACGCCCGGGCGCCTCGAGAAACGCTGGGAGGAATTGCCGCGTTCGCCAGCTGTGCCAGGAAACCGTCGATGTCCAGCGGAGTTCCGGCGCGGTCCCTGGGTTCCTGGCCGTTTGTGAAGGCCTCGATCATGGTGCGGGCGAGGTCCAGCCCCCTGAAGAGCAGGTCCCCGAGCACACCATCGTATTTGCGGGCGCCGTCGCGCACGCTCGAGAGGGAGGATTCGAGGTCGTGCGCCATCTTTTGCAGGCCGTCGAACCCGATGAACCCCGCCGACCCCTTCAGGGTATGGATGGCGCGGAACATGTTGTTCAGCGGTTCCTTGTCTTGTGGAGACTTTTCCAGCGCAAGGAGGCTATCTTCCCACTCCCGCAGCTGGTCGCTCGCCTCCTCGCTGAAAATAGCCAGGTACTCGGCCTTCACTTCCATTGGATGTCTCCGTCCTTCGAGCGGGAGCCCGGCTCAGGTCTCGGTGAGAAGACCATCGTCCGACGGGCCCACCTCCTGCAGGGTTTCCTTCTCCTCCACCGCGATGCTGATCTCGATCGGGCCGTACTGGGTGATCAGCCCCAGCACCAGCGCCGGCCTGGGAAGCAGGTGCACGCTCAGGTTGGTGCCCGATGCGATGGCCGGGGTGGTGATATTCAGGATCTGATCGCGCTTCTGGTTCAGGAGCGCCGTCGCGTTGCCGGTGATCATGTTCGCCACTTCTCCGAGGCAGTCGAGGAACATGATCTTCTTTTCCTGCGGGCTCTTGCCTTCCATCATCTTGTCCACCAGCCGCTCCGCGAGCTGCCCGTCCAGGCTGTACACGATCTGACCAGTGAGATACCCGTAGATCCCGATGATGATGGAGACCCCGAAGGAGGGCTCCACCTTTTCCTTGTAGGACAGGTGTCCTCGTCGAACTTCGATGCCGGCGATCTGCGTGACCACGCGCATTGCGGCTTCGACGAAAGGGTTCACGTGCTTGGCGTTTATTTTCACCATGAGTGCTTTCCTCCGCCGCGGCCTAGCGCAGGGCCTTCTCGACGGCCGAAAGAATGCGCTCTTTCGTGAAGGGCTTCACCACGAAATCGCGCACCCCCAGGGCGATCGAGTCCAGGAGCATCTTCTCCTGCCCGAGCGCCGTGACCATGACGATCCGTGCGTTCGGGTCCGCGGCAAGGATTTCGCGTGCCGCCTCCAGCCCGTCCTTCACCTTCATGGTGATGTCCATGGTCACGAGGTCCGGTTTCAGCTCTGCATATTTCGCAACCGCCTCCGCCCCGTTCGTGGCTTCACCCACGATCTCGAAACCGTTGGGCGCAAGCGTGTCTTTCACGATGGTGCGCATGAAATTCGCATCATCGACGACCAGAACCCTCTTCCCCATATCGACTCTCCTCCCCTCAAAAAATGAGTGTGCGTGCCCGAGTCTCCCGATGTATGATGCAACGTTCATGCCAAGCTCCAGATGATCTCGGGCCCCTCAAAATGGCCGAAATCAGCAAAAAACTGCAATCCCGCGCCGGATTCCGGGCTCAGACCTTCGCCCAGCCAAAGGCTGGTTCAAAATGGAACACCGTGTTCCATTCCTATGGAACAGACCGGCTGTCCATTTTCCTGCCCTCGATCCGGTATTTTTTCATCTTGCGCCAGAGAGTGTTCCGGCCCATCCCGAGCGCCACGGCGGCCCGGGTCTGGTTGCCCTCCGCCTGCCGGAGCGCACGAATGATCGTCTCGCGTTCCGCCCCCTGGAGTGTGCCGACCGTCCGGGACGGGGCAGCGACGGAACGGGGTGACACGTTCCCGAGAGTGAAGATGGTGCGGAACTCATCTGCCGAGATCACCGGCGAGCTGGAGAGGGTGACAGCGCGCTCGATCACGTTTTCCAGCTCTCGGATATTCCCCGGCCAGGAGTTGTCAAGCACCGCCTCCAGGGCTTCCGGTGAGAGGCTCTGCGGCGACCGGCCGATTTTTCTTCCATATACTGTGAGGAAGTGCCGGCACAGAGGGATGATGTCCTCGGGCCGATCCCGAAGCGGGGGGATCTCGATCGGGATCACGTTCAACCGGTAAAACAGGTCTTCGCGAAACTTTCCTTCATGGATGAGATCGGGCAGCCTTCGGTTCGTCGAGGCGAGGATGCGCACGTCGACCCGACGCACGGTGGTGCTCCCCACCCTGCGGATCTCCCCTTCCTGGAGCACCCGCAGGAGCTTCCCCTGGAGCAGGAGCGGCATGTCGGCGATCTCGTCCAGGAGCAATGTCCCTCCATCGGCTTCCTCGAACAGTCCCTTTCTCTCCGCCGCAGCCCCGGTGAACGCGCCCTTGGCGTAGCCGAACAGCTCGCTTTCCAGCAGCGCCTCGGGAAGCGCGGCGCAGTTGATGGCGATGAAGGGGCGGGCGGCTCGGGCACCCCGGAAATGGATGGCGCGCGCGACAAGCTCCTTGCCGGTCCCGCTCTCCCCCTGGATGAGGATCGCCGAATCAGCAGCGGCCACGATGTCGACAAGCTCCAGGACGCGGCGCATTCCGGGGCTCGCTGCCACGAGACCTTCGTCGGCGTAGCGCTCACCGACTTCCCGGCGGAGGTTATTCACTTCGTTGCGGAGAGTGCGCCGCTCGATTGCCCTGTCCACGGTGAGCAGAAGCTTCTGCGTGGAAACCGGCTTGGTGAGATAGTCAAAGGCGCCGGCACGGACGGCTTCCACCGCGGAATCGATCGTTCCGTAGGCCGTGATGACGAGGACCTCGGGCTCGCACGGACGAGCGCGGGCCATCCTCAGCACCTCCAGCCCGTCGCCGTCTGGGAGCATCAGGTCGGTGAGAACAAGCTCGAACTCCCGTGATTTGAGCATGTCCGATGCAGAGCGGGCATTCTCCGCCGCCTCGACCTCGTGGCCGTTGGCGGTGAGAAGGTCCCGGAGAAGACCGCGTATGGCTTCATCATCGTCAACGATAAGGATGGTATGGCCTTTCGCCATGGCGCCTACCCCTTTCCATCCCCCAAAAACCGCGCAACCTGGCCAAGGAAATCGCGCGTGGAAAGCGGTTTCACGATGAAGCCGTCGCACCCGGCGAGCGCCGCCCGATCCGCATCCTGTTTCATGGCCTGCGCAGTCAGGGCGATCACGGGAATCCGGGACGTGGCGTCTCTGGATTTCAGGACCCGCGTGGCCTCCAGGCCATCCATCCCGGGGAGTGCGACATCCATGAGGATCAGGTTGGGCGCCTGCTCCGCGGCGAGGCTGATCCCTTCCTCCGCCGAAGTGGCCTGGATCACCCCGTACCCCTCACGTTCGAGGAGTATCACGATGAGACTCATGATAGTGGGGTCATCCTCGACGACAAGCAGCCGCTTCATACCAGTAAATGAAGAGTAT
>JBEKTX010000310.1:0-4606 GCA_049515615.1 Spirochaetia bacterium
CGGTTGCGGAAGAGGCGATCCGGTACCTGCCGATGCTGGGCAGGAAAGACGTCGTCCATTTCTGAAAGGGGCGCGCGGCCATGGCCATCGGGAAGAAGGAGCGCCTCGGCGCGCAGTTCGAGACGGGGCTCCTGAAAAAGATGCTCCTCATCAGAAGGTTCGAGGAGAAGGCCGCGCAGATGTACGGCCTGAAGAAGATCGGAGGCTTCTGCCATCTCTATATCGGGCAGGAAGCGGCCGCCGTCGGGGCCATTGCGGCCATTGAACTCGGCAGGGACTATACGGTGGGCGCCTACCGCGACCACGGCTACGCGCTGGCCTGCGGAATGGATCCCAAGGGCCTTATGGCCGAGCTTTTCGGCAAGGCCACGGGAGTGTCCAAAGGCAAGGGCGGATCGATGCACTTCTTCGACGCCGCAGGGCACATGTTCGGCGGGAACGGTATCGTCGGCGCACAAATCCCCGTGGCCACGGGCGTTGCCCTGAAATGCCGCTACCGCAAGGACGGCGGCGTGGTCCTGTGCTGGTTCGGTGACGGCGCGATACACCAGGGTTCCTTCCACGAAAGCCTCAACATGGCAAAGATCTGGAACCTTCCGATCATCTACATCTGCGAGAACAACCAGTACGGGATGGGGACCGACTTCCGCCGCGTCTCCTCCGTCACTGATTTCGTGGTCATGGGCGCCTCCTACGGCATTCCCGGCAAGCTGGTCAACGGCATGGACGTCGTGGAGGTGTTCCAGGAAGTGGGAGAGGCGGCGGAGAAGGCGCGCACCGAATCGACGCCCGTGTTCCTGGAAGTCAAGACCTATCGCTACCGGGGCCACTCGATGAGCGACCCGGCGAAGTATCGCACGCCGGAGGAGCTGGAAGCCTACAAGAAGCAGGACCCCATCCTCATACTGAAATCGCGCATGGAGGAGTCCGGGCACCTCACCGAAGAGGCGTACGCGGCCCTCGACGCGGAGTGCAAGTCCATCTGCGACGATGCCGTGAAGTTTGCAGAGGAAAGCCCCGAGCCCGAGCTGTCCGCCCTGTACGAGGACATCCTCGCATGAGCGTGGTCACTTTCCGCGAGGCCCTTCGCGCCGCCATGGATGAAGAGATGGAGCGGGACGACTCGGTGATCCTCATCGGGGAGGAAGTGGGCCAGTACAACGGGGCCTACAAGGTGAGCCAGGGACTGCTGGAGAAGTACGGGCCCGAGCGCGTTATCGACACCCCCATTTCGGAGGAAGGCTTCACGGGAATCGGCATCGGCGCGGCGATGGCGGGGCTTCGCCCGGTGGTCGAGTGGATGACGTTCAATTTCTCACTCCAGGCAATGGACCAGGTCATCAGCAACGCGGCCAAGACGCGCTACATGTCCGGCGGGCAGTTCTCCGTGCCCATCGTATTCCGCGGCCCAAACGGCCCGGCCGAATACCTCGGCGCGCAGCATTCGCAGGCGCTCCAGTCTCTGTATGCGCACTTCCCGGGGTTGAAGGTGGTGGCCCCATCGACCCCGGCAGACGGGAAGGGCCTCCTGAAGGCATCCATCAGGGACGACAACCCGGTGCTCTTCCTCGAATCGGAGATGATGTACGGCTTGAAGGGAGAAGTGCCGGAAGGCGAGCACGTCGTTCCCCTCGGGTTGGCGGAGGTGAAACGGCCGGGGAAGGACGTCACGATCGTGACGTACTCCAAGCCCGTGCGCATGGCCCTGGAGGCCGCCGAGGCGCTTGCCGCGGAAGGCATCGACGCGGAGGTCGTGGACTTGCGCACCCTCCGTCCACTGGACGAACGCGCCGTGTACGACTCTGTGGCGCGCACGAACAGGTGCGTCGTGGTGGACGAATCGTTGCCATTCGCCAGCGTCGGCTCGCACGTGGCCTGGCTTGTTTCACGCAACTGCTTCGACGAGCTGGACGCCTCGGTGGAGCTGGTCTCGGGCGAGGACGTGCCCATGCCGTACAACCACGCATTGGAGCTCGCGGCGCAGCCCTCCATCGAGAAAATCCTGGAAGCGGTGAAGCGGGTCCTCTATGCCTGAGAAAATCCTCATGATGGCCCTGTCGCCGACGATGGAAACCGGTACCCTCGCGCGATGGCGCAAGAAAGAGGGGGACACTGTTGCCAGCGGAGACGTATTGTGCGAGGTGGAGACGGACAAGGCGACCATGGACTACGAGTCCAGCGCTGAAGGCACACTGCTGAAGATCCTGCTCCCGGAGGGCGGCCAGGCGAAGGTGGGTGATCCCATTGCCATCGTCGGCAAACCGGGAGAGGACATTTCATCCCTCATCGCCGAGGGCACAAGGACTGCCGCGGCCGCCTCCGTGACAGGACCGACGTCGGCCCCTGCGGCCCATCCTGCCCTTCCGACGGCGCGTGCCGCGGCCGGCGGGCGCATCAAGTCCTCTCCCCTGGCGCGCAGAATCGCCCAGGAGAAAGGCCTCGATCTGCGCTCCGTGAAAGGCTCCGGCCCCGGGGGCCGGGTCGTCAGGCGCGATCTCGACGGACTTGGCCGGGGAACAGGCCGCGTTCCAGCCGCGGCGCCGCTCCCGGCGGCTCCCCTCCTCCAGCCCGCACCGGGGGACAAAGTCATCCCGGTCTCGCGGATGAGGCAGATCATCGCCCGGCGGCTCTCCGAATCGATGTACACCGCTCCCCACTACTACCTTACGGTGGCGGTGGGCATGGATGAGCTCCTCTCGGCGCGCGCGCGGCTGAACGCGGGACGTGAAAAGAAGATCTCGGTCAACGCGTTCCTGATGGCCATCGCCGCCCGCGCCCTGGCCCGTCATCCCCGGGTAAACTCCTCCTGGAACGGCGAGACTCTCCTGCAGCATCCCTCGGCCGACATCGGGCTCGCGGTGGCGCTGCCCGACGGGCTGATCACGCCGGTGGTCCGCGACTGCGGCCGCAAGGGCATCGCCGCGATCGACGCCGAGCTCGCCGACCTCGTCGAGCGGGCGAGGACGGGCAGGCTTGCTCCGGCCGAATACGCGGGGGCGACGTTCACGATCAGCAACCTCGGCGCCGCGGGGATCGACGAGTTCACAGCGATCATCAACCCGCCGGGCTCCGCGATCCTGGCCGTCGGGGCGGCGCGCAAAGAGCCGGTCGTGGAAAACGACGCAGTGCTCATCCGACAGAGGATGCGCATCACGCTCTCATGCGATCATCGCATCATCGACGGCGCGGTGGGCGCCGTTTTCCTCAGGGAGCTCGCGGACATGCTGGAAAACCCGCTCCTGGCATTGGCGTAGCGGGCCGTAGACACGGCCGCTCGGAATCACGGAGGAACACAGATGGCAGGCTTCGACTTCGACGTTCTCATCATCGGCTCGGGCCCGGGCGGATACGTGGCGGGCATCAGGGCCGGCCAGCTCGGTCTGAAGGCGGCTGCCATCGAGCGGGACAAGGTGGGCGGGGTGTGCCTCAATGTGGGCTGCATCCCCTCCAAGACCCTCATCCACCAGGCTGAGCTCTTCCGGTCCCTGCCCGCCCTCAAGGAGATGGGGCTCGCGATCGACCTGAAGGGCTTCGATTACTCCCGCGTCTTCGACAAGTCGCGCAAGGCCGCCGACACCCTTTCAAAAGGCGTGCAGTTCCTGCTGAAGAAGAACAAGGTCGAGCTCATCAACGGCGACGCGGCGCTCTCGGGAAAAAATGAAGTGACCCTGAAGGACGGGAAAAAAATCACGGGAAAGAACATCGTCATCGCCACCGGTTCGCGCCCGCGAATCATCCCGGGCTTCGAGTTCGACGAGCAGAAGGTCCTCTCGTCGACCGGCGCGCTCATGTTGAAGAAGCTGCCGAAGAAGGCGATCATCCTCGGAGCGGGAGCGATCGGCGTTGAGTTCGCCCACGTGTGGAACGGCTTCGGCGTCGAGGTTCACCTGGTCGAGATGATGGAGCGGATACTCCCGCTGGAGGATGCCGAGGCGGTGCAGGTGCTCGCGCGCGCTTTCCAGAAGCGCGGCATGCAGATGTCCACCTCGACCAAGGCCGTCTCGATGCAGAAGAGCGGCAGCGGCGTCAGTGTCGTCATCGAGGACAGGGCGGGAGCACGCACAACGCTGGAGGCCGATCTGATTCTCGTCGTGGTCGGCCGCACGATCAATACCGACGGTATCGGGCTGGAGAAGGTCGGGATCGTCCCCGAGAAGGGTTTCATCCCCGTCGGGGACTACAACCAGACGAAAGTGCCCGGCCTCTACGCCGTGGGCGACGTCGTGGCCACCCCCCTGCTCGCGCACGTCGCGTTCAAGGAGGCGGAGATGGCCGTTGAGCATATCGCCGGGAAATCTCCGTCCCCCCGAATCGACCCTCTCGCCATCCCCGGGGCAACCTACTGCGAGCCGCAGGTTGCCAGCTTCGGACTTCCCGAGTGGAAAGCCGTGGAAAAAGGGATTTCGTTCGCGAAGGCGAGCTTCCCGTACCGTGGTGCGGGCAAGTCCGTGGCCGTCGAACAGACGGATGGATTCGTGAAGGTAATCTACGACCCGAAGACGAAAGAGATCCTTGGCGCGCACGTCGTGGGCGCCGATGCGACGGAGCTCATCCACGAGCTGCTCCTCGCGCGCACCGCGGAGCTGCTGCCCGAGGACATCGCAAC
>JBEKTX010000311.1:0-4518 GCA_049515615.1 Spirochaetia bacterium
AGGCAGCGGTGTCCCCGCTCCGACATCCACGCCGTCAGCTCTTCGAGGATGAGTGAAAAGGCGTTCTCCCCGCGGGAGACGATCGCCGAGCCGACGCCGATGCACGCGGCTCCTGCGGAGAGCATCTCCACGGCATCGATGCCGGTGAGCACGCCGCCGGTGCCGATGATGGGAAGCTCGACCGCGGCGGAGATTTCGTACACGCAGCGCAGGGCGATCGGCTTCAGCGCCGCACCCGAGATTCCGCCGGTCCCGTTTGCCAGCACCGGCGCGCCGGATTCCGCATCGACGAGCATCCCGGGCATGGTGTTGATGGCCGTGATCCCGTCCGCGCCTGCCGCCGCGACGGCGCGCGCGATCGCGGCCACGTCCGCCACGTTCGGCGAAAGCTTCACGATGCAGGGGATCGACGTGCATGATTTCACCCGCCGCGTGACCGCCGCCGCGGCCTCCGCGGAGGAAGCGAACATCTCTCCTTGATTGGACTCCACGTTGGGACAGGAGATATTCACCTCGATCAGGGCAGGGGCCGCGCCGCTCACAATGGCCGCGGCCCGCCCGAAATCTTCCACGGTATCCGCCGCGATGCTGGCGATCAGAGGCACCCCCAGCGGCGCGAGCCTCCGCGCGGCCTCGCGCAGCAGCCCGACTTCCTCCGCCGCCCCCGGGTTGGGCAGGCCCATTGCGTTGATCAGTCCGTGACCCCAGTCCATGGCGGTGGGATTGCGGTGGCCCCGCCGCGGTTCGGGCGTGCAGGTCTTTGCGGTCACGGCGCCCGCCCCTGTGCGGCCGGCGCGCTCCAGGAGAGCCGGAGAGGTCCCCCAGATGCCGGATGCCAGGACGAGGGGCGTGGGGAACCGTACCCCCGCGATTCGGCAGGACAGGTCAGGCGGTCTCGAGCGCGGCATGCACGTTCGCGCGGACGGATTCTTCGATCCGGCCGTGCCTCACAAGGCAGTCGAGAATCTGGCCGAGGGTCAGGGCCGCGTGCAGGGCAATCCCTTTCCAGGCCAGCTCAGCCGCCCCTCCCTGCTCCCTGTCCACGAGCACGACCACGTCTTGCACTTTCAGACCCGCCGTTTGCAGAGGCGCGAGAGCCTCGATCTTGCTGCCGCCGGTCGTGATCAGGTCATCCAGGACGACAACAGTCTCCCCCGGTGCAAAGGCTCCCTCGATCAGCTTTTTCGTCCCGTGATCCTTTGCTTCCCGGCGCGGGTAGAGGAGCGGCTTTCCCGTGGCGAGCGCGACCGCCTGGCCGATGGGGAGGCCGCCGTAGGGAATCGCGGCGATCCTGTCGTACTGAAGACCGCTCATGATGCCCGCCAGTGCGCGGGCAACCGCGGCCATCAGGATGGGGTCGCTCACGAGGAGCCTCAGGTCGATGTAGATGGGAGATTTCTTTCCTGATTTCAACGTGAAGTCGCCGAAGCGCACGGCGCCCAGGGCGTGGAGGCCGAGTGAGATCTCGTCGAGCAGGGGTGCGGATCGCGCGGCGGGGAGCCCGGTCAGGCTCCCCGCCTTCCGGGCCGCGTTGATCCTGTCACGAAACTGGCGTGCAGCAGCGGCCGGATCCCCGGCCTGGCAGATTGCCCGGGACACGTTCACCAGCACTCCGCTTCTCTCCGCGTCCAGGCCGGCGGCGAGACTTGCCTCGATGTCTCCTCCCTGGGCGCCCACGCCCGGCAGCAGCAGCCACATGTCGGGAACAATTGCCCGAATGCGGGCGAGCGTTTCCGGGTAGGTCGCACCGACCACGAGGCCGACGTTGGCGCGGGAGTTCCACCCGCGAGCCTTCTCGGCGACGAGCTCGAAGAACGGCCTGCCGTCGACCAGCCGTTCCTGCAGGTCCCTTGCCCCGGGGTTCGAGGTATGACACAGGATGAACAGCCCCTTGTCCGCGCGGCAGGCGAAGCTTTCCACGCTGTCCCCGCCGAGGAGCGGGTTCACCGTGACCGCGTCCGCTCCCATCACGTCGAAGCAGGCCTTCGCGTAGGCCTCGGCGGTGGAGGAGATGTCGCCGCGCTTGGCATCAAGGACCACGAGCCGGCCCGCCGCGTGGGCATGGGCAATGAGCTGCGAGAGCGCGCTCCAGCCCTCCAGCCCGCGCGCCTCGAAGAACGCGCTGTTCGGCTTGTACGCACAGACGAAGGGCGCCGTGGCATCAATGACCGCCTTCATGCGGGGGAACACGTCCGGTGTGGGTATGTCCAGCGAAGGATCGAGGCCCACGCACAGGAGTGAATCGGCGCGCCGGGATTCGATCCTGAGGGAGGAGAAGAAGGAGGCGGTCGCCATCAGCTTCGAGCATAAGGGATGCCGGGCCGCCCTGACAAGGCCGCGTCCACCGCTTGACGCGGCCCCTCGCGGCCCGTATGATTAGATTTACTAATGATTAGAAAGGCAAATAAAGTGATGAGAAAAGAAGAAGAGTGCGCCCGCGAGGTGCTGGACGTCGTGCCGACCGTCATGAGGTTCATCCGCACCGAGATGCGGAGTCACCGGGCCCTCGAGTTGAGCGTGCCCCAGTTCCGATCCCTTGTGTACATCGAGCGGGCGGCGGGCACGTCTCTGCTGGGAGTCGCCGAGCAGCTCGGACTCACTTCTCCCTCGGCCTGCAAGCTGATCGATGGCCTTGCCAATCGGGGGATGCTCACGCGCGGGGAGTCGCCCGGGGACAGGCGCCGCGTGACCCTGGAGATCACCGCACGAGGCGCCCAGGCGCTTGCCAGCGCGCGCCGGGAATCTCAGCAAAGCCTTTCGCGTCTTCTTGGCGCACTCGATGGCGAGGATCTGTCCGCCGTCACCCGGGCGATGTCCGCCTTGAGACGCGTCTTCGCCACCGGCGCTCCCGCGCCGTCTGAAGGGAGGTCCCGTTCCCATGGCAATCCTTGAGCTGGAAGGGCTCACGCGCAGGTTTTCGACGCTCGTGGCCGTGAACGGCCTCTCGCTCGTCATCGAGCGCGGGGAGATGTTCGGACTTCTCGGCCCGAACGGCGCCGGAAAGAGCACCACGATCAAGATGCTCACCACTCTCCTGCCCCCGAGCGCGGGCAGCGCCCGCGTGGACGGCCTGGATATCGTCCGTCATGCCAGCGCGGTGCGGAGGATCATCGGGTACGTCCCCCAGATGCTCTCCGCGGACGGGACGCTCACGGGGAGGGAGAACCTGCTCGTGTTCGCCCGGCTGTACGACGTGCCGCGCAGGGAGCGGCGGCCGCGGGTGCAAGAGGCGCTCGCCTTCATGGGGCTTGCGGAGGCCGCGGACCGGCTCGTGCGCCAGTATTCCGGCGGAATGATCAGGCGGTTGGAGATCGCCCAATCGATGATCCACAACCCCCGGGTGCTCTTCCTCGACGAGCCTACCGTGGGACTGGACCCGGCGGCTCGACGCGCGGTATGGGACCACATCGAGGAGCTGACGGACCGCACGGGGGCGACGGTCGTCCTCACGACGCACCAGATGGAGGAAGCCGACACGCTGTGCGACCGGGTGGCGATCATGCACCAGGGGAGCATCGTCGCCCTGGGGACGCCCGGGGAGCTGAAGGCATCGATCGGAAGGCGGGGAGCCACCCTGGAAGACGTTTTCATCCACTACACCGGGAGCAATCTCGAATCAGGAGGGTCATACCGTGAAACCAGAAGGACACGCCGGTCTGCTCGCCGCCTCGGCTGAGTCCCCGCCGCTGCGGGCTGATCCGTTCTCTTTCCTCCTTCGCTACGTCGGGAGGACTCTCACCATCGCCGGAATGGAGGCGCGGAAGCTGCTCCACGACCCGACCGAGCTTCTCACGCGCGCCGTGCAGCCGGCCCTGTGGCTGCTGGTCTTCGGCCAGGTCTTTACGCGCGTGCGCGCCATCCCCACGGGAAGCATGCGCTACGTCGATTTCATGGCGCCGGGGATACTGTCCCAGAGCGTGCTCTTCATCTCCATTTTCTACGGCATCTCGATCATCTGGGAGCGGGACCTGGGAATTCTCCACAAGTTCCTGGTGAGCCCCACGCCGAGATCCGCGCTGGTCCTCGGCAAGGCGCTCTCGGCGGGCCTGCGGGGGCTCACCCAGGCGATCATCGTTTATGCCCTGGCGGTGCTTCTCGGGGTGAGCATGGACTGGAACCCTCTCTCCCTCCTGGGAGTCCTCTTTGCCGTCATGCTCGGCGCGGCATTCTTCTCGACTTTTTCCCTCGTCATTGCCTGCCTGGTCAAGACGCGCGAACGCTTCATGGGGATCGGCCAGATCCTGACCATGCCCTTGTTCTTCGCGAGCAACGCGATCTACCCGATCTCGATCATGCCCCGGTGGCTGCAGGTGATCTCCCACGCCAACCCGCTCACCTACCAGGTCGATGCGCTGCGCGCGCTCATGCTCGCCGGCGGGGTGAGCGCATACGGGGTCGGGGTGGACATGGGGATCCTGGCCCTCGCCACGGCGCTCTTCGTGGGCGTCGGTTCGCGGCTGTATCCGACAATCGCGACGTAGCACGAGGGTTGCGGCGCTCCCGCGGCATCATTAGGCT
>JBEKTX010000312.1:0-4510 GCA_049515615.1 Spirochaetia bacterium
ACTCGTCGGGGGTGGAGAAGAGCCTTCCCTCGCCGTGCGCTCCCTTGCGCTCTCGCGGGAGGTACTTGATGCCGAGCACCATGTCCTGGGTGGGCACGGCGATGGGGTGGCCGCTTGCGGGATTCAACAGGTTCTTGGATGAAAGCAGGAGCGTCCAGCACTCGGTCTGCGCTTCCGGGGTCAGGGGCACGTGCACTGCCATCTGGTCGCCATCGAAGTCCGCGTTGAACGCGTGGCAGACCAGCGGGTGCAGCTTGATGGCCTTGCCTTCCACCAGGATGGGCTCGAACGCCTGGATGCCCAACCGGTGGAGGGTCGGTGCGCGGTTGAGCATCACCGGGTGTTCCTGCACGACCTCTTCCAGAACGGCCCAGACCTCGGCGCTCTCCTGCTCCACGAGGGTCTTTGCCTTCTTGATGTTGTAGACCACGTCCTTCTGCACGAGCTTGCGCATGATGAAGGGCTTGAACAGCTCCAGCGCCATCTTGGAGGGAAGCCCGCACTGGTGCAGCTTCAGCTCCGGACCGACCACGATGACCGAGCGGCCGGAATAGTCCACGCGCTTGCCGAGCAGGTTCTGGCGGAAACGGCCCTGCTTCCCCTTCAGCATATCCGAAAGGGACTTCAGGGGCCGGTTGGCGGCGCCCTTCACGACCCTCTTCTTCTTGGAATTGTCGAACAGGGCATCCACCGCCTCCTGGAGCATCCTCTTCTCGTTGCGGATGATGATGTCGGGAGCGTTCAGCGCCAGCAGCCTCTTCAATCGGTTGTTGCGGTTGATCACCCGGCGGTAGAGGTCGTTGAGGTCGGATGTCGCAAACCGGCCCCCATCAAGCTGGACCATGGGGCGCAGCTCGGGGGGGATCACCGGGATGACTTCGAGGATCATCCACTCGGGCTTGTTGCTGGAAGCCCGGAACTTCTCGATGAGCTCGATGCGCTTCAGCAGGCGCTTGTCCGCCTTGGCCCCTTTGTCGATCATCTTCCGCCGAAGCTCTTCGGCCAGGGTGTCGATGTCCATGGACTCCAGCAGGGTGCGGACGGCCTCGGCGCCCATCCCGGCGGTGAAGGACATCCCGTAGCGCTCGCGCGCTTCCAGGTATTCCTCCTCCGTGAGGATCTGCATCCGCTTCAGCTCGGTGTCGCCCGGATCGATCACGATATATTTCTCATAGAAGAGAATCGAACGGAGCGCCACGATCTGCAGGTCCAGGAAAAGTCCGATGCGGGAAGGCACCGAGCGGTAGTACCAGATGTGGGCCACGGGGGCGGCCAGCTCGATATGGCCCATGCGCTCGCGCCGGACCTTGAAGTGGGTGACCTCGACCCCGCAGCGGTCGCAGATCACTCCCTTGTACCGGATGGACTTGAACTTGCCGCAGTAGCACTCCCATTCCTTGGTGGTGCCGAAGATGCGTTCACAGAAAAGGCCGTCCTTCTCGGGCCGGAGGGTGCGGTAGTTGATCGTCTCGGGCTTCTTCACCTCGCCGTAGGACCACGCACGGATCTGGTCCGGCGAGGCGAGCTTGATCAATATGTGATCGAAATCCTGCAGGTCTCTCACGTGATACCTCCCTCACAAGCGCGCAGCTGCCGCGCGTCCGTATTCACGGACGCCAAATCCGCCCGCTTCGCGGTCGGCGCGCTCAGAATCTCGACATCTGGCGGTCGATGAGCTCTTCGTCCCGTTCGGTGAGCGCGATCTGCTTGTTCTTCAGGTCGAAGATGCTCACATCCAGCGCGAGCCCGCGCATCTCCTGCACGAGGACGTTGAATGATTCGGGGATGTCCGGCGCCGTGGACACCTCGCCCTTCACGATGCTCTCGTAGATCTTGGCGCGGCCCATCATGTCGTCGCTCTTGATGGTGAGAAGTTCCTGCAGGGTGTTCGACGCCCCGTAGGCCTCCAGCGCCCAGACCTCCATCTCTCCCAGCCTCTGGCCGCCGAACTGCGCCTTTCCGCCCAAGGGCTGCTGCGTGACCAGCGAGTAGGGCCCCGTGGAGCGGGCGTGCATCTTGTCGTCCACCAGGTGGTGGAGCTTCAGGATGTAGATCGTTCCGCAGGTGATCTGGTTCTCGAACGGTTCGCCCGAATGGCCGTCGATCAGGGTGACTTTCGACGACGTGGGGAGGTTCGCCTCCTTGAGCTTCGCCTCGATCATCTCGTTGGAAGCGGACTGGAACACGGGGGTGGAATACCACTCGTCCAGCTCCGTTGCCGCCCAGCCCAGCTCGGTCTCCATGATCTGCCCGAGGTTCATTCGGGAGGGGACGCCGAGGGGGTTGAGGATGATGTCGATGGGCGTGCCATCCTCCATGTAGGGCATTTCCTCCATTGGAAGGACCCGCGCGACCACGCCCTTGTTGCCGTGCCGGCCCGCCAGCTTGTCGCCCTCCTGCAGCTTGCGCTTGGCGGCGATGAGCACCTTCACGACCTCTTCCACCCCGGGATCCAGCTCGTCGCCGTTGGTGCGCCTCAGGCGCTGCACGTCGATGATCGTGCCTTCCACGCCGTGAGGAACGCGCAGCGAGGTGTCGCGGACCTCCTTCGCCTTCTCGCCGAAGATTGAGTTGAGGAGCTTGAATTCGGGCGTCGAGTCGGTTTCCGACTTCGGCGTCACCTTGCCCACGAGTATCGATCCCGCCTTCACCGAGGCCCCGACGCGGATGATCCCCTCCTCGTCGAGCTGCTCGAAGGCGTGTTCGTTCGTGTTGGGAATATCACGGGTGATTTTTTCCGGCCCGAGCTTGGTCTCCCGAACCTCGACGGAGAACTCCTTGATGTGGATGGAGCTGAATGCATCGTCCTGGACGACCTTCTCCGACACGAGGATGGCATCCTCGTAGTTGTATCCGTTCCAGGGCATGAACGCGCACAAGAGGTTCCGCCCGAGCGCGAGCTCGCCCTGGAAGGTGGCCGGGCCGTCGGCGATGACGTCCCCGGCATCGATCTTCTGCCCGAGGACCACGATCGGCTTCTGCGTGTAACAGGTGTCCTGGTTGGTCCTCTGGTACTTCAAGAGCGGGTAGTTGTCCTCTTCTCTCTTCGCCTCGTCCGGCTTGATACGGATCTCGACGGAGGTGACGTAGGACACGACACCTGAGCGCCGTGCGATCACCACGACGCCGGAGTCATACGCCGTCCTTCCCTCCATGCCGGTGCCGACGCGGGGCGGCTCGGGGGCGATGAGCGGCACGGCCTGCCGCTGCATGTTGGACCCCATGAGGGCGCGGTTGGCATCATCGTGCTCGAGGAACGGAATGAGGGAGGCGGACACCGAGATGATCTGCTTCGGCGAGACGTCCATGTACTGGATATCCTCGGGTGCGCGGGTGATGTAGTCTCCGCCCTTCCTCACAGAGACCTGCTTCTCCTGGAACTCGCCCTTGGCCGAGAGGGGAGCGTTGGCCTGCGCAATGAAGAAGCGCTCTTCGTCCATTGCGGAGAGGTACTCGATGTCGTTGCTCACCTTGCCGTTCTTCACCTTGCGGTAGGGAGTCTCGAGGAAACCGTACTCGTTGACCCGCGTGTAGTTGGCCAGCGAGACGATGAGGCCGATGTTCGGGCCTTCGGGCGTCTCAATCGGGCACATCCTCCCGTAGTGGGTGTAATGCACGTCGCGGACCTCGAATCCCGCCCTGTCGCGCGAGAGACCACCAGGGCCGAGGGCGTTGAGCCTCCTCTTGTGCGTGAGCTCCGCGAGGGGGTTGACCTGGTCCATGAACTGGGAGAGCTGGCTGGAGCCGAAGAACTCCTTGATGGTTGCCACGATGGGCTTGATGGAGATCATGTCCTGCGGCTTGATCGTGTCCGCTTCCTTCAGCGACATGCGCTCCTTGGCGATGCGCTCCATGCGCGTGAAGGCGACCTTCAGCTGGTTGGTGAGCAGCTCCCCGACGGACCGCACGCGCCGGTTTCCCAGATGATCGATGTCGTCGACGTTCATCTCGCCGATGTACACCCGGATCAGCCAGGTCATCGTGTTGATGATGTCTTCCTTGATCAGGGTGTGGGTCTTCACCTGCTCCTTGTAGTCGAATTTCTTGTTGAGCTTGTACCGGCCAACCCTGCCCAGGTCGTAGCGCCGGCTGGAGAAGAACATCGAGTGCAGGTCCTTTTCCGCGTTCTCGATGGTGATGGGCTCCCCCGGCTTGATCACCGAGTACACGCGCAGGATGGCGTCATCCTTGGAGACCTCGTCCTGCTCGGGGGCCTCCTTGGTGAACTTCATCTCCTCGCGCTCGAAACAGTTCAGGATGATGGGAGAATGCAAGGAGCTCTCGTGCTCGAAATCGATGAGGTGGATTTCCTTCACGCCCGCGTGAACGAGCTCCTCCACATCGTGGGGATGGATTTTGTCGCCGGCCCGGTACAGTTTCTTCTCCGCGGCCCCCTCCTTGACGGTGACCCCGCGGGCGAAGTTGCGGCCGACCAGCTTCTCCTTGTCCTCCCGGGTGTCGGTGACCTTCACCCGCTGCACCCGGTAGAAAAGCTCGATGATCGACTCCC
>JBEKTX010000313.1:0-4488 GCA_049515615.1 Spirochaetia bacterium
TCATCGATGACTTCGGAACGGGCAACTCCTCACTCGGATGGCTGAAACGCCTGCCGGCCAGCACGATAAAGATCGACCGCCTCTTTGTGGACGAGTGCATGCAGAGCCCCGAGGACTTGGAGTATCTTGTCAACATCATGGTCCTCGTGCGCAGCCGCAACAAACGGGTGGTCCTGGAAGGCATCGGCACGGAGCAGCAGTACGAGCTTCTCAAGCGTCTGAACGCGGATGGCCTCCAGGGCTTCCACTTCTCTAAGCCGCTTTTCTCGCACGAGCTGGATTCCATCCTCGCGGAGAAGCTCCTCCTGCCCCTGACCGGTATACATGCGCCCGGCTTGCTCGCGCCGTAGCGTTGCGGGTGGCCCTCCATGCAGAGAAGGAGAATCAACGCCAAAAAAACCTCCGACACGTCTCGCGCGGGAGACGCAAAATACACTTGCATTTTCGAGCCACCGAACAACCTCCTCCTACGTCTACTTTTGCGTCACCATATTTGCGAAACGGACCACTAAGGGAACAGGCTGGCTTCCGGATATTCCTGGCGTCCTTGTTTACGCCTGGCTGCTGAAGACGTCCGCGCCCTTGCCGAGAACAACATGAATGCCCCCAGACAGCGGGGCTTTTGCGTTCCCTGGGATCTTCAAGCAGGCAGGACGGAAAATGAAGCGCTCGCTCTCGCCCGGGACCTGGTCGGAAGGTACGGAGACCTGTTGTATTCATGGGTGGGAATCCGCGGGGCTGCATCAGACCTGGCGGCTTCAGGACTGCAGGTGGCGCGCATGGCATGAGCTCGACTCATCGTGAGCCGGGAGCGTCCAGCGAGAGCCCCAGTATTCCCGCCAGCTCCCCGAGTGTCTTGATCGTGAAGTCAGGAGCAGGCTCGCTCGGCGGCGCGGCGCGCCCGTTGGTGAGAAGCACGGTCGAAGCTCCCGCGGCCTTTCCCGCCGCGATGTCGAACAGGAAATCCCCGACAACCAGCAGCTCCCGAGGGGCCACCCCGAGCCGCCGCGCCGCGTCGAGCACGCCGTCCGGGTGAGGCTTCGGTCTGCCGCCGCTCTCCCGTGTGACGATGACCTTGAAATCCTTCTCCGAGACCTTCTTGAACCGCTTCAGTGATTCCAGGATGGACGAGCGGGTGTTTCGGGTGAGGATTGCAATGCCCAGCCCGTGACGCTTGATCATGAGAATCGTTTCTTCCGCGCCGTCATTCGGAACCGACGCGCGGGCCGCGGCCATTTCGAAATCGGCAAGTATCTTCCTTCTGGTCGTGCGCTCTTCCTCGGTGGGAAGCGCGTCGATGTATTCCAGGATCAGGGTGCCAGGGGGACATCCAAGCGCGCTTCGGAGCGCGGGAAAGTCCAGGGCATCGGGGTGGGTGAGGGTGCCGTCGAAGTCGAAAAGAACCGCGAGAAAACGACCGGCTGGTGTGAGCAGATCCTTCGGCATTCTGGCGAGTGTAGCCGGACTCGGGCTGCCCCGGGAAGGACGCTGTCGCAGGTTTCGTTGCCTCCGCCGCGGACCCGACGTCACGAGATCCGCGGCACCGTCTCCCACGCGCCGTTTTTCACGGATTTCTCCGCGCTCTCCATGAGCTGCTGCACTTCGATCCCGCGCGAGAGCGAGGGATCCGGCTGACGGCCTTCCGCCACCGCATGGAGAAACGTGTACAGGCAGTGGGCATGTCCGCGCAGCCATCCCGAGGTGGCCCGCGCCGAAGGGAAGCCCCCGGGCGCGGCATACCGGTGCAGGGCAGGGACTTTCTTCCAACCCCGTGTGCCGCCCAGCGGCATGTCGGCGTCCGACAGTGAAAATATCTCCACGAAGTCCGGCTGCATGAGGTCGAAACGGATCGCGCCCCGCGTGCCATTGATTTCCAGGCGAAGGTCGTCTTCCGCGCCCGTGGCGATCTTCGATGCTTCCAGGGTCCCGAGTGCGCCGCCGGCCAGGCGCGCAGTGATGATCACCTGGTCCTCGGCGTCCACTGCCTGTACACCGCCCCGGCCATCGGGGCGCGTCGGGTGGAGAATGCGGGTATCGGCGCGTAATTCCACCATGGGCCCTGCCAACCAATCCACCAGGTCCAGCAGGTGCGAGCCCAGGTCACGGATGACTCCGCCGCCCTCCGAGCCGCGCAGCTTCCACGTGAGCGGAACCATAGGGTCGACGCTCCCTGCATGCAGGTAGACCGCGCGGAACCCGATCGGCGTGCCGAGAAATCCCTCGTCGATGAGCTGCTTTGCGCGGAGCACACCAGAGAAAAACCTGTTGTGAAACGCCACCTGGCCGATGCCCTTCCACCCCGACATTGCGCTGCGGACCCCTTCGGCTTCATCCATGGTGACGGTGAGAGGCTTGTCACAGTAGATATGTTTGCCCGCGGCCATGGCCGCCTTCAGCTGCTCCGCGTGCAGCGGATTGGGCGAGCAGATGTCGATGATCGCGATGTCCCTGCGCTCGATGAGGCGGCGCCAGTCGGCCGTGGCCAGCTCGAATCCTCCATGGAGCCGGGCCGCCTCGGCGGTCTCTGGTGACGAGGTGGCAACGCCGACGAGCCGGGCCTCCAGGGGCGGAGGGTCATAGTAGAAGGGGAGGCTGCGGTAGCCGAACGCGTGGACTTTCCCCATGAAGCCGTATCCGATGATGCCCACCCCCGCCTGCCGCACTCAGATACCCTCCAGGAATGAGACGATCTCCGCAATGCGCACAGGCTTCGCGATGAACCCGTCGAACCCCTCGGCGAGGAACCGCTCGGGATCTCCCTTCATTGCAAACGCGGTGAGCGCGACAAACGGACCGCGCACGCCCCTCTCGCGCAGCCTCCGCATCGCCTCGATCCCGTTCATTCCAGGGAGCTGGATGTCCATGAAGACCAGGTCGCACGGAGAGCTGTCCGCGATGCGCAGAGCCTCTTCGCCGCTTGCCGCCGAGAGAACGGTGCACCCGAAGGCGCCGAGGATCCGCTCCATGAGAGTCCTGTTCGCCGGGCTGTCATCGACCACCAGCGCCGTCTTACCCGCAAGGTCGGGCGCTTCCTCGGACGCGCGCGCGCCGCGGCCGGCGGCCGGTCCTGCCGCAGCGGCGGCAACCGGCGGGTGCAGACCGGGGATGCGCACCGTGAAGCTGCTCCCCCTGTCCACCGTGGTTTCCACGGAGACTGTGCCCTCGTGCAGCTCCACCAGGCGCTTCACGATGGCCAGTCCCAGGCCCGTGCCTTCCCCGCTTTTGCCGGATCGCGCCTGCGCGTACGGCTCGAAAATGCGGGGGAGGTCGCTGGAAGAGATGCCGATTCCCTCGTCCCAGACACGCAGGACGAGGGTGCCTGCCTCCGAGCGCGCCTCCACCCCGATGCGCTTTTCACTTGCCGTGAACTTGATGGCATTGGATACCAGGTTGTAGAGCACCTGCTTGATCCGCACCTCGTCCGCGTCCAGGACGCCCAGGCCGTCGGGAATCGAGAGCTCGATGCGCAGGTGCTTTTTCGCGGCAAGGGTGCGCACCGTGGTGAGCACCCGCCTGATGAGGAGCCCGGGGTCGATGGCTGATTTTTCCAGCTCCACCTTTCCGGCTTCCACCTTGGAAAGGTCCAGCACATCGTTCACCATGTCCAGGAGGTGTTCCCCGCCTTCACGGATCCAGCGCAGGTACTCGCGCTGTTTTTCCGAGAGTCCTTCTGCGCCCTGCAGCTCCATGAGCTGTCCGAAACCGAGAATCGAGTTCAACGGCGTGCGAAGCTCGTGGCTCATGTCCGCGAGGAACCGGCTCTTGGCCCTGTTGGCCGCCTCGGCAACGGCCGTGGCCTGGCGGAGAAGCTCCTCCATGGTCTTCCTGTCGGTGATGTCCTCTTTTATCCCGAGAAAGTGGGCGATGCCGCCGTCGGCGCCGTGGACCGCCGAGATGGCGGCAAGCTCCCAGTACAGCTCGCCGTTCTTCTTGCGGTTGCACAGCTCCCCGCGCCATTCGCGCCCCTCGCAGATCGTCTTCCAGAGATCGCGGTACACTTCAGGCCCCTGCACGCCGGACTTCAACAGGCGCGGGTTGCGCCCGGTGACCTCGTCCCGGGTGTAGCCCGTGAGGCGCGTGAACTTCCCGTTCACGTACTCGATGTTGCCCAGCGGGTCGGTGATGATGACGGAGGCGGGGCTCTCCTCCACGATGGTGACGAAAATCCGGGGGTCGAGTCCCCGATGCCCATCGGTCTCCTGTGCCACGAGCGGGCTACCCGATGTCCACCGGCTCCGCGAGCGCGCGCAAGAGGAGCTTCACGACCGCCTGCACGTCTCCGTAGTCCACCATTTCCGACGGTGAGTGCACGTACCGGGTGGGAATCGAGACGCAGCCGGCCGGCACCCCGGCCCGGGATACCTGGATCGCGCTGGCATCCGTGGTGCCTCGCACGAGCACCTCGCGCTGGCAGGGAATGGCGCCGGCCTCCGCCGTGCGCAGCAGCCAGTCCTTTACGCCGGTATGCGCGAGCATTCCGCCGTCCTT
>JBEKTX010000314.1:0-4439 GCA_049515615.1 Spirochaetia bacterium
CGTTCCATTCATCGAACTTTCCATCAATTGAAATCGAAGCTTTCGGCAGCCGATCTCCGTTGCGGAGCGTGTTCTGCCCGACCTCGCCGCTGCGACCGGCCGCGGCGGCGTCCTGGCGTTCCGAGAGTTTCAAAGATGCGTTTGTCGTCTCACCTTCCACGATCGTCACGGTTGCGCTTGCCTCTTCAAGCCCCTCGGATCGTGCCGCAAGCTCCACCGTGCCCACCGGCAGACCGCGCAGGCTCAGCGGAGCCTGCCCCACGTCCTTGCCATCAACTGAAACCATTGCTCCTTCAGGATCTGTTTTCACGGAGAGCGATCCAAAGATCAGATGGGCGCCGCTCAGATCTTTCAGCAGGGATGCCAGCAGCGCGTCGGTTGCCGCAAACATGTCCAACACTCCGCGGGACCCGCCCTGCCGATCCGTGGTGATGCTGTCCGATTTTCGGTCATACACGACCAGTCGGAATCGGTACCCCCCTCCCGGGCGCTCGTCTCCGCTGCCGAGAATGGCCTGGTCGATGCGGTTCTCCTGACAGTAGGCGCAGACCCGCTCCAGATCCTTCGCCGGATCCGCCGGAGGCAGCCTCCTTACTTCGTAGCGCTGAAGCACGTCCAGGCTCAGCTCCATGCAGTCGGCCATCGCGCACAGCACAGCGGCAAGAGTCTTGTCCTCTTTCTGACCGGCCGGTTGGAAGAGCGCAATGCGTGCGCGACCGGCGTCCGGCTCGGCACCGAGGAGCGAAAGGAAACAGCAGCCGGCCGCGAGAATGAAGAACAGACGGCGGGGGTTGACACTGCGCGGTCCCATATCACGCTCCTCGAGGCAGGCCGGACCGCCACTGGCATTTGGGCCCGCGGTCTTGTCACCATCGTACCGCATCGAGCCATGGTGTCAAGGCAGTTTTGACTGGCTGCTCGAGCTCTTACAGCTCAACGACGTACACGTAGGGCGACGCAGGCCCAGCAGTCGGGGCTTTGACGGCGGGCGGCACTTGTCAAATCACTTTTTCAGGAGGAGCGGTATATCTCCATAATTTCGCAACCCAGACGCTTACGCTGAGCTGATCGCCGGCGCCTGCGGACCTGTCATGGCCCCCGCTGCCGTCGACACCCCTTCGCCTATTGCGACGCTCTCTGCAGCCGGCGCCAGGCGTCGGTGCCTTTCAGCTTCTCGTTTCCCTGGGCGTAGTCAAAGGCAGTCTTTCCGCTGCTGTCCTTGGCCTTCGCGTCAGCGCCCGCTTTCAGGAGCATCTCAACCGTGCCGGGCTCCTTACTTTCAGCGGCCCACATGAGCGGGGTAGTGTCGTTTCCCGGAGTGCGCACATTCGTATTCGCTCCCGCGCTCAGCAGCACCGAGATGACTTCGCGTGTCGGTTCATCTCTTTCCACGCAGGCAATCAGCAGAGGAGTCATGCCATCGCTGTTTCGCGCGTTGATGTCCACGCCCTGCTGGATGGCCTCCCGCACGAGGTCAACCGGACCGTTCTTCACGAGGAGGAAGAAATCCCTGGTTCCACGAGCGGAACTCACCTCGAAGTACGGCATGTCCTGATCGCCTCGGAGGGCACAAGTGAGTTGAAGGTCGAACGTACCCTCACCATCCTTGGTTTCGACCGTCAATCGCACGGTATCGTCGCCAGGGGACTGCGTGTCCTTAATGGATTCAGATCCCTCATCGAGCGTCTCCCGGATCATGTACCATCCGTCGGAATTCTTGATTTCGGCCGTCCTTTGATCGATTCTGATGGGAAGCGCGCGGTGCGCGCCCTGCTCTACGAATGCGGGCATGCTGTCGACTTCGCCGAGCTGATTGCGGGGACTCGGATCGACCACATGGTCAAACCGGACCAACGAATAATGTCGGGAGCCGACGCTGACCATCAGGGGCTGGAATTCCGAATCGGTCTTGAAGAGGAAGAGAAACTCCCCGTAGATCCAGCCTGTCACCCCGTCAGGTAGCTTTACCTGGTACCACCAGTGTCGGCCGTCTCCCAGGTCCTCAGAAGCGCCGGACCGGCTCAACACGAGTGCGAGGGCTCCCGCGTTCAGACTGGTGACGATAGCAGAGTTTCTGGAAGGCTTCGAACGGATGCGAACTTTGTCGCCCGCCACCATGCCAAGTGTCGAACCTTCGGGGTAGTCGGCAAGAATGCCTGCCGATGAGGAGCTGATCGCGGATTGCGCGTTCTGCGCCCCAGCCGAGAGTTGAAAGAAGGTCAAGAGTCCAATTGCCGCGATCGCTCTGATTGGTTTCATGGTTCCCCCTGCCGAAGGCCTCCGGGTTCGTCAGCCGTAGAGTGATCGTAGGATCCGGGCCCGTTACCCTTGAATATAGAGGCTCTCAACGGAATCCGGCAACCTTGACGATTAGAGAGGCTCGAACCTCTTGGCTCGAAGCGAGGAAGTGTTCACTGCGGAAGCCCCCCCATTTCTAAATATGACAACTTGCGTGATCCAAGATCTCGTTGCTGGTTGCGAGATCATTCGAGTATAAGTATCGCATGAATAGGAGCGGGCTGACTTCGCGGATGGACGACCAGATTTCCCGGCTCCCCAAGGCGGAAGTGCATCTCCACCTGGAGGGGACGATCTCGCCCGAGACCCTGTGGGAGATGGCGACATCAAACAACGTGGCGCTGCCAGCGGCGAACATTCAGGATCTCCGACGCATGTACGAGTTCACGAGCTTCGATGCATTCGTCCGGCTGTGGCTCCTCATGTGCTCCTGCTTTCGCACGACGGAGAACTATGAACGGATGGTGGACGGGTTCCTGAACGAATGCGCCCGCTGGAATATCCGCTACGCCGAGCTGCACTTTACGCCGTACAACCATGAGAGGTTCGGGATCGGGGGCCGCCGCGCCCTCGACATCGTGACGCGCAGGCTCGCGGCCGCCGAGGCTGCCGGCGGCCCGGTCGCGCGGCTCATCACGGACATATCAGGCGAATCCGCCGCAGAGAGCGGCGGATACACCATCACATTGTTGGAACAGGAAGCGAACCCCCTCGTCGTGGCGATGGGGCTCGGAGGGCCGGAACAAGGGCTGCCGCGCGCGCAGTTCAGGGAATGGTTCCAGCGCGCGAGACAGGCAGGCTACTGGACAGTGGCCCACGCAGGGGAGACGGGCGGGGCAGAGCATGTGCGGCAGGCGGTGACCGAGCTGGGCGCCAGGCGCATACAGCACGGCGTGCGCGCAGCGGAGGATCCCGATGTGCTGCGGCTGCTGGCCGAGCGCCAGATCTGCTGCGACATGGCGCTCACCAGCAACGAATGCCTCAAGGTGGTTCCGTCGGTCGCCGCGCACCCGCTAAGGCGCTTTCTCGAGGCAGGGGTGCCGGTCACGCTCTCCACGGACGACCCTCCCTTCTTCGGCACCGACATCGCGCGGGAGTGGCGCCGCGCAAGCGACGAGCTCGGCCTCTCACTGCGCGAGCTCTGGGAGCTGAACCTGAACGGCCTGCGCTACGGTCTGGCGGAGACCGCGATCCGAAGGCGCCTGATGCTCGAATTCGAAGAGGCCGCGCCCTCGATCATCGGGTAGGCACGGTTCTGCCGGGCGCACGACATAAAAGGGCCCGCCATTCGGCGGGCCCATGCCCCTTCACATCGAGGCACAACTGACGATGGTACGGTCCGACGCGCTCTCAGTCGTAGACAAGCTGCGCGATATCGGGCTGATCCATGTTGGTGGAATCGTAGAACTTGGCGCCCGTGTCTACGTCCGCGACCGGCTGTTTCTTGATGGCATTGTAGGCCAGCTCGACCGCCTTGAACCCGATCTGATACGGATCCTGCGTGATCGCGCCGAAGAAGTACTTGTTTCGGATGGCTGCCTTCTGAGCCTTGCCGGCATCGAACCCGATGACCACCAGTCCGGCGTACTGCTTGGGCAGCGCGCTGCCGTCGTTTGTGGACGCGAGAACCGCCCGCGCCGTCCCCTCGTTGGAGCAGAAGATCCCGAGGATGTGGTCTGACTTGACGCGGTTCAGCACCGCCGCGGCGGAGTTGGTGGCGTCCGTGTCTTTCGGAGAAGCCGGGACCACCACGTCGATGATGATCGCCTTCCCGCTGGTCGGGCTGTCAGAGGCGATGTAGGCCGGGTTTCCCGTCACCTTGATGTCGGCCGCGGTCTTTCCGCCCTCCGTGGTGATGAGCTTGATCATCTCGTCACGGAATCCCTTTCCGCGGGACGTGACGGACATGCTCGTCGCGTCCTGGTTGAAGTCCACGATCGTGACCGGGTGCGCGGCGCTCGCCGCCGCGATCTTGTCCTTGATCACGGGGAACATCTTGTCCGCGGCCAGTCCGGCTGCCGCATAGCTGTTGGTGGCGGCCGTGGCGTAGATAGCTCCCTTGGGCGCGTTCGGAACTCCGGAGTCAAACCCGATGATGGGTATGTGTTTCTGGACCGCCTGGTTCAGCTGATCCATGACGG
>JBEKTX010000315.1:0-4429 GCA_049515615.1 Spirochaetia bacterium
CACGCCAGCCTCGCCAAGAGCGCTCCAAGCGCGGCCAGCCTCGACGGCAGGCAGCCGGGAGGAGTACAGTAATGCTCAGGAACCCACCGGAAGGGCACCCTGGCGGGTATACGCCCTTATTTGACAATGTTCAGCATCGTCGACCTGGAATTCCGTGCAAACCCGGTCGCTATCCCGTCACTGCCCCCTTGCTCGCCGAGGAAACCAGGCGCGCGTATTTTGCCAGCGCGCCCGTTGAGTAGGCGATTCCGCGCGGCTGCCATGCCGCACGCCGGCGCGCGATCTCCGCGGGTGGAAGGTCGACGTTGATCGTCTTGCGGTGCGCATCGACGGTGATCATGTCCCCGTCTTTCACCAGCGCGATGGTCCCTCCGTCACGAGCCTCGGGGGAGACATGCCCGACGAGCATGCCCCGGCTTCCCCCTGAGAAACGTCCGTCGGTCACCAGCGCGACATCCCGCAGGAGCCCTGCGCCCGCAAGGGCGGAGGTCGGCGCAAGCATCTCGCGCATTCCGGGCCCGCCGCGCGGGCCTTCGTTGCGGATGACCACCGTGTCGCCCTTGTGGATTGTCCCGTCCAGGATCGCTTTCAGGGCCTCCTCTTCGCTCTCGAATACCCGCGCGGGCCCGCGATGCAGGAACTCTCCAATTCCCACCGTTTTCAGGACGGCGCCTTCCTCAGCGAGGTTGCCCTTGAGAATGCTGATGGGCCCTTTCGGGCTCACCGGATTCCCCAGCGGGTGGATCACGTCCTGGCCGGAAAGGTCCGCGGTCACTCCCTCCAGGTTTTCCGCCACGGTCCTGCCGGTGACAGTGAGGCAATCCCCGTGCAGGAGGCCGGCGTCCAGGAGCAGCCGCATCACTTTCTGCACACCGCCCACCTTGTACAGATCCGTCATGGCATACCTGCCGGCGGGCTTCATGTCGCAGAGCGTCGGAGTGGTGTCATAGAACGGATTGAACTCGAAGACCTCCAGGCTCACTCCCGCCTCGACGGCCAGAGCGAGGAGGTGGAGCACGGCGTTCGTGGATCCGCCCACCGCGAGGGAGACGCGGATGGCGTTCTCGAAAGCCTTGCGCGTGAGGATCTGCCGGGGAGTGATGCCTCGATGCAGGAGGTTCACGACTGCTTCCCCGGCCCGGAGGAGCTCATCGTGCTTCGCGCTGTTCACTGCGGGGATGCATGCGTTGCCCGGAAGACTGATTCCGATGGCCTCCATGGCTGCGGCCATCGTATTGGCCGTGTACATTCCGCCGCACGCGCCGGGTCCCGGGCATGCGGCACACTCGATCCCGTGCCGCTCCTCCTCCGTGATCTGGCCTGTGCTGAACTTCCCCACCGCCTCGAACGCGCTCACAATGTCCACGGGCTTCCCCTTGTACACGCCGGGGAGGATGGACCCGCCATAGACGAACACGCTGGGGAGATCCAGGCGCGCCATTGCCATCACGGTGCCGGGAATGGTCTTATCGCAGCCCCCGATGCCGAGGATGGCGTCCATCTGGTGGCCCCGGACGACCAGCTCGATCGCATCGGCGATCACCTCGCGGCTCACCAGGGAACACTTCATTCCCTCGTGGCCCATCGCTTCGCCGTCGGTGACCACGAACGTGTTGAACTTCAGGGGCACCCCGCCCGCGCCCCGGATCCCGTCCTTCGCCACGGCAGCCAGCTCGTCCAGGTGCACGTTGCAGGGCGTGACTTCGCTGCCGGCACTGGCGACCGCCACGATGGGCTTGTCGAAATCCTCGTCGCTGAATCCTACCGCGCGGAGCATCGCCCTGTTGGGCATGCGGGAAACGCCGCCGGTCATGATGCGGCTGCGCGCGTTCAACGCGTCCACGGTCTGTTTCATTGGTCCCTCTCTATGTATGGAAGCCGCTCACGTAGGGAATGCGGGCCGCTGCGGTCCTGATCCCCTTTTCATTCGACAGGAGCACCGACGTCGTGTCCCACTCCCCGGTGAGAAGGCTCCGGCGGTCCGAGTCCGGCATGGTGAAGGAGAAGCGCCGCCCGGAGACCGTGATCGCGGCGGCGTCCAGGTCAATGGAGACCGCGGCGAGCGGATCCGCCTCGACGATCCCGGAAATGGCCTGCGCGTCCGCGCGTGAGACCCGGGCTGCCGGCAAACCGAGCGCCGTGCAGTTGCCCGAGAAGATCTCCGCAAAGGATTCGCCGATGAACGCACGGATTCCCATGCGCATCAGGGACTGGGGCGCGTGCTCGCGTGAAGAGCCGCACCCGAAGTTCCTGCCCACGATCAGGATGGCCCCGCCTTGAAACCGCGGATCGTTCAAGGGGTGAGTCTTCTGCTTCCCGGATTCGTCGTATCTCACGTCGAAAAACGCATACTTTCCCAGGGTCTCGAAAGTGATCTCCCGAAGGTACCGGGCGGGAATGATCTGGTCCGTATCGATGTCATCTCCGGGCAGCGGGATTCCCCTGCCCTCCACTTTCATGCGCATGCTCGCCGTTGCCGCCATCACGCCCCTCCGTTCATCGAGCGGACATCGACGACTTCTCCCGCGATCGCGGCCGCCGCCACCATGGCGGGGCTCATGAGAAGCGTCCTTCCCTTCGGTGATCCCTGACGGCCGATGAAGTTCCTGTTCGACGAGCTCGCGCACACCTGGCGGTCGGTGAGCTTGTCGGGGTTCATCGCCAGGCACATCGAGCAGCCCGCCTCCCGCCACTGGAAGCCCGCGGCTCGGAAAACTTCCGGGAGTCCTTCCGCCTCAGCCTGTCGCGCCACGCTGCGCGAGCCCGGCACCGCGAGCGCGGTGACCCGTGGAGACACCTTCCTCCCCTTCGCCACCCGGGCGGCCTCGCGAAGGTCGCTGATCCGCCCATTTGTGCACGAGCCGACGAAAGCCACGTCGATCGGCAGGCCCTTCAGAAGGCGGTTCTCCTCGAAGCCCGTATGCGCGTAAGCCTTCCGCAGCGCGTCCTGGTCTCCGGGTTTGGCCTCCGATACCCGCGGCAGCCGCCCGCTCACTCCGACGGCCTGGCCGGGGTTGATGCCCCAGGCCACCATCGGCTCAATGGAGGCGCCGTCCAGCTTGAATACATCGTCGTAGCGGGCATCGGGATCGGAGGCGATGCCCTTCCAGAAACCGAGGGCCGCGTCGAAGTCCGCGCTCTGGGGGACGAACCTCCGGCCGCGGAGGTACGAGAAGGTGGTCGCGTCCGGGTTCACGTAGCCCGCGCGCGCGCCCGCTTCGATGCTCATGTTGCACAGGGTGAGGCGCGCCTCCATGGGGAGGGTCTCGATGGCCGGGCCGGCGTATTCGTAGGCGAACCCGATCCCGCCGTTCACCCCCAGGTCGGCGATGATGCGGATGATGAGGTCTTTCGACGAGACTCCCGGCGCGAGGACGCCCGACACCTCGATCCTCCTCACCTTCGGCCGGGTCAGCGAGAGCGTCTGCGTGGCGAGGATGTCGCGGATCTGCGACGTGCCCACACCGAATGCGAGGCTGCCCAGAGCCCCATGCGTGGAGGTGTGCGAGTCCCCGCACGCGATGGTCATTCCCGGCTGGGTGAGGCCCAGCTCGGGGCCGATGATGTGCACGATTCCCTGTTCCTCGCTGCCCAGGCCGAAGAAGCGGATCCCGTGCTCACGCGTGTTGCGCTCTATCGCCTGCATCATCGCCTCGGCCTGCTCGTCCCCGAAAGGGCGGCTCTGATCGTCGGTGGGGACGATGTGGTCCACGGTGGCGAAAGTCCTGTCCGGGAACATCACCTTCAATCCCCGATCCTTCAGCGCCTGGAAGGCCTGGGGAGAGGTGACCTCGTGGATGAGGTGCAGTCCGATGAAGAGCTGGTCCTGCCCCGAAGGGAGCGTGCCGACCTTGTGCAGGTCCCAGACCTTGTCCAGAAGGGAGCGTCCCGCCGTCACCTCAGGTAACCTCCTCGCCGCGCGCCACGATGACCTTGCCGGTCCTCACCATCTCGATGACCCCGTAACGGCCGAGCATCTTGTGCAAAGCATCCACTTTTTCCGAGTCTCCGGTCACCTGCACGGTGAGGGCCCCCTCGGAAAGGTCCACCACCTGGCCTTTGAATGTGTGCACGACGTCCAGCACCTCGGCCCTCTTCTCGGGCGTGCAGCGGACCTTCACCATTGCGAGCTCACGCTGGATCACATCCTTGCCCGTGTTGTCCATGGCGTGCACGACGTCAACAAGCTTGTTGAGCTGCCTGATGATATGCCCGATTGTCTTCTCGTCCCCCGTGGCCACGAGGTTCATGTGCGAGAAAGCAGGATCGTATGCCTCCGAGACGACGAGGCTGTCGATATTGAAGCCGCGGCGCGCAAAGACAAGGGCCACCCTGTTGAGAACGCCGAACTTGTTCGACACGTACAGGCTCACGAGGTGGCGCTTGACTCCCCCATTGCCCTCGCTCATGGGCGGTCCTTGCGGCCCCG
>JBEKTX010000316.1:0-4303 GCA_049515615.1 Spirochaetia bacterium
TCAAGCGCGTCCAGGTAGCGCGCGAGGGCTTTGCTGATCAGGCCGCTGCGTGTCTCCCCGAGCGCCTCCGCCATGGCCTCCAGGTCCTTGTCCAGGCTCGAGGGAATCATGATGTTCCTGCGTATTCGATCCATCCTGCTGCCCCGTACAGGATTATACACACGATCTTGCACACCGCCAAGCGTCATTGCCACGTGATCCTCCAAGAGAATCATCACGCCCGTTAAAGCGCCCCGAGATCGCCCGCACCCCAACCCGCACTCAGATGACGGGTATGCCGAGGGACCTCGCACAAAGGGCCAGCTGCCGGTCCTGGGTGAGAATGCTGAAGCCTGTTTCTGGTTCAGTCTCCTGCCAGAGAATGGCACTCGCCAGGTGGATTGCGTCCAGGGTTCCAATCACAGTTGGGAATGGGCCCGCTGCGCGGCGCTTGACCGCCGGCCCCATCTCGATGAGCGTGAGCCTGTCCAGAATGTCCTCCAGCAGCACGGCCGCTTCGGAGTACTGCCGATCGTCCAGGTGGCCGGCCATCCGCTCTCGCTGCAGCACTCTCCTGCATTCGATTGCCAGGAGATCGCTCGATCCCACCGCATCGGATGAGGCTGTTGCGCGGAACGCGGGATCGTCATTCAGGATGTGCCGCAGGACAACGGAGGAGTCGACGTAGGTCTTCACCGCTTTTCGCGATCCTCCAATAGATATTCCAACGGGTCGTGCTCGATCTTGAACGTCGGCCGGGTGACGACAAAGGGAGTAGTCCGAGGCGGCCTTACACCCAAGGCGGCGGGTTCGGTCCGGTATGGCACAACCTCCGCGATCGGGTTGTCGCGGTCACTGATAATGATCCGCGCCCCCTTTCGGACCTTCCTGAGCTCCTCCGAAATGTGAGCCTTGAAGTAGGAAATGGTTATGGTCTTCACGAGACCAATTTCGGTCATATTGTCGCCAACGTCAAGCACCGCGCCCCCACCCTTTCGGCGAAGATAAGCCAGATCCCTGCAATCGATCGGTTCCAGAAGGGGCATTCCCAGGCGAGCAGGCCGCCACGTCTCGTTGAAGAAATCCATCCCGAAGAGGGTCAGCCCAGCCCGGATCGGATCCCAGTTCCCGCTGGAGCGGGCCTTGCGCATCTCCACCGCTTTGGGATTGGGGCCTGCCCCGCCCGAGGTGCAGGGTGTGATAAGGCAGCGCCTTCGTTTCCTCCTCGGGCGGGTCGGGCTCTCGCCGTCTGCTGCGCAGCCGGCTGCCGCCTGAGACGTGCTCCGCTGCAGGTCCTCGCCGAACTGCGCTTAGCGGTCCCTCTCCTGCCTATTATGCGGCAAGGGCCGCTCTCCAGCCCTTCCGTACCAGGGCATCAACGACCTCGCGACCGCTGAGATCCCTGGGCAGCTTCATGTCACGGTGATGATTTCATCCCGAACGAGGTGGAGCCGAATCCGCTCAGGCGGAGAACTGTCGAAGTAGAACGCGCATACTGCCTCTCTGACGTTCGCCCTGAGCTCCTGCCAGGTGTCAGCTTCGGTGACAATATCTTCGCTCAGACACTCCGCGACGAACCCTCCGTCATGGTCCTGAGTCACATCGAACACGAGCTCGCCGACTCCTGCCTGCATGTGCTCAATGCTACTTGGCAATTGAGTTGTTTTCAAGACAAACCCACCTCCGTGTAGTGCGCATATGACGGGGCATCGCAATTGAGATGCATGCCCGCGGGCCGCATCTACGTCCCTCACTCTATCAACCTCCCGAATGCTCCCGCCGCTTGAGCGCATGAAGGTGCGCGGAGGATGATCGTGCCGTTATACGGCTTCTCGGGTAGTCTGCATGCTCGCTTGCAGTTCGCAAGGTAGGCGTCAAATACATCCCTGAACGACTTCCTGAGCTCGGCAACATTTTTCCCTTCGAAGGACATCAGCACGTTTGCATTGACAACTGTTCCTCTACGGTTCCCACCTGCTGGCGCCGCGGATGGCGGCGGTGCACTCGATTGCTTCCACGAAGCTGTTCATGAGTTGCTTTTCCCAGCCATGCCCGGTAGCGTCCAAGCCTTCCTCGGGCCGTCTGCCCATGAGGATCGCCGACTCCCTCTGGAAACGGACAGGCAGCTTTTCGCGCAGGACTTTCCAGCACCCGACAATCGCCTCTTCCCGCCTGCTGACAACAGCTCGCGTGGGCAGCTTGTCGCGCTTGGCGTTGTTCACGGACCTCGAGGCGGGAAACAGGTTCCACAAGGAGCTGTCCTGCCAGAGGGCAAAGGGGATGGCATGGTCCACGTCGAAGCCTGGTCCAAGGCTCCTGCCTGTCCAGACGCATTCGAGGTCCTGCTGGGCGGCATAGATGTCACGCACATTCTGGTCGGCCCTGAGAGGGTCGTTCATCTTCAGGAGAAGGTCGAGGACGCGGCCCACGCGCACCTCGTCTCCGGAAAGACGGGAAGTCATCTCGCCCCAGCGAAGTATGACCGCGTCACGGATCCAGTGGCCCATCAAGGAAAGCTCGCGCCAGAGGTTCGCATCGATGAGCATCATGCGCGTCGAGCTGTCGAATGAGAACTCGCGCTTGCCCAGCGCGCCGCCGGCGAATCTCACGGGACCGTTCACTATCGTGGAAGCAATCTTCTTCAGCGCGGCACTCTTCAAAGCGCGTGGAACAGGCTCGAGGGATCCGTTGACCGCCCCGCGAAGGAACACGGGGAGACCTCCCAGCCTCCGGTAGTAGGTGATCAATCCGTCCAGCGCTGTGCGAAACGCAATAGGCTTGGCGCCCTTTGATTCGCCGTTGATCTGGGGAAGGAATACCGGCGATTCGATCAGCGGCCAGTAGTAGCGGATCCAGCGTTCGGCGATATCGTCCAGGGCAATTCCCACCCTGCCCCCTGCTTCCCACTTCACCGACGAGTAGGCAGTCAGGGCGATATCGCAAAGTGCGCGCAGCAGGGCGAGCTTGTAGGTGGCGACCTTCCGGTCGGCGTTGAGAATGCTTTCTATGCGGTCAATGGGTCGCGGGCTCACGCCCGAGTAACGGAAGAACAAGGTCGTCCAGAGGACGCCTTCCCGTCCTGAGGAATCGGCTGAATGCCACTCGCTTTCCAGTGTGAAGCCAAGCCGTTCGAAAAGCAGTTTCACTTGTGCAGCCGAACGGAGAACCATCAGCCGCCCGTGCGCGTCGCGATCCTGGCCAGGGGCAACATCTCCACGCTCCGTGGGGATGGACACCAGGAGCTTGCCGTCATCGCACAGAAGATCGCGAACAGTGAAAGCCGTATCGAAGAGCTCAGAATCGGGGACATGCATGAGAACGGCGGAAAGAATGATCCCATGGTATTTTCCAGAAACGGACCCCGGCAACTCCCGCGGAAGCGAACCCCCGAACAGTCTTCCTTCCAGGTCGGGATGGGCTGCCATGGCACGCATGCGCATTTCCGCGCTCGGCTCCACTGCGCGAACATCGATCCCGAGAGCCAACAAACGCGATGCGTCGCGCCCAGAGCCCGCGCCAATGTCCAGGACACGTTCGCCCGACTTGAAGACGAACGGAAAAAAGTCGGACACCCCGCCGGATACCGCCTCGTACCGGCGGGTCACATCATCCGCGAATGTTTCGTAGTATCGAAGAGTATCCTGGTCCGTCGCAGTACCTCTCCCACGCAGATGGAGTTTACATCCAGTTGTACGGCAATCTCCATGAGCGATGACTTCAGCGGCGCCCGCCACAGGGAGCTCAGTACCTCCACCCCATGACGGCGAACCCGAACACGTTCATCACCACTGGCACCGCATAGATGAGGCCGATGACCGTGATGCGCCGCCGTACATTTTTCATTCCCAGCACGAGGTTGATGGCCGCGAAGAACTCGAAGTACCCGAACACGAAGATGAGCCAGATCCCGGCAAGCGATCGGTTCCAGAAGGGGTATTCCCAGACGAGCAGGCCGCCGATGTTCAGCACGCATTCCACCAGCACGCAGAAGGCGGAGAAGGCGATGGCCCAGAACCACCGGGCAGGAAGCCCCAGGATCCGCTCGGAGCGGTCCTCGGGACACATGTAATAGAAGACGATTCCGGCAATCGCGAACATGAGCATGATCTCGCTGTTCCAGCCCACCAGGGTGCGAAGGGCGGTGTCCCCGGGGGTGGTCCAGAACGCCGAGCGGCCCGAGATCGCCAGCACCCAGCCGTTCCACGTCTCGTTGAAGAAGTCCATCCCGAAGAGGGTCAGCCCTGCCAGGATCGCGTCCCAGTTCCCGCTGGCCCGGGCCTTGCGCATCTCCACCGCGTAGATGTACAGCACGATGGCCAGGAGC
>JBEKTX010000317.1:0-4270 GCA_049515615.1 Spirochaetia bacterium
AGAGGCAGGGATGGGAGCCATACTACGAGCCGGTCGCGGAGAATCCCTATCTCGATGACTTCTACAGGGACATGCGCGCCTGGGCATTCCACTCGCAGGTCTTTTTCCTCACATACCGGGCCCACGCGCACCGGGCACTGATGGACATTCCGCGTGCGGTCGTCCAGGACAGGTCGTTCTACGAGGATGCGGAGGTGTTCGCGCGCGCCCTGCACCTCCAGGGAGCCATCAGCGACCGTGACTGGAATACGTACCTGGGCCTCTACCGTACGCTCACGACGCTGCTTGCCCCGCCGGACCTCGTGGTGTACCTCCGCGCATCCGTACCGACTCTCCAGAAAAGGATTGCCCTTCGGGGCCGGCCGTTCGAGGCGCGCATCCAGGACGAGTACCTGGAGAGGCTCAACACGCTCTACGAAGAGTGGATCGCCGGCTTCTCGCTGTCGCCCGTGCTTGTCGTGCCTTCCGACCGACTGGATTTCGTGAAGGATTCGAAAGATCTGGACCTGATCGTGACCACCGTGGCCGAGCGGCTGCGAGGCCGCCAGGGGGTGCTGTTCCCGGAGGAGACGTAGGGACCGTGCCGCCTTTGAAGCAGGAGTCGAAAATTGACTACAAACGCTATTGTTCTGTCCCCCGCGCGCGAATTTGCTCGAACGTGAACTGTCCCAGTCGTGCCGGAAATTGGTGGAAGCGCGCGTGAAGAACAGCAAGGGCGCGCTTCACACCATCACTCCAGCCCTAGAGCTTGTTTACGAAGTCCGAGATCTTCTCCAGCAGCTCCTTGGCGTTCTTGTTGCCCGCCTTCTGCAGAATGATGTATTGCTGGACGGCTTTGGCGAGGTTCCCCTGCTGGAGCCAGGCTTCGCCGTAGTACTCCCGTGCCTCGGGGAAGTTCGGTTTCAGCTTCAGCGCGGTTTCGTAGTAGCCGAACGCTTTACTGACATCGCCCGTTTTCCTCGTGCAATAGCCGAGCATGTTGTACGCCTCGGCGTAGTCGCTCTTCAGAGATATGGCGGTGTTGAAATCCTGGACTGCCTCATCGAATTGTCCCTGATTCGAGGCCGCGTACCCCTTGTTGTACCAGTCCTGTGCGGTCGGCGGCTGCGATGACATCGATCGGCCGCTCGCGCCTGACCCGCCACCGCCGCCCCCTCCTCCGCCTCCTGAGCCTGCCGCAAATGCCGCCGCAGCGGCGAAAATGGAAACTATGATAAGGATGGTTCGCTTCATTCCAATAGATCTCCTCTGTCTCTTCGTACGGAGTGGCGGCCGCCGCGGATTGGTCAGGCACGGATCAGATCTCGATGCCGCCGCGCTGGGTCTCGGACAGCTTGCGGAAGTACCCGTCGCGGGAGGCCAGCTCCTCCGGGCTTCCCCGCTCCACAATGCGGCCCGCATCCACGACGAGCACCGTGTCCGCGTCCCGGATCGTCGAAAGGCGGTGGGCAATGATGAAGCTCGTCCGTCCCTTCATCAGCTCGATCATGCCCTGTTGGATGCGCAGCTCGGTCCGCGCGTCCACGGAGCTGGTCGCCTCGTCCAGCACGAGGAGGGTCGGCAGAGCAAGGGCGGCACGCGCAATGGCGATGAGCTGGCGCTGCCCCTGGCTCAGGTTGGCGCCGGACTCCACGAGCGCCGTGTCAAAACCCTTCGGAAGGCGCTCGATTGCATGATCGGCGCCGGCCAGGGCGGCGGCCCGGCGGATTTCGGCTTCCGAGGCGCCGGGCCGGCCGTAGAGGATGTTCTCTCGCACGGTGCCTGAGAAGAGCCAGCCGTCCTGGAGCACCACCGCGAAGGCCCGGCGCAGGCTCGCCCGCGTGTAGTTGCGGACGTCCGTCCCGTCGATCAGGATCTCCCCGTTCGAGACTTCATAGAACCGGCAGAGCAGGTTGACGATCGTCGTCTTTCCCGCACCGGTCCGTCCCACGATGGCGGTCACGCTCCCCGCGGGAGCGTCGAGGCTGACCTCGCGCAGGACCGTCACGTCGGGGCGGTAGCCGAAGCTTACGTTGCGGAACTCCACCCGGCCCTTCGGCCTGTCCAGCTCCCGGGCCCCCTCGGCGTCCGCGGTCTCCTCCTTCTCGTCCAGCACCTGGAAGACGCGCTCGGCGCCCGCCACCGCGGACATGAGGGTGTTCCACGTGTTGGCGATGTCGTTCAGAGGCCGCACGAACTGGCGGGAGTACGAGATGAAGGTGGCGATGAGCCCCACGCTGATCAGGCCGTGCACGGCCATGAATCCGCCGGTCACGGCCACGGCGGCAAAACCGAGGTTTCCGATGACGTTCATCATCGGCATGAGGAATCCCGTCCAGATCTGCGCGCGCGTGCCGTCTCGGCGCAGCCTTTCATTGATCGCGGCGAAGCTCGCGCGGCTCTGGGGCTCCCGGCCGAATGCCTTCACCGCCTGGATGCCCGTGACGGTTTCCTCTATGTGACCGTCCAGGGCCCCGAGGGCATTCTGCTGCGCCATGAAGAGGTTCCGCGTGCGGCGCGAGATAGCGGTCGTCAGGGTAAAGACGAGTGGAACGGGGAGGAGGCTCGCGACAGCCATGACCGGATTGAGAACGAACATGATCGTAAGCGTGCCCGCCACGACCATGACGCCGGACATGAGCTGCACGGAAGATTGGGAGACCGTTGTGCTCACCGCGTCCACGTCGTTGGTGAGCCTGCTCATGATGTCCCCGTGCGGCCTGGTGTCGAAGAAGGCGAGCGGAAGGCGCTGCATCTTGTCGAAGAAACCTTCGCGCACATTCCGCACCATCCGCTGGGAGACTCCCGCCATCATCCAGCCTTCGATGGTCTGCAGCAGCGCGCCCCCGATGTAAGCGGCGAGCAGGGCGAACGCCGCAATGGCAAGGGCACCGGCGGGAAGGCTTGCCGCGCCGAATGCCGACGCAATCAGAGTAAGCCGTCCGCCGCTGATGGCCGCGATTGCATCGATCCCCCTGCCGATCAGGTACGGCACGGCCATCCCCAGAGAGGAGTCCACAAGGATGAAGCCTGCCACGATGAGAATGCGGCCGCGCTCGCCCGCGAAATACGACCAGATTCGGCCGATCGTGTGCCACAGGTCGTGGGGCCTCACCCGCGGCGCGCCGCGCATCTGAGGGCTCGGCCCGCCGATCCCTGGTCCCCGGCCCGGCATCCCCGGGACGGTGGAGAGCGTGGCGGCGCGGTCAAACACCGACGGCCTCCTTGCCCAGCTGCGCGACGCAGATGTCGCGGTAAACGTCGCACTCCCGGATGAGCGTCTCGTGCCGCCCGACGCCCACGGCCTTCCCGTCGTCCAGCACGAGGACCCGGTCGGCGGCCGCGGCCGCGGAGATGCGCTGGGTGATCAGGATGCACGTGCAGGCCCCCGCCCTCCCCCACGTTGACACGCGGATGGCACGGAGGATCTCCGCCTCGGTGAGGGAATCCACCGAGCTCGTGCAGTCATCGAGGATCAGCACGTCAGGACGCCGCACCAGGGCGCGCGCAATGGCCACCCGCTGCTTCTGCCCCCCTGAAAGGTTCACCCCGCCCTGCCCCAGCATGCTCTGGTACCCCTCGGGGAATCCCATTATGAAGTCATGCGCCTGGGCGGCCGATGCCGCCTCCCGCAGCTCGTCGGCCGTGGCATCTTCCCGGCCCCAGCGGAGATTCTCTTCGATCGTGCCCGTGAAGAGCACGGTCTTCTGCGGCACCAGAGCGATGCGCTGTCGCAGCACGCGGAGGTCCAGATCCCGCACGTCCCTTCCCCCCAGGAGAACCGACCCCGCCGAAGGCTCGTAGAATCTCGGGACCAGCGCCACCAGGCTGCTCTTGCCCGCCCCGGTGGATCCGATGACCGCGGTAATGACGCCGGGCTCGCAGGAAAGGCTCACGTCCTCCAACACCAGCCGGCCCGGCGAGCCTCCCGGGTAGGCAAAGGAGACCCCGCGGAACTCCACCGTCGTGCCGGCCGTGAAGCCGGCTTCCGTGACCGGCACATCCACGAAGTCCTCGCTGCCCGGTGTGGCCAGGACGGCGGTGACGCGTTCCCAGGACGCCCGGGCGCGGACGAACGAGGTGAAAATCAGCGAGATCATGTTCAGGGAAAAGAGGATCTGGCTCATGTAGTTGATGAAGGCGATGATCTTGCCGACCTGCAGCGAGCTGGAGGCCACCCGGTACCCGCCGATCCACAGGACCGACACGATACCGAGGTTCATCGTCAGCGCGATCGCCGGGCCGAACAACGCCATTGCGCGCAGGGCAAAGGTGGAGGCGTCGGTGAGCT
>JBEKTX010000318.1:0-4259 GCA_049515615.1 Spirochaetia bacterium
TGTTCGGTCGTGCGCGCGGATCCTGCTGGCCGATAGAACCGCCGCATGGTCTCGAACATCGCGTCCGGATCGATGGGTTTGCTGATGTGGTCGTCCATCCCCGTCTCCAGCGCCTTTCGTCTCTCCTCTTCCATGGCATGCGCGGTCATCGCGATTATGGGCAGAGTTGTCCCCCAGGGCTGCGAGCGGATTCGTCGCGTCGCCTCGTACCCATCCACCTCCGGCATCTGGATGTCCATCAGCACTATGTCGAATCGCGCGGAAGGCGCGGCCAGCTTCTCGATCGCCTCCCGGCCGTTGGAAGCGACAACGACTTCCACGCCGGCCCCCTGCAGGAGCTCGACGGCAATCTGTTGGTTGATCTCATTGTCCTCCACCAGGAGCACCCGAGCGCCGCGGAGGCCCTTGGAAGTTTCGCTTGGGAGATGCCTCTCCTCCATTTCCTGCAGCAGCTCAGGGGAAAAGATCCTAATGATCGCGTCCGCGAGCGTGGAGGCGGTGATCGGTTTCATCAGGAACTCGGAGGCGCCTGCCGCCCGCGCGTCCGCCTTTTCGGTCCCGTCGCCGCCGAAGGCGCTCATCAGGATCACCGGGGGTGGGTTTTTCGCGAAACCAGCGGCAGTAATCCTCCGCGTGGCCTCCATGCCGTCGATTCCGGGCATTTTCCAGTCCATCAGGATGAGGCCGAAGGCGTCGGCCGCGTCGGCTTTCCTGACCGCTTCCACTGCATTCTCGCCGGAGTCCACGGACTCCACGCGGAACTTCATCGACGCGAGGATCTCGCTCATGATCTGCCGCGCATGAGGGTTGTCGTCGACGACCAGGACCCGCATCCCGGAGAGATGCGGGGGGATGAGGCGCCGCTTCTGCGTCTTCTTCGAGCCCAGAGCGAACCACGCGGTGAAGGCAAAGGTGCTGCCCTTGCCCGGCGTGCTTTCCACCCAGATCTGGCCGCCCATCAGCTCCACCAGCCGGCGGGCGATGCTCAGCCCCAGACCCGTGCCACCGTATTTTCGCGTCGTGGAGCTGTCGGCCTGGGAGAACGGACGAAACAGATTCGCTATCTCCTCCTGCGTCATGCCGATGCCAGTGTCGCGCACCATGAACCGCAGCTTCGCCTTCTCGCCGGTGCGTTCGAGGAGGGATGCCTTCAGCTCCACCTCCCCTGCCTCGGTGAACTTCACCGCATTCCCGACGAGGTTCATCAACACTTGACCCACCCGGTGAGGATCTCCCACAAGATCCTGGGGAACGTCGGAAGGGATGTTCACCATCAACTCAAGGCCCTTGGCGAAAGCGTTCGGGCTGGTGATGGAAGCCACTTCTCCCACTACCGAGTCCAGGTGGAAATCGACGCTCTCGATGCTGAGCTTGCCCGCCTCGATTTTGGAGAAGTCCAGGATGTCATTGATCAGCCCGAGAAGCGAAACGCCGGCATCGTGGATCTTGGACACATAGTCCCTCTGCTGGGGAGTCAGATCCGTCTTCAGAGCGAGATTCGTGAAGCCGATGACTGCGTTCATCGGTGTGCGGATTTCGTGGCTCATGTTGGCGAGGAAGCTGCTTTTCGCGCTATTCGCTTCTTCGGCAACGCTCTTGGCCTCCTTCAGCTGCCCGACCAGCTCCTCCAGCTTCCTGTTCAGTGTCTCCAGCTCCGCCTGCGCTTTGATGAGCTCCATGTTGTGCCGCACGGCACTCTCGTAGGTAGAGAGCAGCAGGGTGAGCAGTCGGCTCCTGCTTGATCGCACCAGCCGCCTTTTGCCCGTAATTGTGACGTTGAACTGCTCCTGCGCGTCGTGGGGCTCCCGGGACGGGGTGGATGCGAGCACGGTTTCGATTTCGGACAAGAGAGCCTCGGCACGGTACGGCTTCGTCAGGTAGTAGTCCACGCCCGCCTCGACCCCGCGGATGACGTCCTGGGAATCCGAAAGCGAGGTGAGGATGATCACCGGGATGTCGCTTAACGTGTCATCATCCTTTATCGCCCGACACATGGTGTACCCATCCATGACCGGCATGACCACGTCGCTGATGATGAGGTGGGGGCGGCTTTCTCGTATTGCCTCGAGGGCCTCGGCCCCGTTGCCGGCGACTCGCACCCGGTAGCCGGCTTGTTCCAGCGTCTGTGAGAGCTGCTCTGCCTGGGTCCTGCTGTCCTCCACGACGAGGACCTCGATTTCATTCACATTTCTCATATCCGAGCTCATGACAGTGTCTCCCTGCCCGGGTCCCCCGATTCCGCCAGGCTCACGACGGCCGCGGCAATGGCTTCCGGCGGCATGGTGTACGATGCTCCGCCCAATCTCACCGCCTCGCCGGGCATTCCGAATACCACACACGATTCCCGGTCCTGAGCGAAAGTCACGGCCCCGAGGTCTCTGAGGCCTTTCAGCTCCTCGGCGCCGTCCCTGCCCATGCCCGAGAGAAGGATGCCTACTGCCCTCTTCCCGTACACTCTCGCCGCGGAGCGGAAAAGGTGCGAGACGGAGGGACGCAGCCCATTCTCCGGCTCGCCGTGGCCGAGCCTGATCCGCGGCCCCTCGCGCACCCCCATATGCGCCTCGTCGGGGGCGATGTACACGTGCCCGGGCGCGACGAGCTCTCCCTCCGCGGCGATGTGGACGGGCAGCCGTGAGGCGCCTGCCAGCCACTCGGCGAAGCCGGCGCCGAAGCCCGTGGAGATGTGCTGGACGACGAGCACGGCCGCGGGAAACTCGGGCGGCAGGGCGGAGAGGATTGTGCGGATGGGAAGCGGTCCGCCGGTGGACGCGCCGATGAGGATCGCCTCGAAGCGGGCGGGCGCGCCACTCGGCCTCGGCCGCGGGGGGGGGGTCGCGGACGGACCGAGTGCAGTCTGCGCAACGGCAGCCGTAACCGACGGAGCCTGCTTTCGCGGCCAGCGCCTCACGACCTTTACCTCCGCCATGAGCTTCACCATCAGGATCAATTCCTGGGATTGCGCCGCGGAGTCGGGAGAATCTCCCCCCCGTGGCTTCGGGACCACCGCCACCGCCCCCGACTCCATTGCCTTGAAGCTCATCTCCACTTCTCCGGCATCATCGGCCGCGCTCACGACGATGATGGGCATCGGGGAGGATTCCATGATTTTCCTCGTGACGTCGTAGCCGTTCATCCCCGGCATGTTGATGTCCATGGTGATGACGTCGGGGCGAAGTGTGGTCACCGCCTCGATGGCTGCCGCGCCGTCCCGCACCGCCCCCGCGATCACGATCTGCGGGTCGGACCCAAGAATGTGGGCGAGGAAATCCCGATAGACCGCCGAGTCGTCGACGATCAGAACCCGGACTGTAGATTTCAATCGACGAGTCTCCCCATTCTGCGTGTCGTCTAGACATATCGGCGCACGATGTCGAGCAGATTGCTCTGCTCGAAGCTGCTCTTCACGATATAGGCATTGGCTCCCACATCGATCCCTCTCTCCCGGTCCTCCCGGGATTCGAGGGCGGTCACGAGAATCACCGGGAGGTCGGCCACTTTCCTGTCCGCCCGGATCCTCGCCGTCAGGTCGAACCCGTTCAATCGGGGCATGTCGACGTCGGACACCACGAGATCGAACTCGGTTTCGCGAAGGGTGGCAAAGGCTTCCGCCCCATCCACCGCCGTTCTCACGAGGTACCCCGCCGCTTCAAGGATGCTCTTCAGCAGCGTTCGGGCGGTGATGGAATCATCCACCACAAGGATGGACCTTCGCTGAACAGCCGTGGGCTCTTCAACCTCTCGCGCGGGCGCAGGCGGGGAGGCAGTCTTGACGGCGGACTTCATCAGGTCGGCGACATTCAGGATGGGCACGATCTTCCCCGTTCCCAACAGGGCCGCGCCCCCGACGTTCCGTACCCGGGCGAGCTGCGGTCCAAGGCTTTTCACGAGGACTTCCTGCTCGCCAACCACTTCATCCACCTGGAACGCGATCCTCCTCTACAATGCGGCGAGGACGACCATTGACAGACGGGTGGACTCCTTGTCTCCCGAGGCGTCCACGGGAAGCCCCAGAACCTCGTGAAGTCGAACGAACGACACGGCCTGGCCGCCCAGGAGCACGGTGGCCCGGTTCTCGACGGTCTGAATGGAATCCCTTTTCGACGATGCCACCCTTTCGACAAAGGTCACCGGGATGATGAAGCTCCGTTCTCCCGCGCGGATCAGGAGTCCCCGGATGGTGCTCACCGTCAGAGGCAGGAGCAGCCGGATCGTGGTGCCAGTGCCCAGACGCGTGTCCAGGGTGACCTCGCCCCCGAGCC
>JBEKTX010000319.1:0-4248 GCA_049515615.1 Spirochaetia bacterium
TCCTCGGACTTGCGGCCGGAGTTCTGGGAGACTACCTCCTCCCCGGGCGCGGGCTGCTCGCGTTTCTGCCGGGCACCATCATTGCACTCTTCCAGAGCTGGCAGTTCACCTCGGACCTCCTTCGCACCCAGGGACTGTACCGCCAGACCAGCCAGGAGCTGATCGAGCGCATCGAGACTGACTGGGAAATGATCGAGCGAATCCGGGAGGGCAAGGAGCTTCTGGAAAAGCGCAACGTCGACATCATGAAGCTTTCCGGCAAGCTGCTGGAGAGCGCACAGAAGCAATCCTTCACGCTCGGGGGGCTCATCGTGTCCCTTGCGGAAGCGGGGACCGGCGAATCCCGGGTCGTCGCGAAGGAAAAGGACATCCTCGGCTACACGGAGCAGGTGGATGGCCTCATCACGAGCTTTAATGCGCAGATCCATGAGACGCTGGAGGAGATGGAGGCGCTGTACCAGCGCTCGATCGTGATCAAAAAAGCAGTGAGCCAGATCATCGGCATCGCGGAGAAAACCCACATGCTCTCCCTGAACGCCTCGATCGAGGCCGCGAAAGCCGGGACTGCCGGCAAGGGGTTCAGCGTGGTCGCCCAGGAGATCCGCAAGCTCGCGGACCTCACCCGTACCGTGTCTGACCAGGTGAGCGCGACGATCAGGGATACGAACAGGGGGGTGGAAAAGGGCGTGGGGAGAATCAAGGGGCTGGGAACCGGCTTTTCAGAGATCGTGAAGCGGAGTGAAGAAATCCGCACCATGATATCGGAGAACTCGCGCGCCCTCGAAGACGTCAGCAGGGCCCACACCCACATCCAGGACGGGCTTGCCGGCGTGGATGCGCTTATCAGGTCGATCCTCGAGGTGTCGCACGACATGCGCGAGATGACGGACCGGCTTGCCGCCGCCTTCTCCTGGTTCGGCGAAACCCTCAAGCTGAAGGAAGAGTCGGCCGGCGCGCTGCCGTCGCACCCGCCAATGGGCGAGGTGACGGACGGCCAGGCGGAACCGTCCGAAGTCGAAGAAATCCCCGCGGAGGGCTGAGGATCCTGTCGACGAACAGGAATGGATCCCTTTGGGGAAGGAGAGACTTGATGTCGGGCGAATTGACACTGCTGCGGAGCAAATGCTAATTTCCGACTAATTTAGTAATGGAAGCAGCTTGAAGTGGAGCGCCTTTCCAGGCCTGAACAAGAGGTTGAAACATGGAACTGAAAGAAATCTACGCACTGATGGAGAGGTTCGAGAAAAGCGGATTGTCGGAGATCATGTACAAAAAGGACGGCGAAGAAGTGTGTCTGAAAAAAGCCGGGCCCATCCCTGTCTCCGCACCTCCTGTCTCCCTCTCTCCCTCTGCACATGCGGTCCATGAGGCTCCTCCCTCGAAGCATGGGGCGGACACGGAGTTCATCCGGGCCCCGCTGGTCGGGACCTTTTATCGGGCCCCCGCGCCGGATGCTCCTCCCTTCGTGGAGAAAGGGGACACGGTGAAAAAGGGCAAGCCGCTGTGCATTCTGGAAGCAATGAAACTGATGAACGAGTACCAGGCTGAGTTCGATCTGGAAATCGTGGCAATCCTCGTGGACAACGGCAACATGGTGGAGTTCGGCGCGCCTCTGTTCGAGGTCCGCCGCGTATGATCCAGAGTCTCCTGATCGCCAACCGGGGGGAGATTGCCCTCCGCATCATCCGCACCTGCCGCGAGATGGGAATCAGGACCGTGGTGGCCCATTCCCAGGCCGATACGGATTCCCTCCCCGTCCGCTTCGCCGACGAACACGTGTGCGTCGGACCGCCGCCGGCCCGGGAGAGCTATCTCAATATCAGGAACCTGGTGACGGCGGGCGTGCTGAGCGGATGCGATGCGCTTCACCCCGGGGTCGGCTTTCTCGCGGAGAATGCCGGCTTTGCCCGGGACGTGAAGGAGGCGGGGCTGATCTTCGTCGGGCCGGATCCCGAGGTCATCGAGCTGCTCGGTGACAAGATCCGGGCGAAACACTCGGCGAAGGACCTGGGCATTCCGGTGATCCCCGGAAGTTCCGGCTCCGTGGGCAACGCCGAAGAGGCCGTGCGCGCGGCAAATGCCATCGGGTACCCCGTCATCGTCAAGGCCGCAGCGGGGGGCGGTGGCAAGGGCATGAGGATCGTGCACAGCGGCAGCCAGCTGGCTGACGTTCTGGCAATTGCTTCGCAGGAGGCGGAAAAAGCGTTCTCCGACGGTACGGTCTACCTGGAGAAATACCTGGAGAACCCCCGCCACGTGGAGATCCAGATCGTTGCGGATCGAAAGGGCAGCGTGGTCCACCTCGGCGAGCGTGACTGCACCGTCCAGCAGAACCACCAGAAGCTGATCGAAGAGAGCCCCTCGCCGGTTGTGACGCCCGCCCTGCGAACGAAGATGGGAGAGGATGCCGTGCGTCTCCTCCGGGGGCTGGGATACACGGGAGCGGGCACCGTCGAGTTCCTCGTCAAGGACGGGAAGCACTATTTCATGGAAGTCAATGCGCGCGTTCAGGTCGAGCACCCCGTCTCCGAGATGGTGACCGGCATCGATATCATCCGACAGCAGCTCCTGGCCGCGAGCGACGAGTCCCTGGAGATCGCGCAGGACCAGGTGCGCCTGGGGGCGCACGCCATGGAGTGCCGCATCAATGCCCGCTCCGCGGGGCGCGTGACCCAGTTCATGAGCCCGGGCGGTTTCGGAGTGCGGATGGATACGTTTCTTTATGCCGGCTACCATGTGCCGCCGTGGTATGATCACCTCGTGGCGAAGCTCATTGTCACCGGACAGAACCGGGCGGAAGGCGTGCGCCGCATGGAGCGGGCGTTGTCGGAGCTCGTCATCGAGGGAATCGCGACGAATATCGAATCGCAGAAAAAGATCCTGGCGCACCCCAGGTTCCGCTCGGGGGACTACGGGACCGGTTTTCTCGGAGAGGTCCTGAAGGAGGGCGCCCTGTGAATGACAGCAAGGGGATCCAGGGCTGGATCCGCGGTCTCATCGAGCACCAGGTGAAGAGGAAACGCGATGAGCGCTCGGTCCTCGACGAAACCAACTCCTGCCCCTCCTGCCACCGCCATCTCACGGCCCACGAGCTGGAGGCCACTCTGTACACATGTCCGCACTGCCAGCACCATTTCCGGCTCACCGCATGGGAGCGCATCCGCATCACCGCGGACGAAGGCGTGTTTCAAGAGCTCTCCGCGGACATAGAGACCGCCAATCCACTGGAGTTCCCCGACTACGAGGAAAAACTGAAAGCGGCGGCGAGGAAAACCGGGATTACCGAGGCGGTGGTCACCGGCCTCTGCAAGGTGGACGGACACGAGGTCGTGCTCGCCGTCATGGACTTTCGCTTCATCGGCGGCAGCATGGGCTCCGTCGTGGGAGAGAAGATCATGCGCGCGATGCTCGTCGCGGCGGAGAAGAAGCTGCCGATGATCGTCTTTACTTCCTCCGGCGGCGCGCGCATGCAGGAGGGGATCCTATCGCTCATGCAAATGGCCAAGACAGCCGTCGCCACCCAGGCGCTGGAAAAGGCCCGCTGTCCCTATTTCGTGATTCTCACGGACCCGACGACCGCCGGGGTGCTCGCCTCCTTCGCGATGCTCGGCGACGTGACCCTCGCGGAGCCGGGGGCTCTCATGAGGTTCGCCGGCGCGCGCGTGGTGGCCGGCACCATCCGGGAGAAGGTTCCCGAGAACTTTCCCCTTTCCCAGTACCATCTGGATCGGGGATTCATCGACCTCGTGGTTCCTCGCTACGAGCTGAAGAAACGCCTGGGTTTTCTCCTGAAGACGCACGCGCCGGCGCTGGGAGGACGGGAATGAGCGAAAACCCGCTTCGAGAGAAGATCGCCGAGCTGAAGATCCTGGCGGAGAAGGTCAACATCGACATCAGCCGGGAGCTCACCGAGCTCGAGCTGAAGGTGAGGGCGCCGCGTCCCGCTGAGAACGTGGCGTGGCGGAGGGTCGAGCTGGCCCGTCATCCCGAGAGGCCCACGACCCTGCAATACGCGGAAAAGATCTTCGATGATTTCACCGAGCTGCATGGGGACAGGAATTACGGGGATGACTCGGCACTCGTGGGCGGGATCGGCATCCTGAACGGAATGCCTGTCACGTTTTTCGGCCACCAGAAGGGCCAGAACATGAAGGACAACCTGAAGCGCAATTTCGGAATGGCGCATCCCGAGGGCTACCGCAAGGCGCTGAGGCTCGCTCACCAGGCGGCGAAGTTCGGCCGGCCCAT
>JBEKTX010000320.1:0-4218 GCA_049515615.1 Spirochaetia bacterium
CGGGAGGCTGGCCGGCGGGATCGCGCACGATTTCAACAATCTCCTCACCGTGATCATTGGCTACTCCGACACCCTCCTCGGAGGACTCTCCGAGGGGAGCCCGCTGAAGGGGCCGATCGTGGAGATCTCACACGCGGCGCACCGGGCTGCCGAGCTTACGGGGCAGCTCCTTGCTTTTGGACGGAAGCAGGTGCTCCAGCCCCTCGTGTTCGAGATCAACGACCTGGTGGCGAAGGTGGATGTCATGCTGGCCCGGCTCATCGGGGAGGACGTCAGACTGATCACCACGCTCCATCCCGACGCCGGAAACATCAGGGCTGATCCCGGTCGCATCGAGCAAGTCCTCATGAACCTGGCCGTGAATGCCCGTGACGCGATGCCATCGGGCGGCACCCTCGCGATCGAGACGCAGTCCTGCTTCCTCGACGTGAGCTTCGTTCGCCAGCATCCCGAGGTTCGTCCCGGTGAATACGTCAAGCTCGTCGTGAGCGACACGGGGATCGGCATGGAGACCGCCGTTCTCTCGCACATCTTCGAGCCCTTCTTCACGACCAAGCCGGTGGGAAAGGGAACCGGGCTCGGCCTGCCCATGGCCTACGGGATCGTGAAGCAGAGCGAGGGGTATATTTATTGCGACAGCGAGCCGGGCAAAGGCTCGACCTTCTCGATTTATCTGCCGCGGGTCCGGGACGAAGCGGCCCGCGAGGCTTCCTTCGTTCCCGCGTCGTTCAGGATGGGGGGCAACGAGACGATCATGCTGGTGGAAGACGATGCGGGCGTTCGCGGGTTCACCCGCACCCTTCTTCGAAAACACGGCTATGACGTCATCGAAGCGGCGAGCGCGGAGGAAGCTCTATCGGCGGCCGCAAAGCACCGGGGAAGAATCCACCTGCTCGTGACGGATGTCGTGATGCCCCGAATGAGCGGCCTGGAGCTTGCCCCCGCCATCCGCAAGGCTTGCCCGGGCATCAAGGTTCTCTACGTTTCCGGTTACGCTTCGGGTTTCGCCGAGTCCTCCACTCCCCTTGGCGTGGAGCTGCAGTTGGGAAGCTCATTCCTTCAGAAACCATTCACTTCTGAGCGTCTCCTCTGGAGCGTCCGAGAGACCCTGAACGGGCCATGACGCGGTCCCCGCAACCCTCAACGATGGATTCGCCGCGCGAATGCCTCGTGATGGCCAAGCCCGCGGGGCCGCGCTGCAACATGGCCTGCGGGTACTGCTACTACCTCGGGAAAGAGGCGGTCCTGCCGAAGGGCCCGGGCCGCCTGCCCTTGGACCTGCTCGAGCGCTACATCGAACAGAGGCTCCAGGCGTCCAGCGGGACCGTCATACACTTCGAGTGGCACGGGGGAGAGCCCACGCTCCTGGGCCTGGACTATTTCCGTTCGGTGGTCAGGATGCAGCGAGCGCACCTGCCGCCGGGACGCAGGGTCTCCAACGGACTGCAGACGAACGGTTTCCTCCTGGACGGGGCCTGGGCGAGCTTCCTGGCCGGCGAGGGCTTCTCAGTCGGCTTGAGCCTGGACGGACCCGCGGAGCTGCATGATGTGTTCAGGAAAAGCGCCGACGGCCGACCGACGCATGCACGGGTCGAGCAGGCCTATGCGCTCCTCAGGAAAGGGGGCGTGTTCGTCAACTTGCTGTGCGTGCTTCATTCGCGGAACACCGCAGAACCGGACGCGGTCTACGATTATTTCAGAGGGCTGGGCACGACACACCTTCAATTCCTTCCACTCGTCGCGGGTATTGCCCGGGGCTCCACGGCGGCGCCGCCGGAGATGATCGGGGAGTTCCTCTACCGCGTATTCGACCGCTGGATCAACGAGGGCGTGGGCAGGACCGTGATCCAGAACATCGACGAAGCGCTGCGCCCGATCTATGGGATTCCGCACGCCCTCTGCGTCCACCGCGAAACCTGCGGGGAAGCGGCGGTGCTGGAGCGTGACGGGGGCTTCTACGTCTGCGATCACTTCGTGGATGCGGATCACCTGGTGGGAAACCTGCGCGGGCGCAATCTCGGGGACATGGCCCTCGACCCGCGAATGATCGAGTTCGGCAACGCGAAGCGGGATACGCTGCCACGGGTCTGCCGGGCGTGCGACGTGCTCTCTTCGTGCAACGGCGGGTGCCCCAAGGACAGGGCTCCCGCCGCCCCCGGAGAGCCTGGCGGCATCAACAGGCTCTGCCCCGCCTACAAGAGGTTCTTCAGGCACAGCATGCCGTTGCTGACGCGATTGGCGGCGCACATGCGTTCGGGACGCGCGCTCAGGGAGTTCAAGCCGCGTTAGGGATGCTCCTCAAGAATCTCCCTTATCTTTCCGAGAAACGCCGTGGTATTGAACGGCTTCTGGATATAGTTGATCGCCCTGGCCGTTATGCCGTGTTGAACTATCGCATCGTCCGTGTACCCTGAGACGTACAACAGATCAATATCAGGACAGAGGGCGCGCACCTTCTAGGCCAGCTCCCGACCGCTCATCCTGGGCATCACGACATCGGTGATCAGGAGGCGGATACCGCCCCCGCGGGCGGCCACGATGGAGAGCGCTTCATCTCCGCTCGCGGCGTCGATGACCGCGTACCCGCTGCTCTGAAGAAGGGTGCGGATGAAGCGGCGCACCGATTCTTCGTCTTCCACCAGGAGGATCGTTTCCGAGCCGCGCACACTCACCGGCTTCGGAGCGGGGGGACGTTCAAGGGCCTCGTCCGCGGCAACCCGGGGGAAGTAAATCGTAAAGGTCGTGCCCTGGGCGGGTCCGCTGGCGCAATAGATGTACCCATTGCTCTGCTTGACAATGCCGTAAGCCGTCGACAAGCCGAGCCCCGTGCCCTTCCCGGCCTCTTTTGTCGTGAAGAATGGCTCAAAAATGCGCGCCACTACCTCCCCGCTCATTCCCTCACCGGTGTCGATCACGGACAGTCGCACGTATTCCCCGGGAATCATTTCCGGATGCTCCCGGAGGAACGCCGGCCCGGGCGCGTCGAGGGCGGTCTCGAGCGTCAGCGTACCACCGGCGGGCATGGCATCGCGCGCGTTGACCGCCAGGTTCATGACGACTTGCTCGATCTGCCCGGGGTCGGCCTGGATGCTTCCGGCCCCGGGCTGCAGCCGCGTAATGAGCTCGACGTCCTCTCCGATCACCCGGGCGAGGATCCCTTCCGCGCCCCGCACGAGCTTGTTCAGCGAGACCACACGAGGCTGCAGGACCTGTTTCCTGCTGAACGCCAGCAGCTGCGCGGTGAGCCGGGAGGCCCGGCGTGCGGCGTTGGCGACCTCCGCGATCTGATTCTTCAGGAGCGTGTTGTTTTCAGCCGCGTCATCCAGCATGTCGCAATAGCCGCTGATGACGGTGAGGATGTTGTTGAAATCGTGAGCGATCCCACCAGCCAGCCTGCCCACGGCTTCCATCTTCTGCGACTGCTGCAGTTGTTCCTGGCTCTTGCGGAGCGCCTGCTCGGCCTCCCGAGCCTCGGTGATGTCATGGCTGATGCTGCCGAAGCGGAAGCCCCTTGCGGTGCGGATGGGAAAAAAGTATTGCCGGAAATGGCGGCGCGATCCATCGGGCCGCTGGAGCGTCGCGTCGATGGCGCGATTGACGAGCTCTCCCGCCCCCGTTTGCAGCGCTTCGCGAAACCGTGTTTCCAGCCACCCTTCGTAGTCGGGAATGCGCCTTTCGGGTGCGATCAAGAGGCTCATCAAGTGCCATGCGGGCATGCCCATGACCTCGGCGCGTGAAAGCCCGGTCAACTTCTCGGAGCTCCGATTGAATTCGATCACCCTGCCTTCCTCGTCGAAGAGGATGATCCCTTCGAATGTCTGTTCGAAGAAGCCCCGAAACCTCTCCTCGCTTTCCCTCAGGTGCTCCTCGACCTCTTCCCGCTCAGTCACGTCGTGCATCAGAAAAAGCCGGCCCATCGTGCTGCCCTGGCTCTCCCCCTGGAGGCGGGAAACGCTCAAATGATACCAGAGCGTTCTGTCAGGCAGCTCCACCCTGATCGTTTCCCGGGCCGAGGACGCACCCGCATAGGGACGCAGCGCGTCGCTCCAGGGGAAAGGAAGCGCCTCGAAGCCATGTCCCACTGCCCGGCGTGCGTCGAATCCGATCACTGCAAGAGCGCTGGGATTGAAATCCAGCAGCCGGTCGCGGGAGTCCACCACAAGCGCGAGGTCGTGCATCGTCCGCCCGATGACGCTGCCCGTGATCGATGCGACGTCC
>JBEKTX010000321.1:0-4170 GCA_049515615.1 Spirochaetia bacterium
GGAACACTTGCTTGTGCAGGATCCTGTGCCGCGTGTCTTCGATCAACCGGAACCCGGGGAAGACATCAGCCCGGAACCGGGCGGAAAACTGCTCGTCGTCGAGCCCATAGAGGTCCCGCGTGCTGATCGCGCCGTCGTCCAGCGCCATTGCGATGGCCTTCTTGATCATCGCAGTGGCGATCCTCACCGTCTTGTGCCAGTACACGGTCTTGTACATCAGGTACTTGGAGAACAGGATGTTTTCAAGGGCCGTAATCCCCTTGCGGCTGATCGCCACCCCGTTGTCCGCGTGCGGAAACACCTCCTCGAGAATGAAATCGACGTCCTGAATGCCATAGGGCACGCCGCAGAAAAAGGCGTCCCGATTCAGGTAGTCCAGCTTGTCAGGATCCAGAACGCCGGAAAGGATCTTCCAGAAAAACCCGACATTCACCGAGCCTCGGTAGCCGGTACCTTTGTCGATGATGGCGGCGACCGCTTCGGGCTCCACGCGCAGGCTTTCCCTGATGATCGGCGCGAAGCTGCCGAGAATTTCCGCGGCCGCCAAGGACTCGTGCGCTTCCACGCGCAGGTCCTTCAGCGAATGGGCAAAGGGAAAGTGCCCGATATCGTGAAGGAGAGCCGCGCAGAGGAATGCCTTCACACCGTCGAGCGTGACTGGCATCTCCCTGTTGCGCCGCAGGAGCGTCATGATCATGCGGCGAGCCAGGTGAAAAACCCCGAGACTGTGACCTCGCCGCGTATGCGTTGCGCCCGGATAAACCAGTGCCGCCACACCCAGCTGGCGGATGCGGTCAAGCTTCTGGAACTGCTCCTGCTCGATGACGGGAAGAAGCGCGCGTGAAACGTAGATGTGCTTCCAGACCGGATCTCGTATCGGCTCGGTGTAGTCGTTTTCCAGGTGGTGGAGGATGTGATCGGATTCGTGCATGCCGGTCCTGCAAGAGTATGATGAGGCGGAGGTTCTGTAAAGGCGGAGCCGCATTCCCCTGCCGTGCGGCTCCCGCAGGCTCGAGGTTTGACGAATTCCGCCGGGAGTGGTACAAGGGATCGTGAGCAAGTCAGCGATTCTCATATCCAAAAAGAGAATTGCCTCAAGCAGGTGGCTGCCGCTGACCCTCATTTTCACCGCCGCCCTTCTCGTCTCCTCCTGCCAGAGGACCAGCAGGCCGAACCCACCTTCGGCGATGCCTTCGCCGTCAGCCGCTGCGAATGAAGCCTCCCGGGCTCCCGCTCCGGCCGCCCCGCCGCCCGCACAGTCGGAAACGCCGCATGCTCCCCCTTCCTCAGGCACCACGGCGCAGCCAGTCTCTGCGGGAGCACCTGCATCGCCGAAGCCGGATTCGGCATCGCTGCCAGGGGGAATCGGCATCCAGCAGCCGGGCCCCGGCGCACAGAAGGGCATGGCAAACGCCGCATCCCTCATGGCGCTGGGCCGTGACCGGCGCATCATGCCGGAGGACTTCAAGATCGGGCCACTGGGAGACGACCGGACAGATCGGAAGAACGAGAGCCGCGCCCTCAGCGCAGCCGGAGAGTTCCTTTCCGGGCTGGTTGCGGGCAGCGTGGACAAGAAGCTCCTTGCTCCAGAATCGCAGGACACGATGGCTGATACGCTCACGTTCGGCATCAAGAAGGGCAATGCGCCCACGTCCTACAGGCTGGGAGCACCGAAGAGCCGCGACAATGGCGAAGTCGCGGCAGCGGTGAGGCTTTTCGGGCCCGAAGGCACGAGCGAGGGCGAAATCTACATAGCCCCGACAGGGTCCCAGTGGCTTGTCGCGGATCTGCAAATCAGCCTCGCCCAACTCTCCGTGAAGCGTGAGAAGTCCAAGGAGAAGTTCTTCCCCCTCGAATACCGCTGGCTCCTGGAGGAATAGAACCAATGGGGACGGAAGTAGGACGTATCGAGAAGGAGTTCGTGTTCAAATCCCTGGTGGACAACAGGGTGCCCTGTGACCTGCACGCCAGCCGCAGGGAGTTCTCCTGCAGGTTTTCCGGAGCAAGCGAGGACCGTCTGGAATTGTCCCCGCTGGAGGGCGCGCTGGAGGGACTCAATCCCGGGGACGAGGTCCGTGTCTTTTTCTACCTGAAGAACAACTACCACACCTTCGCATCCCGGGTGCTGGAGGCGGCCCCGGACCATGTCGTCGTCCAGCAGCCTCCCGGCGTGTATAAGAACCTCCAGCGAAAATACGAGCGCGTGAAGCTGGAAGGCTCGATCGAGGTGTCCTTCAGTCTTCACGGCACCAAGGTGGAGCTGAACTTCCCGAAATCGGACCGGTTCAGCCCCGTGGAGCCTCCCGAGGAGAACGTCATGTTCGATTCCAGCCGGATCCAGGAGCTGGTGAAGACCTTCCGGATCAGGATGGAGACCATGAGCACGGACAATAAGATCGTCATGCTCCGCGACAGGATGCCGCGCTTGTGGGAGGAGAAGACGATCGTGCGGCTGGGAAAATCGCTCTGGATTCCATCCACGGCAGAGGATTTCCCGGTACGTGACCCCTTCCCGGACGAAAGGGTCATCACCAAAAGCGAGCTGATCGCGCTCGAAGAAGAGGCAGGCTCCGCGCCGTACGTCATCACGAGCAAGCTTGGCAATATCCTCTACGAGAAGACGAAAAAGGACATCGTGGCGGAACTCTGGTGCCCGATGCTGTACAACGAGTACGTCGTCGGCTACATCCATGTCTGGAACACGGCCGCCCGGCGTGAGCGCATCTCTCGTGACCTCGTGGAGACAGTCCAGCAGTTTGCGAAAGTCCTCTGCTACTCACTGGTCACCAACGGGTACTTCAAGGTGGAAAACAGCACGGAGCGACGATACGAAGCTCCCATCATCGACCTCAGCGCGTCGGGCCTCCTGTTCGCCCACACCTCGGCGGAGCTGGTCAAGGAGCTCCTCGTGCATACGGATCTCGAGCTGACGGTGCGGCTGGACAAACGGACGATGCCGGTGGGCGGACGCATCATGCGAAAATTCCGTGACGCGGAAAACACGTATTTCGGCCTGCTCTTCCTGAAGATCGAAGAGGAAGACTTCCAGTTCCTTTTCCATTTTCTCTACGGGAAGGAATACGATCCGAGCCTCGAGGGGAAGTGGGAGGGCGGTGCGCCTCCTCCCCCGCTCGACATGAGCTGAGATGGCACGATCGGACATCGGACTCGGAACTTCGGGGACCGCCTCCCTTGCCCGGGCGCGGGAACTCCTCGCCGGTCGCTCCGGCGATTCGCTGCACCGCGTTATCTCGAGGTCGATCGCCGTCAGCTCCGGCAAGGGCGGCGTGGGGAAAACGATCACCGCCTGCAACCTTGCCATCTACTACGCGCGCAAGGGATTGCGGGTGGGGCTGGTGGACCTCGATCCACTTTCGGACGTGGCATCTCTCCTGGACCTCTTCGAATCAGAACAGGCGCTCCGGGACGCTCCACGCGGGGGGACGGCGAACGGCGCATCCCTTCTGGAGGGCTCCCTGATGCCGGTTTTCAGGGGCCTCGACATCCTCTTCCCCTACCAGAAGCTTCGGCCGGGCGAGGCTTTGGGAGTGATGGAAAAGATTTACCGCACCCACATCGATGAGATCGACAGTCGTTACGATCTCCTGCTCTTCGACATGCCGGCCGGCATGAGCCAGGATGACAACCTCGCCTACCTCCCGTTCATGAAGCGCCTGGTTCTCGTCACGAACCCCGAGCCAACAGCCCATGCCTCCGCGGGGGCCTACGCCAAGGAAGTCCAAAGGCTTTACCCGGGAACCCCAATCCAGGTCTGGCACAACCGATTTTCGCGCCAGGTAAGGGAAGGCTTTCATCCCCGCGACGTGGCCGGCAACTACAACCGTTTCGTGGACCCCTCGGACAGGCTCACTCCGGAAGAGAGCGCGCTTCTGCGTGATTTTGCCTTCGTGCCCGAGGATCCTGCGCTCGACCTTCTCCAGGGGGAGCCCAGTCCCGTGACCCATGTGCTGAAATGCATGAAGGACGGGATCGACTATGCTCACGGCCGGCTTCTATCCCAGGCCACGCGGAAGCTGGGTCTCCCGCCCCGCATCCAGAACGTGGTCACTTCCTACGTCCATAGAAACCCCGAGATTCGCGGCCCGGCAGAATACCTCGCGCGCATGGAGGAATACCTCACCGCATCGATCATCCCGTTGGCGGGAGGCG
>JBEKTX010000322.1:0-4135 GCA_049515615.1 Spirochaetia bacterium
TGTGCAAGAAAGGTGCGCGCCGCCACGCCCGCGGGGTCCATGAGCGGCCCCTGCAGCAGCAGGTTCATCAGCTGCAGCGCGATGGCGTTCAGCATGATCGTGCTGAGGATTTCATTGACGTTGAGCCGGGCCTTGAGAATGCCGGGAACGAAACCCCATGCGGCGCCGGCGAGAAACCCTGCGATCATCGTGGAGGGGATGAGGAGCCAGCCCGGCCAGGTGTTGAAGAAAAGAGGCCACCACGTCGCCATCAGGGCTCCGGCGATGATCTGGCCTTCCCCCCCGATGTTGATGACATTTGCACGGAACGCGATGCAGATACCCAGCCCGACGAGAAGAAGGGGAGTGGCCTTCACGAGCGTTTGCGTGATTCCGAACCGCGTGCCCACGGCGCCGTTCACGAGCGCCGCGTAAGCGGCGAGCGGGTTCGCCTTCAGTATGACGAGCATGACGGCACCGAGCAGCAGCGCAAAGATCACACCGAGCGCCGGCAGCAGGACGTTCAAGCCTATCCGGCTCCAATTGATGACAGGAGCGCGGCGCGTGCGTGCGGCGAGTTTCCCGGATGTCAAGATTGATTCCTCAAGCTCCATTTCTATCATACTCGTGGAGGCTGACAAAGATAATTATCTCCCCTGCGCTGATTTGCAATTCTCGTGCCATGAATCAACGACTTTCCTCTTTGCAGTTTAATTCCTTTGTGAGCAGCGAAAAGGAAGATTTTGACGGCCCAGGGGCCCGGAATCTGCCCCCCGGCAGCCTACAGAAATGTCGTGGGATTGCTGAATGGCGCGCCGTGAGAGTATCCTCCGGCATGGTCCGATTCACCCTGAACGGAAAAGCGGTCGCCGCCGAAGGCGGACGCTCGTTCCTAACCTACCTGCGTGATGAAGCCCGGATGACCGCGGCGAAGAACGGGTGCGGGGAAGGGACATGCGGGACCTGCTCGGTGATTGTGGACGGAAGGCTCCTCACTTCCTGCATGACTCCACTCGAGCGCATGGGGGGGAAATCGGTCATCACGGTCGAGGGGATTGCCGCACCGGAGATGGAATGCTACGAGAGTGCGTTCGCGGAGGCCGGTGCGGTGCAATGCGGTTACTGCACTCCAGGGATGGTGCTCGCGGCCAAGGCCCTGCTCGACAGGAATCCGCTGCCCAGCGCGGAGGAAGTTCGGGCCGGCCTCCGCAGGAACCTGTGCCGCTGCACCGGCTACGTGAAGATAGTGGACGGAGTGCTGCTGGCAGCGCGCTATCGAAACGCGCTGTCCGCCGGACGGCCACCGGAAGAGGCCGCTCTTTCAACCCGGGCGGGGCTCGGGGCGCGTCTGCCACGGATCGACGCAAGGGCGAAAATCCGGGGGGAGGCCCGGTACGTCGATGACCTCGTGGAGAAGGGCATGCTCTTCGGAGCTGCCTTGCGGTCTCCGCATCCCCGGGCAAGGCTCGTCTCACTCGATGTGTCCGCCGCGCGCGCGCTGGCGGGGGTCGCCGTGGTGGCAACCTGGGAGGATATACCCGGCTCCCGGTACACCGGCCACGTGGTTTCGGACTGGCCGACACTCGTTGCGGTGGGCGAGGAGACGCGGTATGTCGGGGACGCCATCGCCCTGGTGGCAGCCGATACCCCCGCCCGCGCGCGCGAAGCGCTGGGGCTGATCGCCGCCCGCTACGAGGTGCTCCCGCCCGTCGCATCACCCGAGGCAGCGTTGGCTCCTGCCGCTCCGCTGATCCACCCGCAGGGGAACATCCTTTCCCGGCTCCTCCTGGAGCGCGGGGACCCCGAGACCGCCCTGGCCGCTGCCGCTCACAGAGTGGAGGAAACCTTCACCACACCCCTTGTTGACCATGCGTTCCTTGAACCTGAGAGCGCACTTGCCTGCCCGCCGGATTCCGACGGCACTGTCCTTGTCCGCACCGGCGAGCAGAACGTCTACGACGGGCAGAGGTATGTGGCCGATACGCTGGGCATCCCCCGGGAGCGTGTGCGGGTCGTCTCCGAGTATGTCGGAGGAGGGTTTGGCGGAAAAGAAGATCAAACTGTCCAGCATCACTCTGCCCTGCTCGCATGGCTCTGCGGGCGGCCGGTGAAATGCACGCTGGACAGGGCGGAGAGCACCCGGGTCCACGTGAAGCGCCATCCCATGACCATCCGGTTGGCCCTTGGCTGCGACACAGCCGGCAAGCTCGTCGGGCTCATTGGAACCATCGTTGCGGACACCGGCGCATATGCCTCCCTGGGAGGGCCCGTTCTGCACCGGGCAGTGACCCACGCCGGAGGGCCCTACGCGTATGACAACATTCGAGTGAGCGGCATGGCAGTCTACACGAACAACCCCCCTGCCGGGGCTTTCCGAGGCTTCGGCGTGCCGCAAGTCAACTTTGCACTCGAATCAGCCCTGGACCTTCTTGCTTCCCGTGCGGGCATCTCGCCCTGGGAAATACGCTACCGCAACGCGGTGCGGCCGGGCGACAGGCTTCCCAATGGGCAGGCCGCGGGCCCCGACACTGCCCTCGAGGAATGCCTGCTCGCTGTAAGAGAGGCGTACGAGGCTGCGCCGGGCAGGACGGGAATTGCCTGCGGATTCAAAAACACCGGGCTCGGGATGGGGCACCCCGACATCGGACGCTGCATCCTTGGAATCGCCGCCGACCACGTGGAGGTCCGGTCCGGCGCCGCCTGCGTCGGGCAGGGGATTGCCACGGTTCTGACGCAGATCGCCTGCCAGGTCCTGGACCTCGACCCTGCGCTCGTGCGCGTGGTCCAGCCGGACACGGAGACGACTCCGGACGCGGGCACGAGCACCGCCTCCCGCCAGACCCTCATCACCGGCGAGGCCTGCCGCCGAGCCTGTGCCGCTGCCCGGGAGGAAGCGCGGACTTTGGCGGTCCCGAACGGCTCGGGAAGCGATTCGTTTCCGCTTGCCCTGCTGGCCGGAAGGGAGTTCCACGGTGAGTACGAGGCGGCGACAGACGCGTTCGAGACCATCCGCGCCGATCCCGTTCACCACATCGTCTACAGCTACGCCTGCCATCTCGCCGTGCTCGGTCCGGATCGCCGCGTCCAGCGGGTCATCGCCGCGCACGACTCGGGCCTCGTGGTGAATCCGCTGGCTTTCGAGGGGCAGGTCGAGGGCGGCGTCGTCATGGCGTTGGGCTCCGCACTCACTGAATCGCTGCCGCTTGTGCACTGCGCGCCCGCCGCGCGCTTCGGGCAGCTCGGACTCTTTCGGGCACCCGACGTGCCGACCATCGAAACGATCACCGTGAGAAAATCCGGCCCCGGGAGCGCGATCGACGGCGGGGTCTCGGGGGCTGCATTCGGGGCAAAGGGCATAGGGGAGATTTCCACGATACCGACGGCCGCGGCAGTCGCGGGGGCCTACTACGCGCTGGACGGAACGCTCAGGTCCAGTCTTCCGCTGAAAGACACTCCCTACAAGGCCGGTCCGTGAGTATATTCGTTCTCGATGAGAACGCAGAGCCAGCTGCTCCATAGCCGAACGCGCGTCCGACCCCGCTACGCCCTTTTTCCCCTGGAAGGAATTCCATTCTCCCGGCTGCCCGAGTGGCCGGACGCGGGCGTGCGGGTGCTCGCGGGACCGTCGCTCGGCGCGGGATTCGTCGAATACCTTGTGGACCTGCAGCAGGGCCAGGAGGGAAGACACGACGCGGATGGGCAGATCGAGTTTTTTTTCCATGTCCTCTCCGGCGCGGCCGCGCTCACCATCGACGGCAGGAGCCACAACCTGGCGGAAGGCGGATATGCCCTGGTGCCGCCAAACGCGGCGTTTGTCGTCGCGGCAGCCTCCCGGACGAGCCTGCTGATGCTGCGCAAGCGCTACGAGCCGGCCGCGGGGATTCCGGTGTACCCGCCCCTGGTGGCGCGCGAACAGCAGGTGAAAGGCGAGATCTACAACGGAGATCCCGGCGCGCTCCTGCAATGTCTTGTCCCCGACGAGCTTGCGTACGACCTGGCAATGAACATCTTCACGTTCGACGTCGGACACAGCCTGCCGGTGACCGAGACTCACGTGATGGAGCACGGTCTGTACTTTCTCCAGGGCAAGGGGACGTACTTTCTCGACGACACGTGGATGGAAGTGGAGGCAACCGACTTCATCTGGATGGGACCT
>JBEKTX010000323.1:0-4077 GCA_049515615.1 Spirochaetia bacterium
GCGAAGTTCATCATCTTCAGCTCGGACGACATGAGCGATGAGGCGGTGAAGTTCGCCCAGGCGCACAAGGACATCTTCGTCATCATGAGCTCGGGAAGCCAGGTCTGGAAAGACGGCAAGAACTATCAGGAACTGCCCAACATGGTGAACATCATGGGGCGCATGGAGTTCGGCAAGATGATCGCCGGCGTCGCCGCCGCGCTCACTACTCAGACCGGCCAGATCGGCTACCTCGGGCCTCTGATCAATGACGAGACCCGGCGCCTTGCTTCCTCGGTGTACCTCGGCGCGCGCTACGCGTGGACCAACTACCTGAAAAAGGACCCTGCAAAGCTGAAATTCAAGGTTACCTGGATCGGGTTCTGGTTCAACATCCCCGGCGTCACTTCCGATCCCTCCCAGGTAGCGGATGAGTTCTTCAATACCGGGTACGACGTGGTGGTCTCCGGAATCGACACAACAGAGGCCGTCACGGAGGCGGTGAAGTACGCGGCCAAGGGCAAGAAGGTGTGGGCGGTCGCCTATGACTACGCCAAGGCGAATGAACAGGCGCCGAACGTCAACCTCGGAGTTCCGTACTTCAACTGGGGCCCTGCGTACGCCATGGCGTCCAAGGCAGCCATGGCAGGAACCTTCGTCTCCCATTTCGAGTGGAACGGCCCAGACTGGAAGAACATCAACGATCCCGACAGCGGCGCGGTCGGGTTCAACAAGGGGGGTGCGCTTTCGCCCGCCGCCTCGGCCGGCGTGGACAAATTCGTGGCGGAGCTCGCCGGTGGCTTGAAGCTGTGGACGGGCCCGATCGCCCTCCAGGACGGCACCGAGTACCTGCCCAGCGGCACCGCGGCCACGGATCAGCAGGTCTGGTACCTGCCCCAGCTGCTGAAGGGGATGCAGGGACAGAGCGTTTCGAAGTAACCGATTTTTCGCGTCAGAATACCCGGGGGGCGAGACATGATTCGTCTCGCCCCTTGCTTTTGAAACCCCATGCAGATCGAGCTGCGCGACATCAGGAAGACCTTCGGCTCAGTGCACGCGAACGCGGGGATATCCCTGATCATTCCTCCCGCCTCCATCCAGGGCATCCTCGGGGAGAACGGCGCCGGGAAGAGCACGCTCATGAAGATTCTCTCTGGCTTCATCCTGCCGGACTCCGGCGACATCGTCATGGACGGGAGCAGGATCGTCATCCATTCGCCGGCAGATGCGATCCGACTTGGCATCGGGATGCTCCACCAGGATCCACTCGACTTCCCACCCATGAAGATCCTGGACAATTTCATCCTGGGCAGAAACGGGGCGATTTTCCCGGATCGGCGGAAAGCGGCACGGGAGTTCCGGCAGCTCGCGGCGCAGTTCGACTTCAACCTGGATGCGGATGCGTACGTCGACGCCCTGACCGTGGGCGAACGGCAGCAGCTGGAGATCCTGCGCCTCCTGTGGTTCGGCGCGCGGGTCCTGATCCTCGATGAGCCGACCACCGGCATCAGCCAGCCGCAGAAGGAAAAGCTCTTTGCTACCCTGAGAAAGCTGGCGGCACAGGGAATGACGATCGTGTTCGTCTCCCATAAGCTGGAGGACGTGGAGCTGCTGTGCTCCAGCGTGGCCGTGCTTCGACAGGGCGAGCTGGTGGGAACCGCCGCACCTCCGTACGATACGAAGTCGCTTGTCCGCATGATGTTCTCCCGGGACGTCGACCTCGCGGGCAGGAAGTCGCTTGCTCCAGGAAGGCCAATACTGTCGCTTCGTGGCATTTGCCTGGAGGCGCTGCGCCTTCAGATCACCGACGTCAGCTTCGAGGCCCGCTCAGGAGAGGTCATCGGTCTTGCCGGCATGGAAGGCTCGGGCCAATCGGTGCTTCTTTCCGCCTGCGCCGGACTGGCCCGGCCCGTGTCGGGACGCGTGATGCTGGGGGAAAGGGATGTCACGGGACTCTCGTACCATGCCTACATGAAGCACGGGGTGGCCTACCTTCCGGCGGCCCGGTTGGAACAAGGCCTCGTGGCCGGGCTCAGCCTGGCCGATCACTTCGTCCTTTCGGAAGGGGCGGGCGGCATGTTCATCGACCGCCGTCTGGCTTTGGAGGTCGCGGAAGACAGGATCCGCACGTACAATATCAAGGGTTCGCCTTCCCACCATGTCGAGTCCCTCTCGGGAGGCAACCAGCAGCGCATGCTGCTGGCGCTGCTCAAGGAATCTCTCTCCCTGATCCTGTTGGAGCACCCCACGCGCGGGCTGGACATCGAATCCACGCTCTACATCTGGAGCAAGCTTCGCGAGCGCTGCGCCCAGGGGACGGCGATCGTGTTCATCTCCGCAGATCTTGACGAGGTGCTGCAGTACAGCGACCGGGTTCTTGCTTTCTTCTCCGGCCGCGTCTCCCCTCCCCTTCCCGCGGCCGGACTCTCCGTAGAGCTGCTGGGCGCGCTGATCGGCGGGAAGGGATGGGGCGCGCTGGCGGGGGCGGCCGCGCATGGCTAGTACGCGATCGTCGAACGCCCTCCTCTCCGCCGCTGCGATCGTCCTGGCGGTCCTCCTCACGACCCTGGTCCTGCTCGCCGCAAGGGCGCCTCCGCTTGCCGCATATGTCAACATTGTGCTCGGCGCGGTGGGATCCTGGGAGGTCGCGGCGAATGTGCTCGTCTCCTGGGTGCCTCTGCTGCTGGCCACGGCCGGCCTGCTGATCACCTTCACCGCGGGGCTGTGGAACATCGGGATCGAAGGGCAGATCACTCTCGGGGCGATATTCACCACTTGGATGCTGCGGGGCCTGCAGCACATCAGTGTCGACCCATCACTTGCAATCTGCCTGAGCATCCTCGCGGGCATGGCCGGCGGCGCGCTCTGGGCCCTGCTTGCAGGTGCGCTGAAGACTTTCGGGGGCGTGAACGAGATCTTCGGCGGTCTGGGCTTGAACTTCGTCGCCTCCGCCCTGAACCTCTGGCTGATCTTCGGACCGTGGAAACGGCCCGGGGTGGCCTCGATGTCCGGGACCGTGCCGTTCGCCCCCTCGCTCTGGCTGCCCACGATCACCGAACAGTCCCGGCTGAGCCCCTCTGCGCTTCTCATCGCCGTTCTGGCGATCATGCTCGTCTACGTACTTCTCAGGGGGACCCGTTTCGGGCTGAGCCTGAAGGCCGTAGGGAAAAACGCCACCGCCGCCTACCTGCTGGGCGTTCCCACATGGCAGCACATGTTGATCTCCTTTGCGTTGTGCGGGACTTTCGCCGGGCTGGCAGGAGCCGTGCAGGTCACCTCCGTCTATCATCGGCTTATCCCCTCGATCTCAAGCGGGTACGGCTATCTCGGGCTCATGGTGGCGATGCTGGCAGGGTACAATGCGGCGCTCGCCGCCCCCGTGGCCCTCTTCTTTGCCGCGCTGAATGTGGGAAGCATCCAGCTGCCGATCGTTTTGAGACTGGACTCGTCCCTGGCAGGCGTCCTCCAGGGCACGCTCGTCCTGTTCGTCCTGCTCGCTCAGGGGCTGCGCCAGCGCCTGGCGGGCAGAGGGTGAGGCGATGACGCTGGAAGTCGTTCTCATCGGCCTCGCTGGCGTCCTGGCATCCGCCGCGCCGATCCTCTTCGGGGTCATCGGGGAGACGATCAGTGAGCGTGCCGGGGTCACCAACCTGTCGATGAACGGGAAGATCCTGCTCTGCGCGATGGGCGGATTCGCCGTGGCCCTGGCAACGAACAGCATCCTGCTCGGCTTTCTGGCGGGAGCGGCCATCGGCGCGCTTGTTGCGCTGCTGCTCGCGTTCGCCAGCATCACCCTGCGGCAGTCCCAAGTCGCGGTGGGGTTTGTGCTCACGCTCCTGTGCCGCGACCTTTCCTACTTCCTGGGCAATCCGATCATGGGCACGACCGGGCCGCGTCTCCCGACCCTTTCGATCCCGTTCCTCCAGGACATCCCGGGCCTGGGCCTTCTCCTCTTCCGCGAAGACGTAATGACGTATCTTAGCTTCATTCTTGTGGGGGCGGCCTGGGTCTTCATTTTCCGCACGCGGCCCGGCCTGATGCTGCGGGGAATCGGCGAGCGCCCCGCAGCGGCGTATGTGCGCGGGGCGAATGTGAACC
>JBEKTX010000324.1:0-4015 GCA_049515615.1 Spirochaetia bacterium
TCCAGCGGGTCCACCTCGGTCAGCTCATTCGCATCCTTGTCGACCTGCTGCTGAAACTGGTAGTTGTATTTCCAGGCGCTCATATTGGTGTCCTTGTCGATCAGTTGGATCGTCATCGATATGAATGGCCCGTTTTCCTTGTCCCTCTGCGCGGCAATGAGCCCCCATTCGTCGATGGTGAGAGCCAGGACATATTGAGTGGGAATTGTGTCCTTCAATCCACTGAAATCAAAGCCGGAGTAGGCGGGCGGATCAGCCTTGGTTTTCGCGTAGTCAACGCCGATATCCAGAACCTCTGACGAGCCGAGGGAGAACAGATCCTTCGCCTTGCCCGCGTCCTTCGAAAAGCCGATGTCGAGTTGTCTTTTAAGGTTCTCCCGAGAAATCTTGGCCAGGATCTCTTCGAATTTCTTTTTATACAGCATGCTCCAGAGGTCCCGGGCCCCTATAGGCATGGTCATATTCAGGGAAGCATTCGGCGCTATTCTTGAAAAGAGAGTGACCGGAGTGGGGATTCCGACGCTCCGCGCGGGATAGCCCAGCTTTGAGGCGCACCCGGTGAGCAAAAGCCCGCCGATCAAAACCAGGAATATGACTTTTCCTCTGCGCATGCGCTGTGCCTCCTCTGACCAATCTCGGCGTTTGGCAACTATCGCATGTGCCGCATGGAAGGTTCAAGCTCTCAAGATTGTGTGCAGGGTAGATGCAGGGGAAGACAAAAAAAGGCGCGCTCTTTCGAGCGCGCCTTCTTGATCAGGCAGAGATTAGAAGCCGTAGTCGACTATGACCGGAATTTCCCAGGTAGAATTGGATCCAGAGGCAGAGTTGCCGATGTAGTGAACGCTCACCCTGATGCCAAAGTCGTTCAGCTTCACGTACGGCTCAACCTGATAGCCGATCCCGCTGCCCGAAGTGCTGTTGCCAGTCAGACCAGCATAGAGACCAAGCGTGAAAGCGCCCATGTTGTAGTATACTTCGGGGTACAGAGTCCAGGTGGTGACTGAGGTTCCCGAAGTATTGTCCCCCTGGAAGAAGCCGGCGAAAACGATTGTAATCGGCTTCATGTTGTACGTAGCCGCGAGCTCGTCCGAGTAGATCGTCAGGGACGGAGAAACGTCAAAGCCCCTGTACCAGAAGTCGTCCCAGAGTGTGAGGTTCGGAACCATGAGAACCTGAACGCGGCCGAAGACGTTCCGCTGGGGTGTGGGCCAGTAGCCGAAAGTGGTCGACCCAGCAGTAAACTTCACGAGGTCGGGAACAGTGTACGAAGCGGCGAAGTCATACTGGCTCGCCTGGTTCGCAAGGGTGGTGTCGCCGCCGTTGGCGCCATTGAGCGTAGGATCAAGGGTCTTCAAGAAGACTGCGGCATCGAAGCCGGAGTCTTTCGGCATGAGGTCCAGGATCATGCCCCAGCCGTTGAAACGGCCGACGCTGCTGTTGTCCACGTCGTGGATCGGGTGGTCGGAGTCCATTCGGAAATGGTCCCATCCATCACCCTGGAACCGGCCGAGGTAGGCGGAAAACATATCCGGCATCAGCTTGAAGGTCGCATACATGTTCACCCAGTCGATTCCAATCCCTGACTGGGCAATCTTGTTGATCATCTGCCCGTAGGGTTCCGTGTAGGCCGTCATGTTGATTCCGACATGGTCGTTTGTCCATGCAAACTGCATGTCATACCGCTGAGTGTTCGGGAAAGTTCCCGAAAGGGGGCTCCACCCCTGCATCGTGTCCGTGGGCAGTGTTGTCGAATTTGCCTGCGCAAGGACAAACTGCGCGCGTCCGAAGTCGAAGCCAACGGTGACGCCATCCGCGTAGGCCATGCAGCCCAGGGCTAGAAGGATCATCCCCAAAACTACTGCTTTCTTCATTCAGTCCCTCCTCCAGGTTTTTTGGGGGGGATGCAAAGCCAACGGCCCTAGTCATCACCCCTGCTAAAGTAGTTTATGAAGGCATTATAACTGCGGCGATTTTGTTGTCAAGCAATTTCTTTTGACATTTTCGGGATACTCGTGGCAGGAAAAAACATCACAATTACACCGACCGGCGAGTGTGTCCAGTCGGCAGACGGCTCAGACAGGTTGCTCGCGATTTGATTCACGGCACCTCCGAGCTGGTGGTTGGCACCGCACAACGGATGCATTATTCAGCCAGATCGCGGCGCGGGAAGATTCACGAGCATGATGCCGGCGTGAGATCGCTGATTTTCTCTCAATGATATTTAAGGAATGTAATGGATATAATGGAGATTTTATCCACATCTGAAAAGTTTCTACCCTGAGGCTCTTGGCCACCCTCAGGCCTGAGATCCATTCATTGCCGCCAGAACCTTGAACAACCCTTGTGTCCCGAGATTCTCAAGGCCGAGAGCCAGTGCTGATATGTAGAACTGGTTGACAAGCGCAAGGCCGGGCAGCGAGAGCTTCATGCGGCGGGCTTCCTGCAGGGCTATCCCCATGTCTTTCACGAAGTGCTTGATGTAGAAGCCGGGCGTGAAGTCGCCCTTTGCAATCCTCCTGCCGAGGTTGTTCAGCGACCAGGATGCGGCCGCGCCCTTGCCGATAATGTCGATCGCCGCGTCCATGCCCAGCCCTGCTGTCTTTGCGTAGAGAAGCGATTCGATCGTGCCGATCATCGTGCCGGCGATAGCGATCTGGTTGGCCATCTTCGTATGCTGCCCTGCTCCGGGCCCGCCCATGAGTGCGATCGTTTCCCCCATCTTCTGGAACAGGGGGAGGGCGCGATCGAAGGCCTGCTTTTCTCCGCCGACCATGATGGCCAGGCGAGCCTCTCGGGCGCCCAGATCTCCCCCGGATACCGGAGCGTCCAGGGACGCCGCTCGCCGTGCGCGTGCCGCCTCGGCAATCCTGATCGCCAGCGATGGATCGGATGTGCTCATGTCGCAGAGAAGCGAGCCGGCCCGCGCACCTGAAAGTATTCCGTCCGCCCCGAAGTACACTTCCTCGACTTCAGAGGGAAAGCCGACCATGCAGAACACCATGTCGCTGCGCTGGGCGACTTCCCTTGGTGACGCGCACCAGACAGCTCCTGCTGCCAGCAGATCGGATGCCTTCTCGCGGGTCCTTGTCGTGAGGGATACCGGGCATCCCGACTTCAACAAATGCCCGCACATGGACTTTCCCATTACGCCGATGCCGACCCAGCCAACCCGAGTTTCTTCCATTTCGATGCTCCTCAAAGCTTTTCAAGCGGCGGCTCGGAATCGCCGAGCTTCGTCGCCGGCCCAGCACCCGGCATCGCCCAGCGCACCGCATTGCGGATCACGATCTGGACTTCCCGCTGCTTGTAGGTCGGGAATGTCTCGTGCCCGGGCCTGAAGTAAAAAATCTTTCCCCTGCCGCGCGTGTAGCAGCAGCCGGACCTGAATACGTTGCCCCCGGCAAACCAGCTTATGAACACCGTTGCCTCGGGTGAAGGCACGTCGAATCGTTCGCCGTACATTTCTTCGTGCGGGATCTCGAACCAGGGACCGAGCCCGTCGGCAATCGGGTGGCCCGGCTCCACGACCCACAGCCGTTCCTTTTCGCCGGCCTCCCGCCAGCGCAGCAGGCAGCTCGTGCCCATCAACCGGGTGAACGGCTTCGACATGTGGGCGGAATGCAGGACAACCAGGCCCATTCCCTCCAGAACCCGCTGCTGCACCCGGGCGGCGACCTCGTCCGTCACTTCGTTGTGCGCCACGTGGCCCCACCACACCAGCACGTCGGTGGACTCCAGCGTCCCGGCGCCCAGGCCGTGCTCGGGCTCGTCGAGCGTCGCCGTGCGGGCGGTCATGTCCGGCTCGGCTCGCAGGGACTCCGCGATCGCCCCATGTATCCCGTTCGGGTAGATTGCCGCCACCACGGGATCACTTTTTTCATGCCTGTTCTCATTCCACACGGTCACTCGAATTGAGGTTGACATGCACCCGTTTTACACGATTTTTACACTTTGATCGCGTCCCCCTGACACCTCCACCCCGGAAAGCGGATATGCTCAGAGGGACGATCGGCGA
>JBEKTX010000325.1:0-3995 GCA_049515615.1 Spirochaetia bacterium
ACTCCATATGACAAGCCCTCGAGAACCGCTTTACCAGCGGTAGTGGGCAAAAGCCTTATTCGCCTCCGCCATCTTGTGGGTGTCTTCTTTTTTCTTAATCGCGGATCCTGTGTTGTTAAATGCATCGATCAGTTCCGCCGCGAGCCGTTCTCCCATGGAGCGACCGTGGCGGCTTCGCGAAAACCCGATTAGCCAGCGCATCGCTAGCGCATCACGTCGTTCTTCCCGAATCTCCACCGGGACCTGCAGAGTCGCCCCCCCCACCCTCCGGGACTTGACCTCGACCACGGGCTTCACGTTCTCCAGCGCCTTCTGGAACACCTCGACGGCCTCCTTGCCCGAGACCTTCTGCGAGATGATTTCCAAAGCATCGTAAATGCTTCCGTAGGAGACACTCTTCTTGCCCTGTTCCATCATTCGGGCGACGAACTTCCCGATGATGGGATTCTTGTACTTGGGATCGAGTATGACCCTCTTTTTCCGAATCAGCTGCCCTCTCGGCATCGCTCTTCCTTTTCTCTACGCTTTCGGCCGCTTCGTGCCGTATTTTGACCGCGCTTTCTTGCGATCCTCGACCCCGAGGGTATCCTTTGCCCCGCGGATGATGTGATACCGGACGCCGGGGAGGTCCTTCACCCTGCCTCCCCTGATGAGCACCACCGAGTGTTCCTGGAGGTTGTGGCCGATGCCGGGAATGTAGGCGGTCACGTCAATGCCGTTCGTGAGCCGGACGCGCGCGACCTTTCGGAGGGCCGAGTTCGGCTTCTTGGGCGTGACCGTCATCACGCGCGTGCATACTCCCCGCTTCTGGGGGCAGTTCTGAAGGGCCGGGGCTTTCGTTTTCCTGCGAGCTGCCTTCCTGCCCATCCGCACCAGCTGGTTGATCGTCGGCATAAACCGTTCTTGCTCCCCCTGCGGCCACGGTATTCCGTGGCATTTGCGGCCACGGTATTCCGTGGCATTTGCGGCCACGGTATTCCGTGGCATTTGCGGCCACGGTATTCCGTGCCATTTGCCCATGGCATTTCGTCCGTGACATATTTGCCGTCACACCCTGTGACGACATGGTATCCTGTGCTGAGAATTTCGCCTGCTTCGCCGGCCACGTGACGCGGCCACGGTATTCCGCGGCATTTGTCCCGTGGCATCTTGTACTCAGGACACGCGAAGGAAGAGGATAATCTTCAGCAAAAAAAAAGTCAACCCCTCCGCCAACGCTGTTTTCGGGGCTTGCATGAGATCGTTGCAGCCGTATCCCCTCACCCTGCCGCGCCGGATGTCTCGTCCGCCGCTCCGCTGGCCGCACCCCGGTCACGGTATTCCGTGACATTTTCCGCCCGCAGCGGGCCGGGTCGGCCATGGCCGGATTCCCTCCCAAGTCGGTCCCACTATAGAAGTTTTCGCCGGACGTGTCTACCGCTCATCACGGTACGCGGCCACGAACCTTGCACGGTGCTCCGTGCAGTTCCGTGACATTTCGGCCGTGAGACGACGCCCTATTCGGCCGCCAGTATGCTCTCCGCGGTCGGCAGCTGCGCCCTCTCCGCCTCCAGCAGTGCCTTGAGCTCGCGCTCCTTGCGCTTCTCTTCTATGATCCGATTGATGGAGATGTCGAGGTCCTCCATGTTCTCGTCGTAGAGCTTGATCTCGCGGTACTTCTTCATGCCGGTGCCCGCGGGAATCAAGTGGCCGATGATCACGTTCTCCTTCAGGCCGCGCAGGTGGTCGACGCTCCCCGAGATCGAGGCGTTGGTGAGCACGCGCGTGGTCTCCTGGAAGGAGGCGGCGGAAAGCCAGGAGTCGATGTTCAGAGACACCCGGGTGATGCCCAGCAGGATCGGGCGCGCGATGGCAGGCTGTCCGCCTTCACGCAGCGTCTTCCTGTTCTCCTCATGGAACTTGAACCGGTCCACCTGCTGGCCGAAGATGAACGGGGTGTCGCCCACGTCGACGATTTCCACCTTCTTCATCATCTGACGGATGATGACGCCGATGTGCTTGTCGTTGATGCGCACGCCCTGGAGTCGGTAGACCTCCTGGATCTCGTTCAGCAGGTAGCTGTGCAGCTCGGTCTCGCCGAGGATCTGCAGGATGTCGTGCGGATCCTTCGGGCCGTCGCAGAGCATATCCCCTGCGCTCACCTCGTCGGCTTCTCGCACCAGCAGGTGCTTGCCCATGGGCACGAGATGTTTGAACTCCCGCTCAAAGGGGTCCGTGACCACGATGACGCGCTTGCCTTTTACGATGCCCTTGAAAGAGACCCGACCGCTCACCTTGGCGAGGACCGAGGGGTTCTTCGGCTTGCGCGCCTCGAACAGCTCCCCGACGCGCGGCAGACCACCGGTGATGTCACTGGTCTTCACGCTCTCCCGCAGCAGCTTCGCGATGATGCGCCCCGCCTTCACCTTCTCTCCCTCGTCCACGTTGAGGTAGGCGCTCCCCGGGAGGAAGTAGGCGGCCAGCTCGTTGCCCTTGTCATCGTCGATGGTGATCCGGGGCTGGAGCGTCTCCAGGGTGTATTCGGTGATCTTTTTCTCGATCTTGCCAGTGTCCTCGTTCACCTCTTCCTTCAGCGTCGTGCCCAGCACGATGTCGTGGAACTTCAGGACGCCCGCCGCCTCGGCGATGATGGGCTCGCTGAACGGATCGAAGAACGCGATGGTCTCCTCGGCGGGAACCACATCCCCTTCCTTGGAGATGATTTCCGCGCCGTTCCTGATGTCGATGACCTGAGGCTGGGCGATGAGCAGCAGCCTGTTGGGCATCAGCTTCACGTAGCAGATCTCCGAGGAGGTGATCGTCTCGCCCTTGCGCTGGATCACGGGCTCGGGCCCGTGCTTGAGCAGCCTCTGCCCGTCCTTCACGAGAACCTTGTCGCCCTTCTGCAGCTCGTAGTTCGCGAGGATCCGGCGAACCGTGATCGTGCCCTTGCGTGTGAAGAGCATGTTCCCGTTGTCCACGGTCACCATGCTGCCCTGGACCTTCTCCACCAGCACGGGGTACTTCAGGTAGATCCTGTTTTCCTCCGAAATCTTGGTCGCCGCCCCGCCGATGTGGAACGTCCTCATGGTGAGCTGGGTGCCCGGCTGCCCGATGGACTGCGCCGCGATGATTCCCACCGCCTCGCCGATCTCGATGGCCTTGTAGGTGGCGAGGTTGCGGCCGTAGCAGAACCCGCAGACCCCGTATTTCGAGTCGCAGGTGAGGACGGAGCGTATGCGCACACCCTCGATGCCGGCGTCTTCGATGGCCTGGGCGATCTCGTCGTCGATTTCCTGGTTCACGTCCACGATCAGCTCGCCGGTGATCGGGTGCTTCACCTTCTCCAGGGAGTAGCGTCCCGAGATGCGGTCATGAAGGTGCTCGACGATGTCCTCGCCGTCCTTGATGGCGCGCCTCTCGATGCCGTTGATCGTGCCGCAGTCCTCCTCCGAGATCACCACGTCCTGGGCGATGTCGACGAGGCGGCGCGTAAGGTAGCCGGCGTCTGCGGTCTTCAATGCCGTGTCGGCCAGACCCTTGCGGGCGCCGTTTGTCGAGATGAAGAACTCGATGACCGAGAGGCCCTCCTTGAAGTTCGACCGGATGGGAAGCTCGATGATGTCCCCCGAGGGCTTCGCCATGAGGCCGCGCATCCCGGCGAGCTGGCGGATCTGGCTCCTGCTGCCGCGCGCGCCCGAGTGCGCCATCATGTAGACGGGGTTGAAACCGTCGTTGTCCTGCCTCAACTCTTCCATCAGCTCGTTGGTGATGAGCTCGTTGGTGGAACTCCACACCTCGATGACGCGGTTGTAGCGCTCCTCGTTGGTGATGTGGCCCTGGAGGTACTGGCGCTGGATCTCATCGACCTTCGAGTTGGCTTCCTTGATCAGGGCCTTCTTCGCACCCGGGATCACGATGTCATCCATGCCGATCGTGGCGCCGAACCGGGTGGCGTACTTGAACCCGAGGTCCTTCACCGCGTCCAGCATCTTCACCGTGATGGCGGGGCCCTT
>JBEKTX010000326.1:0-3942 GCA_049515615.1 Spirochaetia bacterium
CAGAACAGGCTCGAATACGCCATGAAGGGCCTGTCCATCGGCGCGGAGAACCTCCAGGCGGCGGAGTCACTGATCCGCGACACCGACATGGCCACGCAGATGGTCGAGTTCGTGAAGGACCAGATCCTCGTGCAGTCCTCCACGGCAATGCTTGCCCAGGCCAACACGAAGCCGCAGTCGGTTCTCCAGCTCTTCAGGTAACATCGCGTTGAAGACGAGAGCCTCGGGGCGCCGGCCCCGGGGCTTTTTTTCTTGACCCTCCCTGCCTGATTCCTGATACTCGATGCCGCAATGCATATTCCGCGGGTCGTACGAGATTTCGCCACAGTGTTTCGCGCGGCGGGCTTCCAATGCCACCTTGTCGGCGGCGCCGTGCGGGATGTGCTTTTAGGCCGGCCCCATGCCGATTACGACATCGCCACTGACGCCCACCCCCAACAGGTCATCCCCCTGTTCCGCCGCGTGATCCCTACCGGGATCAAGCATGGCACCGTGACGGTCCATTTCAAGGGCACGATTTTCGAGGTCACAACGTTCCGGACAGAAGAGGCGTATAGGGACGGGCGGCGCCCGGACGCAGTTTCCTTCACGCCTTCAATCACTGATGACCTCTCGCGGCGCGATTTCACGATAAACGCGATCGCGTACGATCTCCTTGCGGACCACGTTACCGACCCGCACGAGGGAAGGCGGGACCTGCGTGCGGGCATCATCAGGGCTATCGGCGACCCGATGGAGAGGTTCAGGGAAGACGGCCTGCGGCCCCTCCGTGCGTGCAGGTTTGCGGCTCAGCTCGGCTTCACCGTCGAGGAGGCGACACGGCACGCAATCCCCGGGAGCCTCGATGTACTCGCCAGGGTCTCCGCGGAGAGGGTGCGAGACGAGCTCCTGAAAACCCTCGAAGCACCGCTCCCTTCCATCGGTTTCTCTCTCATGAAGGACACGGGGATCCTCCGAGTCGTGCTTCCCGAGCTCCTGGAGGGCGAGGGAGTCATGCAAGGAAGCCTCCATTGCTACGACGTGTTCTGGCATTCGCTGCACGCCTGCGATGCGGCGCCTCGAGGGTCCTTGGTCCTTCGGCTTGCCGCGCTCCTGCACGACGTTGGCAAGCCTCGCACTCGGGCTGCAGGCCCTGACGGCCGCCCGACCTTCCATGGGCATGAGAGGGTATCCGCCGAGATGACGCGCGATATACTGGAAAGACTGAAGCTCCCCAATGCGACGATCAAGGATGTATCGCACCTCGTCGCGCATCACATGTTCAACTACCAGGAGCAATGGTCGGATGCCGCGGTCCGACGGCTGATCGCGCGCGTGGGCGAGGGCTCGATCAACGACATCATTGCACTCCGCAGAGCAGATCAGATCGGGATGTGCCAGGAGAACGCGCACCATTTCCCCCAGGGCCTTTCGGAGTTCGCCCAGCGCGTGGCGGAAGTGATGAAGTCGGGCCGGGCATTCACTCTGTCAAAGCTTGCCGTCGACGGGAATGACATCTTGAGCAGCCTCGGCCTTGCGCCGGGGCCCCAGGTCGGCATCATACTGAACGAGCTTCTCCAATCAGTGCTGGAGGACCCGGCACTCAACAAGAGGGAAAAACTGCTGGAAATTGCGCAAAAGCTATTAGCGGAAAGGCTGGGCGGCAAATGACTGCCTCGAGGAACAGACCATAGCCTCCACGAGAGGCCGGCGGCGAACTTCCACGAGCAGCAGCGTCTAACGCCGGGGCGGACGGTTTTCGGCCTTCGGGATGGAAGCAGCCCGTGAAGAAGGCGCGGATTTCTCGGGACGGGGGCCCTTGTCTGCCCCAGTCATGCTCTCGTAGGCAAGGCGAGCCGCTTCCTGCTCGGCTTCCTTTTTGTTCTTCCCCTTGCCCGCACCGAAAGACCTCTCACCGACATGGACCTCGATCCAGAACGTCTTGTCGTGGTCGGGCCCGGTCTTCTGCACCACCCTATATTTCGGATATGTCTTCAAGCGTTTTTGTACCCATTCTTGGAGCAAGGTCTTGTAGTCCTTGACATGCCTGTTCTCAAGGACCTTGTTGATTTCCGGAATGAGCATATTGTGAACGAAGCGCTCAGCGGCCGGGAAGCCGGAGTCAAGGTAATACGCGCCGATGATGGCCTCGAGGCAATCAGCGAGGATGGTCTTTTTCGATCTCCCCCCTGAGTACTCCTCGCCCTTGCCGATGAGAATAAAATTATCCACCCGCAGGCCGCGCGCGATCTCCGAGAGGCTCGCCTCACTCACGACGAAACTCTTGATCCGCGCAAGCTCACCTTCGGGCTGATCCGGCAGGGTCGCGTAGACATATTCGGCCACGACAAGCCCGAGCACTGAGTCACCAAGGAACTCCAAGCGCTCATTGTTCTCCCCGCTCTCTGCTGCCTCGTGCGCAAAGGAACGGTGCGTGAAGGCCTGGTTGAGGGACTCCAATCTCCGGAAGCGGATCCGGGCGTGCCTCTCGAAGAGCTGAAGCTCCTTCTTCCTCTCAGGATTCAACGCGACGAGATTGTCTCGCCTTCTCTGTGTGAACAATTCCTTGCTATTTCTTCACCTGGGACCGGATATACTCCAGGGCATCGCGCACGGTTTCGAATTCGTTTGCCTTTTCATCCGGGATGCTGATCCCGAGTTCCTCCTCAATGGCGTACACAAGCTCGTACGTATCAAGGCTGTCAGCGCCCAGGTCTTGGCGGAAGGAGGAATCGAGTGTGATCTTGGATTCATCGATCTCGAGGCGATCGGCGATGAGTTTCTTCATTTTTTCAAAAAGCTCGTCCATACAGTTCAACCTCCTATGGAAATGATGTAGAGAAGTGCGCGAAGAGGGTGTTCGCTAGGAACGACCGTGACGCAGGGTCATGCTATTTCCTCGGGTTTCAGTATCTGTTTTCCCCTGTAGAACCCGCATTTGGAACATACCCGATGCGGCATGATCCTGTTCCCGCAGTTGCTGCATTCGACGAGGGTGGGAACCGCGAGGCGCATATTCGCCGACCGGCGTTTGCGACCCCTTGCCCTCGAGATTCTCCTTTTCGGCAAAGCCATCCAATTCACCTCAAAAGTGGATTAATTTGATAAGGACAGGCAAAACTACACCATCGACCCTGGAATGTCAAGGCGCGTTGTCATCGGACGTGCGTGTGTCTGCGCGCCCCGGGCGTGCCCGGAGCTTTTCGTGCAGAGCTTTGGCCACATTAGGCGGCACCATTCCCGAGATGTCACCACCGAAAGCTGCGATATCCTTGATCGTGGAAGACCTGATCACTGAATACTTCTGGTCCGTGGGCAGGAATATCGTCTCAATCCTCGGGTTGAGGGACTTGTTCATCAGGGAAAGCTCGAACTCGTATTCAAAATCCGCGAGTGCCCGCACGCCCCGCACGATGACGTGAACGCCGATGCGATCCGCAAAATCAACGATGAGCCCGTTCCACGTGGAGACCGCGACGTTCGGCAGGCCCTGCGCGAGCTCGGTCATCATCGAGAGCCGCTCGTCGGCATCGAAGAGGTAGCCCTTGGACGGATTCACGGCGATCACCACCTGAACCGCGCCGAACAGCCGCGAGGCGCGACGGAGGATGTTCAAATGGCCGTTCGTCGGAGGATCATATGTGCCCGGGAGAAGAACCTTGAACATGGCCCGAGAATAGCCGAGGCACCCCTCAGGAGCAAGGGAAAAATCTTTGACAAAGGCCATGCGGGGGAATAGAATTGATGGTGATGGTGGCAGGCGGAAGACTGCTCAGCGTCCTCGTATGCGCCGCGGCGTTCGCGACTTCCTGCGTTTCGCCGCCGGCCAAAACCACAGAGTCCCATCCGGCGAACGCGCCTGTTGAAAAGCAGCCGGAGAAACCTGCGGCCGTTCCCGACGCCGCGCCGGTGACGCAGCCTGCGCGCGAATTCGTTGCATCCGAAGAGCTGTATCGGATTACA
>JBEKTX010000327.1:0-3931 GCA_049515615.1 Spirochaetia bacterium
ACGGCAGGAGACGCTTCTGCACCACGGCCAGCTCTTCAAGCTGGCGCAGGACGACGGTCTGTATCCGTTCGCGCTCGCTGGTTTCCCGGAAGACGTACAGGATGCCGAAAAGCGTACCCTCGGGGCTGCGAAGCGGCGAGGAGCTGAACTCCACGGGGATCTCGCGGTCTTCCCCGAGCACCAGGCGGCAGTTCGCGCGCAGCGTGCTTTTTCCTTCCAGGAAGGGCTCCGTGACGGGGAATTGCACGGGCGCGCGAGTCTCTGCATCCACGAGCTGCACGCTCTCTGCCATGCGGGTTTCCAGGACGTCCTGGCTCTTCCTGCCCAGGAGAGACTCCGCGGACGGATTGGTGAACTTCACGTAGCCCTTGGGGTCGCAGATGATCACCGCCTCCATCATGCTCGCGGCGACGGCGGACATCCACCACCCGTTCTCGCGGATGCCGCGGGTGCGGCGGTGCTTCATGAGGGACATCTGCAGAATGGCATGCAGGCTCTTCTCCTCGAAAGGCTTCAGCACGTATCCGTAAGGCTCGGTGAGCTGCGCCTGGGCGAGGGTCTCCGAATCCGAAAAAGCCGTGAGGTAGACGATGGGGACGTCGAGCCGCTGCCGGATGCGGTGCGCCGCCTCGATCCCGCTGACGCCGCCCCTGAGATGGATGTCCATGAGCACGAGGTCAGGCTCGGTCTCCAGGAGCTTCGATACGGCCTCCTCGCCGGTCATCGCGATGAGCGGCACCTCGTAGCCAAGCCCCTTCAGGGTTTCGGCGACCTGCATTGCCACCACCCCCTCGTCCTCGACCACCATGATCCTCGCTTTTGCCATGCCTGTCCCTTCCTATCGCCTGCAGAACTCGAGCGCCAGCCCGGCCAATGTGACGATTCCCGGCTCCAGTGACCGGTCGTTGAAGTCGAAGCCCGCCGAGTGAAGAGGCTGCCATTCCTCACCCAGGCCGAGGCGCAGGAGCGCCCCGGGCATGCGCTCGAGATAGAATGCGAAATCCTCCGCGCCCATCGTGCGGGGATGCTCGGAGAACCAGCTCGCGGGGCCCAGGTAGGCGGTGACGACGTTCCGGGCGAAATCCACGGCGGACTGATGGTTGACCAGGGGCACGTAGCCCTCCTCGTAGACCACTTCCGCCGTACAACCCGATGCCGCGCAGATGCCTTCCACGGTGCGCCGAATGCCTTCGCGAAGAATGCCCTGGAGGGAACGCTCGAAATAGCGCGTGGTGCCTTCCAGGAGGACTTCGTCAGGGATGACATTGCTTGTATTCCCGCCCTCGATGCGGCAGATCGAGAGGACCACTGAGTCCTGCGGGTCCATGGATCGCGACACAATTGACTGAAGGCCGGTGACTACCTGCGCCGCGGTCAATACAGGGTCCACGGCGCGGTGCGGGAGGGCCGCGTGGCCTCCCCGTCCGCTCACGATGATCCGGAAAGTGTCCGCCTCCGCCATTGCCGGGCCGGCAGCCGAGCTCACGCAGCCCACGGGTACACCCGGCCAGCCGTGCAGGGCGAAGGCTGCCGTGGGGCGGGGTGCGATGTCCAGGAGACCCTTATCGATGAGCGCCTTGCCGCCTGCCGCTTCCTCCTCGGCGGGCTGGAAGACGAATCGAACGCTGCCGGCAAGCTCCCGGGCAAAGGTCTCCAGCACTCGCGCGGTGCCGAGAAGGATCGCCATGTGCCCGTCATGTCCGCAGGAATGCGCGCGGCCGGGGCGTTCCGAGCTCCATGCCGCACCGGAGCGCTCCTGCACCGGCAGGGCGTCAATGTCGGAGCGCAGGAGAATGCACGGGCCGTCGGTGCCGCCCTTCAGGAGCCCGACCGTATCGGTCTGCAGCAGGGGCGGAAGAATGTCCAGGGAGCTGCCGCCGAGGAAGGCCCGGATGACCGCGGCAGTTTCCCTCTCCTGGAAATGGGTCTCCGGAATGCGATGGAGGGAGTGGCGTATCGAAACGATCTCCGGGAGCACATCGGCGACGCGCTGCCGGAGCTCCGCGTGCGGGACCATGTCACCAATGTATCAGACAAAGCCGCCGGAGTCTCGCACACTTCCTTACCCTCCCCGCTTTTCACCAGCTCGCGGTGGAGATGTGCAAGTGGAAATATGCAAAAGGGAGTCAGGAATTGACTACAAACAACACTGGTGATGCGTGCCCCTTCCGCGCCCGCACGCGATCACGTCCATAGGCAGCATCGTGCCGCCCAAAAGACGAGCCGAAACCCACCGGGAGGGCTCCGGCTCAATGAACGCAGAAGAGCTGTGAGGCGAGCTACATTTTGGGCGGGAACTTCTCCGGATCGATCACGTACCAGACTTTGAACACGTTCTGGCCCGTCACGTCCCCGCGCATCTTGTCCTTCCCAAAGTAGTACAAAGGGTAGCCCTTATAGGTCGCCTGAGTGGCGCCGTCGGACCTGCTGATGGTGCCGAAGTCCGACGCCTTCAGCGCGGAAGGAACCACGAAGGTGTCCGTAGTGAAAGCCGGCCACGCCTTGATGCAGTCACCCGAGCACGCGCTCATGTCGACCTTGTCCTTGGTGAACCAGTACAGCGAGTTGCCGCTGCCGTCAACAAGGTAATTGCCGACCGCTTTGTTGGTCCCGATCATGACCGTGTAGGAAGGGACCGTGAGAACGTACCAGGCCTTGTGCACTCCCTCCCCGGCCATGTCGCCGGAGACCTTGTCCAGGTACCAGTAGTACAGCGGCCACCCCTTGTAGGTTGTCTGCTTGTTCCCGTCCGTCCGGGTGATTGTCCCGAAATCGGAAGCCATGAGCGGATCGGACACCATTACCGACGCCGTATGGAAGACGGGCCACGCCTTTTCACAACCTCCGTAGCATGAGCTCTGCCCATTTGTGTCCGAGGTGAAGTAATAGAGGGTCATCCCATTGTCGTCCGTGAGATAGTTGACCCCGTTCGGGCTCGTTTTGACCTGGATCGAGTTGGACTGCGCTGCTGCAAAGCCTGCCGAAGCGACAAGCACCGCGGCTGACAGCGCAAGGGTTGTCATGAATCGATTCATCGTCTCTCCTTCTGGCCAGAGGCCATTGAGACAAGAATTTATTAACAAGAGTTTCAATAGTCTACTATTTCAGTCAGCTATTCAGTGAGCCTGAGGGGATCCCGCCGAACAGGTTCTTCGCGCCGAAGAGCCTGTGGTCGAGGGAGAGCGTGCGTGAAGGGAAGGCAAGCATGAGGAAGGTGGGCATCCCAAGGCCGAAATCCCTGAGAATCGTCAGTGGACCGACCGTGGTCTGCATGAGCGCTCCGAAACAGCCGCAGTCGAGGCTGATGTCCCTCATCAAGGCTGATGTCTGGGCGACGAGGAATACCGCGAAAACAACCGTTCCCACCAGCGCGGTTCCCCGAACGAACAGCCCCACCGCGAGATACAGTCCGAGAGCCAATTCGAAGAACGGCAATATGTAGGCGATCGGAGCTGTCAAGGCATCAGGAAGTATGCCGTATCTCTGGACCAGCACCTGGAAGGTCTGGATTTGAGGGATCTTTGCCGCCCCGGCGATGATCCACACTCCAGCCGCGACCATGCGGAGCGCGAATCCGAGCCAGGTGACAGGCTTACTTCCCCGCAGCGTCATGCAGCTTCTGCGAGATGAGCATGTCGGGCTGTTCCCGGTCGTTTCTCCACGCTATCCGGCCTTTGCCATCAATGATGTAAAACGTCGGGTACAACTCCACACCGTATGCGCGTGTGACAGGTCCTGCGCCGCCGGCATCTTTGAAGCTCCCCGCGGGGGATCCCGGGTCCAGAAGCGTGGGCCAGGGGATGTGGAAGAATCGGTCGAACGCATAGAGGCTCGCGGGGTCTTCGCTGTCCGCATTCACCGAGAGCACCGCGAAATCGGACCGCGGGAGGGACTCGTGGAGCCTCGTGAGGTGTTTGGCTTCGGCCTGGCA
>JBEKTX010000328.1:0-3883 GCA_049515615.1 Spirochaetia bacterium
GCAGACCACGACCCCGACCCAGCGTGACGGTCGGGTCGTGCTCCCCCTGAAGTCGCAGTACAAGGGCCGGGTCAAGGGAATTGTGCACGAGATGTCGTCCAGCGGATCCACGCTGTTCATCGAGCCGCTGGAAATCGTGGAAAAGAACAATGCAATCGTGCAGGAGGAGAACCTCTACCGACTGGAGGCGCGCAGGATCCTCCGGGAGTTGACCTCAGAGGTATCGCGGAAGACGGCGGACGTGCGCCTCCTTGTCCGCGCCGTCTCGGCAATGGACACCTGGCTGGCAAGGGCGCGGTACGCAGTTTCCCACGGGTGCAGAAGAGCCGAGGAGGATACACAGAGGGTGTCTTTGATTGATGCGCGGCACCCGCTTCTTGGGAGCATCGTGGTTCCCGTCACCGTCATGGTGGGAGGCGATCAACGCGTGCTCATCATCACTGGTCCGAACACCGGCGGGAAGACCGTCAGCCTGAAAACGGTTGGCATCCTTGCCCTGATGAACCAGTTCGGGATGGAAATTCCGGCGGCCGAGGGCTCCGCCCTGCCTCTCTTCGACTCGGTTTATGCGGACATCGGCGACGAGCAGTCCATCGAGCAGTCCCTCTCGACTTTCTCCGCGCACGTGAAGAACCTCGCCACAATCGTCCGCAGCGCCGGCGCCAGGTCCCTGGTGCTCATGGACGAGCTGGGCGCAGGGACCGACCCTCAGGAGGGCGTGGCGCTGGCGATGTCGCTCCTGGACCATTTCATGGCGCGCGGGTGCATCGTGCTTGCCACCACTCATCACGGCATCCTCAAGAATTACGGCGCCACCCGGCCGGGAGCACAGAATGCCTCGATGGGATTCGACCGGGAAACCTTCTCGCCGACCTACCGGATCCTCATGGGCGTGCCGGGAGAAAGCCACGCCTTGCAGATCGCGCGCAGGAGCGGCATGCCGGAAAATGTGGTGCAGAGCGCATTCTCCTACCTCGATGACGAGCGGACCGACATCTCCCGGCTCGTTTCTCATCTCGCCGAACGTCACCAGAAGCTCACGGTTGCGGAAGACGAACACAAGGCGAGAGAAAACGAGCTGAGGGAAAAGAGGAGGAAGGCCGACCTGCAGGAGCTCACCCTGCGGCAGAAGGAGCTGGAGCTTCGGCGGCACGGGTTGAAGGAGCTTCGAGATTTCATCGGCCAGGCAAGAAAGGACTGGGAGGAGCTGCGCGAGAAAACCGGCGCCTCGGCGGGGTCGGATTTCGGCCGGCTTGCCGCAAGGATTCAGTCGCGGATCGAATCAGAGGAGAAACGGATCGTGGAGGAAAGAGACGCGCTTGCTCCCGGCGCCTCATTCGAGATACATCCGGGGATGGATGTCATCATTGCGCGGACGGGGCGACGGGGCCGGGCGGTGCGGCCCGACAAGGGCGCGAGATGGATCGTGGAAACCGAGACACTCAGGTTGTCCCTTCCGCCAGGAGAGCTGCGCCCCGCGCCTCTGAGCGGTCCCGGGGAAAACGCCGCGCCTTCCGTGAGCTTCACCGCAGCCGGACCAGTGGATCCCCCGGTGCTGGACCTTCACATCCGCGGAATGAGGCTCGATGAGGCGATGAAGCTCGTCGAGAAACAGCTCGACAGCGCTCTTCTGCATGGGCTGCGGGAGTTCACGATTGTGCATGGAAAAGGGGAGGGCATCCTTCGGACCGCCGTCCACCGATATCTCAAGAGCCTTCCGGCGGTCGAGAGCTTCCGTTTTTCGTTGCCCGAAGAGGGCGGATTCGGAAGAACGATCGTCACGCTGAAGGGCTAATGGAAATTATCGAGGTCAAGGGACGTGAAATCACCGAGGCCCTGGCGGTTTTGAGAGGACACAAGTAGGACCAGACAACATATTGAAACCGGTTCCTCAAGACGGTGTTGCGAGTCATCGCTGAATAAGTGTAGAAGTCCTAAAAGTCAGACGACATTTGCTGTCGTTGAGCCTGAAGCTGCAGGAGAATTTGGTAAAAATACTTTCTCGACGTTCCGTGTAAGATAACGCGGAGAAAAGTCAACGAGCCGGGAAGGCCCCGGCTCTCGTTTCACGGAAAGGAGAAGCAGCTGGTCAGTCGGATTCTCTTTCGAAATCGCTTTTGCTCGCACCGCACACGGGGCAGACCCAATCGGCGGGCAGTTTCACGAAGGGCGTTCCGGCGGCGATTCCGCTTTCCGGATCCCCCTTCTCGGGATCATAGACATACCCACACACCGTACACACCCATTTCTCCGTGTGCACTTGTATTGCTGAGATCGTTAGGACAGCGAACATGAAGCAGACGACCGCCACCAACACTATTTTCCGCTTCATACATCCTCCTTAAGGGAGACCGCCACCTCCCCGATGCAATTGTTGATAATGTCCCCATGTAGAGGCTACTTCAAGAGTCAAGCGCAACACCCTTTCCAGAGACTCTATCATGCCGCAACGCGGGCTGAGAGCGCACGCGTCTGCACGGTTAATCGAGATATGCGAGAAGTACGCGGGTTAGTCGAACTGCCTATTTGAGCGCAGGCCTTCAAGTGTGTCGTAATGTTTTTGCACGATGGCCTCAAGCTTGTCTTGAAAAGCTTTGATGTTGGGCGGAAGTTTTTCAGACGCAATGAGCTGCTTGATGGTCGCCAAAACCTCGTAGTTGTCGTTGCCCCTGCGTCTACGTGGTCTTGGACTACGCGGGGAATATTTTGGGCATACACGGCAACCCCGCAAGTAGTTGCTTCCAATGTTATGGTGGCTCACGGCGGCAGCTTTGTACGGAATCTGGAATGGCCGATCTCGGTTCCGCTGTCCGAATCGGATGTTCACGAGCCATACGCATGGGCGGCATAGCCTCAGCTTTCCAATTTGTATCGTACAAGGTTGATATCCTTAGCCTTGACGTCACAAAGGACACAAAGAGCCTGCTTTTCAACGGCGTCTTGGTCCCTGATCAATTGGAGCTTTCAGTCAACATTCGGAATCCGCTGCACATCATTTCAGATAACGCGTATGTGGGCGGCCTTGACGTTGCCCTTTCAATCTACTTCTCCTCCGACCATGCGGAGGGCAATAGAATCGCTCAGGGACGGGCCGGAGTATCCGGCTATTTCAAAGTTGTAGAGGGGCCCTTGGCCCCCGAACTGGAAGCGAATCTCGTTCGAGTTCAGATCCCGGCGGTGCTTTTTCCGTTCTTCAGGTCCGCGCTGTCTTCCCTTACGATCAACGCAGGCTTTCCGGGGGTCATACTCCCATTGATTAATGTTCAGGAACTTGCCAAGCAAGCTGGAGACAAGATACAGATCCAAGAAGTTGCACCTCCAACGCCGGCCCCTGCACCTCCGACAAACTAGAGATAGGCCGCATCGGAAGATCGCACCACGGCCCGCTACGCGCGTTTGGGGCAATCAAAAAGCCCCCCGTCTTCCCGGGGGCTCTCGTGTCAAGCACTGGAGATTATCGTCAACCTGCAGGATGGCGTGCGCAAGAGGGGTTGCGTCTCTACTGGCCGTTAATGGGGTGCCTACAACATGAGATCTGAGCTGCTTCCGTGCGTTCTGTGACCTGACTGGAGCGAGGCAACCTAAGGATTGACGGCTGGCAAGCTGAGCCGATATGATGGCTGCCATGCCTAAGACAAACAAAGCCGCCTCGAAGAAGAGGTCAAAGCAGACCTCAGCGCGTTTACCAGAGAAAGCCGGAGCTAAGAAGGTATCGGGAACAGTGCTTAAGATCGTGAACGGCAAGCCTACCGACGATAAGCTGAGCGCTGAGAAAGCGTTTAGCGATCTGGAACAGGCGCGGGCGCAAGTTTTGTACGTAGAAAAATACGGATCGAGAGAAGAGAAGCGCCTTGTGCGCTTGGCTTTCCGACAGTATCAGGGC
>JBEKTX010000329.1:0-3878 GCA_049515615.1 Spirochaetia bacterium
CGGTACGGGGGGCGGTATCGGGACGAACTGGGACGCAGGACCTACCTCGTCAACACGACACGCGGATGCCCCGGCCGGTGCACGTTCTGCGCCTGCTGGCGGGCTGCCGGAGGGCGCGTACTGGTTCGGACCCCGGAGGACGTTGCTCGGGAGCTCGAGACGCTTCCCCGGGGAGTTCGCGTCTTCTTCGCAGACGATCACACCTTCGCCGACGCGCAGCGGGCGGAGGAGCTTTGCCGCCGGGTCCAGCACGAAAACGCAGGCAGACGCTACACCGGCTACACCCGCGCCGACACGGTGGTGAAACACCCGGAGCTTTTCGCGGCCTGGCGACGGGCCGGACTGAAGGACATCACCATCGGCCTGGAAGCGGCAAGCGACGCCGGCCTTTCAAAACTTGGGAAGGGCACGAGCACGAAGATCAACGAGGAGGCAATTCGCATCCTGCACCGTCTCGACATTACGCCCTTCGCCCAATTGCTTGTCGATCCGGATTTTGACGAAGATGACTTCGACGCACTCTCCGAGTTCGTCGAACGGACGAATCTGAGCCATCCGCTTTTCGTGGTCCTTACCCCGCTTCCGGGCACCGTTCTGTACGAGCAGCAGCATTCGCGCATCAACATGCCCTATGAGTTCTTCGACTTCGCGCATGCGATCGTGCCCACCCGCCTGAGCCTCGATCGGTTTCTGGTTCGCTTCTCGAATCTGTATTTTGACGCGTACTCGCTACGCAGAAACCTGCGGCAGAGGCTGCAGCGAGTCGGTCTGCTGCTTGCTCAAGGCGGCGACGGAAGTGAGTTCCCCCGTCCCGTCACCCTGCTGATGCTGGCGGGGTGGCATGTGCTGGCCCGGCTGCTCGAAGGAAGGCTGCGGCGCCACTACGGCCTGAGCGTGCGGCGATAGCAGCTCTCGGTCTCGGCATTTCTCTTCCGGCTCACGGCGTCAACGGAACCGGAGATTGTAGTTGCGCAAGAGAAATGCAAGGCCGGTAAGTCCCACCGGGAAATTGTAGTGGGAGCTGCAGAGGTCCATGACCACGAAGCGGGGGTTGATCGGGCTGCCTGTGATGAGGTCGGCGATGGGGTCCCACTCCGAGGGCCGGACTTTGAGCTTCAGCGCGCATTCGCGCGCCTCGTGGATCACTTCACGGGGGCGGAACATCCAGAGGGGATTGAAAACGAACCACGAGCCGGGGCCGCCCACGTTGTAGGTCTTGATGTCGAAGACCGGCGGCGGACTGGCCTTCAGCGCGCCCTTGGCGCATTCCAGGGCCAGGACCGTGACACCGCGCCGGGTCACGCGGGCCCGCACACGTTCGCCATCCTCCGCGAACTCGAGCGCTGCCATCTTCTTGGGATAGCCCAGGAGTTCGCGGCCGTAGATAAGGGCAGTGTCGTCGTCCAACACCATCCAGGAGCAGTGCCTGCCTGCTCCGAGCCAATGGCGCACGTGCAGGAGGAGCGCGGCCTCGCGGTAGGGCGCCGTGAAGGACGTCGTCGGATAGTATGCGACAAAGAGGGTAGCCGTGGCCGGCTCGCTGAGCTTCAGCCCGCAGGGCAACAGGTGCTGGGCCTTGACCGCGCTGACCGGCAGATCGGCGAGGACGATGCGGGCGTTGTCCCACAAGTTCTGGCGCCTTCCACCGACCGTGGACCGAAAGTAGGCGAAAGCGCCGAAAAAGCTGTCTCTATCTTTCACGAGTTCCTCCTGGCGGCCCTTCGCTCAATCCCAGGTCCCGAATTGCGCCCCGGCTGTTGCCGACATGATTCGCCCATAAGCTCATGGGATTTCGAGGCTCAGACGATTCCGTGAGCACGCTTGAACTCATCGATCGCTTCCAGAGCCTTCGGTATCCCCGGTTCCGCCCTGATCTCTGCGGAGAGTCTTCGGGCCCTGTCCTTGAAGCCCGGCTCGTTCACGACCCGGTCGACCGCCGTGCGGAGATTCGGCCCGCTTGGCCTTCTCACCCAAATGCCCGCGCCCAGGTTGGCTGCAATCCTGCAGTTCATGAACTGATCCAGCGCCCGCGGTACGAGGACCAGGGGCACTCCGTGATACAGGGCTTCGTTGAGGCTGTTCATTCCTCCATGGCTGACGAAGACCGTGGCATCCCTCAAGACCTGCATCTGGGGAACAGAGGGAGCCAGCGTAAAATTGGAGGGCGCTTCCCCGAGGCTCTCGGGGTCGATTGCTGTTCCTATTGAAACCAATACCCTGTATTCTGAATTCCTGAAAGCCTCGAAGCATTCGCTGAAGAAGCTCTTGTCTTTGTTATACACGGTTCCCAGCGATACGTACACGAGTTTGCGCTTCGCGTCGCATCCCTCCATGAACGATCCTTCTTCCGAGCGGGCGAGGAGTGGCCCGGCGATGACAAACTTCCTCGGATCCAGGCTGACGGCGAGCTGTTGGAATAGGCGAGATGTCGTGATGATGCTCAGCTCTTCGTAGCTGAAAAAGACCTTCAGGGGCCAGCCAAAGCTGAGCCCGTACCTGGCGCACATTCGACGTGACGAGGAGTAGTACCTGACGATTTCCCGGGGAGCTACAAGTCCCTGCCGCACGATATCCAGAGCGAACCAGAGCGGCACATCCGCAGGCCGACCCTGACCCAGGCAGGGACCTGGAATGGTACAGAGCGCCGGGACGCCGAGCAATTGTGAGACTGCCCGTCCGTAGATGGCCATCGCATCGTGCACGATGTAGTCTGGTTTCTCGCGTCGCAGCTCCTCGCGCACGGGGTCGATGAGTTCAAGGGAAGCTTCCATCAACCTTGCAGCAATCCAAAAGGCATTCCTGCCCATGGTCATCGCCTTCTCTTCGATGAGGCGATCGAAACGCGAACGTACGATCCGCAGCTCGGCCCCTGTCGCGGCAACCTTTGCGGCGAAGGCTGACGACGTGTAGTAGATCACCTTTTCGCCTCTGGAAACGAGTCCGGTGACAATAGGCAGTGTTGGGTTGATGTGGCCGTGAGCCGGAATGGCGAAAAAGACCACTTTCGGCATGAAATACCCTTTTCTATGAACAATACGGCGGGACCTCCGCCTGTTGAAAGAATACAGACCAGCGGCAGGCTTGGACGGAGGTCGCGATGGAAGCGTACAACTCGTCGGTTTTGATGTCCATGAGACGCATTGCCTCAACCAAATTCTAGCTCAGCCGAGCGCGATGCCTCACGGAGAAATCTAGCTGAAGCTTCTGGCTGCGCCATGCTGGTGGCGTGGAGAAGCGGAAACGCGAGGTTAACGATGAAGGAACGCTGTGCCGTAGTCCAACAGATCTTCCGCCGCTACCAGAAAGCCGACCGCAGACACAAGAGAAGGATCCTGGATGAGTTTGTCCAGCTCACCGGTTACAGCCGAGCCTCCGCGGCCCTGGTGCTACGCCAGTGGGACACGATCTCCTTTCCCCCGTATGTGATGACGGTTTCGATCAATGGATCCTGATCCAGAAGGGAAAGTGTGCCACAAAGTGTGCCACGAATTATCCGCGCTGTCGGGATAGATTGGGGATACATATCGAAATCGATCAAGTTTCGTCCCTTACCATTGGGATACATCCGGGATAGATACAGGAACAAGGGCAACGGTTTCCCAAGCTGGAGTCGGGAGTTCGATTCTCCTCGCTCGCTCTACCAAGGTTTTGTCTAATTCAATCTCACGTATCAGATGCGACTTCCAAATCCTCACCGTTTGGGCCAAAAGTGAAGGGTTGCAGCCGATCGGTGTTCACACACCTGGGGCTGATTGTGATTACCTGAATGTTTCCAGGAGCGCCCAGCCGCCCGCGCTGAACTGACTTAGTGTCTTTTGTGTCAAACCGAACGAGATGAACTGTTCCACCGAAAGGCCATCGGCTTCGAATGCCTTCCG
>JBEKTX010000330.1:0-3869 GCA_049515615.1 Spirochaetia bacterium
CGGTGATCCCCATGCCGATGCCAAGGAGAATGACGCCGGGGAAGAAAGTCACCCAGTAGTGCGCCGGGCCGTCCGAAAGCCCGCTGAAGGCCATGACGAGAAACGCGGCGCCAGAAATCGCCGGGCCGATGATCAACGGGAGCCGCGGTCCCCCCCTGTCAACCAGCCCGCCTGCCCACCGCGACAGGGCCGTCAGGACCAGTGCGAAGGGCGTGAAGGCGAACCCGGCGGCGGCCATGCTGTAGCCCTGGGCCTGGACCATGTTCAGGGACAGGAAAAATGTGCCGGCGCTCAAGGCGCCGTACAAGCCGAATGTGAGCAGATTCACGCCGCTGAACGTGCGTGAAGAAAACAGACCCAGCGGAATCATGGGGTGCGCGCTGCGCGCCTCCACCAGCAGGAACGCGGCAAGGGCAAAGACTCCGGCCAGGAGGGATCCAAACACCCTCGGATCGGCGAATCCCATTGCGGGCGCGGAAAGCAGGCCGTAGGTGGGTCCCGCAAGCCCGACAGCAAGGAGGGCCGCCCCCAGGTAGTCGATCCGTCCAGAGGACTTCTCGTCCCGGCTCTCCGGCACTTTCAGGAACAGCACGAGAAGGGCAAGTACTCCGAGCGGAAGGTTGATCAGGAAGACGCCGCGCCACAGCCCCACGTTCGACAGCACCCCTCCGAGGATCGGGCCCACGACGGTGACGATCGTCGTGAACGCCGACCAGGTGCCGATGGCTTTCCCCCTGGTCTCATGGCCGAAGAAAGCGGTGATGATCGCAAGGCTGCCCGGGATCATGAGCGCGCTTCCCACGCCCTGGATGAGCCTCGCCGCGATCAGGAATCCGATGCTCGGCGCGAGCCCGCACACCAGCGATGCGAGCATGAAAAGGCAGATTCCCACGGCGAATATCTTCCTGCGTCCGAGCACGTCTCCGAGCGAGCCGCCGATGGGGATCAGGGCCGCGAGCATCAGCAGGTATGCGTTGACCACCCACAGGAGCTGCTCCCCGCTCGCGTGAAGGCCGGCCTGAAGGGCCGGCAGGGCAACGTTGAGGGCGGTCCCGTCGATGAACGCCATGCTGGAAGCCAGGATCGTGGCGGTGAGCACCCAGGCTCCGGACCTCAATCGCATCGAGTCAGACATGGTAGGGAAGATACTCGCGCGCGATTTTGGCGGTCAATCAGATTCGAAAACCTCGACGACCACCCGGGATCCTGAGCGGCGGGGGGAGGGCCGCGAGCCGCCCGGCGAGGTTCACCCGCGCCCCCGCGAAGGACCGTCGCCGTCAGGCCCGCGCGCGCCCCGGGGAATGCTCCCCTCCACCGCGGCAAAAGCCGTGTCGATCGTGAGGGCCATGAGCCCCACGATGATGGTTCCCTCGGCCAGGAAGGCGGGGTTCTGGTTCACGAGCCCGGAGATGATCGGCGCGCCAAGGCCGCCGGCGCCGATGGTGGCGCCGATTGTCGCCGTCCCGACGTTGACGATCACCGACGTGCGCACACCCGCAAGGATCACCGGCAATGCAAGCGGCAGCTCGACTCTCGCCAGGACCTGCAAAGGTGTCATTCCCATCCCACGCGCGGCATCCACCGCGTCCGCGGAAACCGAGGCGAGCCCTCCCAGGGTGTTGCGCATGATCGGCAGAACGCTGTACAGGAAGAGCGCCGCGATCGTCGGCCTGAAACCGAATCCGAGGGCGGGGACGGAGAGGGCGAGCACCGCGGCCGGAGGGAATGTCTGGACCACGGCGGCCAGTTTTTCCGCGACGGGGAGGAATTGGCGGCCGCCCGGGCGCGTGACCAGCACGCCCGCCCCGACGCCGACCGTAATGGCGAGAAGGCTGGAGACGCCGACCAGCAGGAGGTGCTCGCCGACGAGCCATGCCGGGTCTGCCCGCGGATAGAGGAGATCTCGCACATCGGGGAACAGGATGCGCAGTCCCCACTGCCACAGACCGGTGCTCGATATCAGGAGCAGGAACAGGGCGCCGAGGAGAGCGACGGTGATCCACGGACCGGCGGCGGCGCGCGCGCGGCTCACGGCTGCTCCCCGGCTGCACGGCCCGTCTGCCGCTCGGAAGCCTCTTCGACATCGCTCAGGCTGAGCTCCCCGAGCAGCCGGAACACCGCGTCCACCACGGGGAGCGTGCGCGCGCTGGTTCCGAGCATCCGGGAGAGCGCTTCCTTCAGCGAGGCGTCCGGCTGGACGGCCATTTCCCGGATGTTCTCGGTTGAGATGCAATCGTGCAGGTCTGCGCAGCGCGCCGCGAGCGTCGTGTCGAGGCTGCCGATGAGGGTGCCTGCCGGGTCGACGATCCACAGGAATCGGGCCCCTGCCCGCCGCATGCCCGGCTCATCGTCGATCCTTGCCGAGGCTGCCGGCTTCACGTACTCGCGGACGGGAAATCGCGAAAGTCTCTTCAGCGCCCGGTCGGCGCCGACGAACGCGGCGACAAAGGGGTCGGCGGGACTCTCCAGTATCCGCTCGGGCGCGTCGAACTGGACGAGCCGGCCGGCCCGCACCACCGCGATCCTGTCGGCGAGACGGATCGCCTCGTCCACGTCATGGGTCACGAAGACCACGGTTTTCCTGAGCTCCCTCTGGATCGAGAGGAACTCGTCCTGGAGCCTCAGCCGGGTCACCGGGTCGACGGCGCTGAATGGTTCGTCCAGGAGGATGACCGGCGGATCCGATGCCAAAGCTCGGGCCACGCCGATCCGCTGGGCCTCACCCCCTGAAAGCTCGTGGGGATAGCGGCCGCGGTACACGGCCGGATCCATGCCCACCAGGGCGAGCATCCGCTCGACGCGCGCCTCGATCCGCGGCCGCTCCCAGCCGAGAAGCTGGGGCACCGTCGCCACGTTCGCCGCCACGGTGAGGTGGGGAAAGAGTCCGACGTTCTGGATGACGTAGCCGATGCTTCGGCGGAGGATTTCCGGCTTCATCGCCCTCACGTCCGTCCCGTCCAGGGAAACTGCGCCCTCGGTGGGCTCGATGAGTCGATTGATCATGCGCAGCATGGTGGATTTGCCGCTGCCCGAAGGTCCCACCAGGACGCACAGCTCCCGGTCGAGGATCGCGAGGTCCAGGCGGTCCACCGCTTTCACTGCACCGTAAAGACGGGTCACTCCTTCGAAACGGATCATGCGGCGGCCTCGCGAAGCGGCTTTGGAGTGATGAGCCGCACCAGGCCGCCCAGCAGCATGTCGACGATCACCGCCATGGCGATGACCGGCAGGGTTCCCAGGAGGATCATGTCAGCGGCATACTGGCCCAGCCCCTGGAAAATGAAGACCCCCAGGCCTCCGGCGCCGATCAGGGCAGCGACCACCGCGTTCCCGACGGACTGGACAGCCGCCGTGCGGACTCCCGCCAGGATCAGGGGGAGCGCAAGGGGCACCTCCACGCGCGCGAGCAGCTGTCCGCGGGTCATGCCCATTCCCTTCCCCGCGTCACGGAGGGACGCCGGGATCTGGGCGAGGGCCGTGAAGGTGTTGCGGGCAATCGGGAGCATTGCATAGAAGGAGAGCGCGAGAATCGCCGGGGCCCTGCCGATCCCGCTGATGCCCAGGTCGTGCAGGAGCGGAAACCGCCGCGAAAGGGTCGCAAGGGGGAGGATAAGAAGGCCGAACAGGGCGAGGCTCGGAATGGTCTGCACGATATTGAGGATGAAGAATGCGATGCGTCTCACCAGGAGGCGGCGGACCGAGAGGACTCCGATCAGGATTCCCAGAAGGCAGCCGATGAGCACGGCGCTTCCCGCCAGCACAAGGTGATTGGTCGTTTCGGCGAGGAACACGGTCTTCTGCACCGTCCATTCCCGCATCACCGAGACAGCATCCAGGAACCCGGAGAAGATAAGCGCGCCGAGGAGAAC
>JBEKTX010000331.1:0-5116 GCA_049515615.1 Spirochaetia bacterium
GTTGAACAGGGCCGGGGAGGTTGTAGGAATAGTCGCGTCGCTTCTGAATCCGACCACCCAGGACGTGTTCATCGGCATCGGGTTCGCCATTCCGATCGATGATACCGGCTCGGCAATCGGTTTTCCGCCGGTATAGAAAAAGCACAGGGAGCAGAGGGGAAGACATGCAGTACGAAAAGGACACGGCCGCCATCGAGCAGGCGCGGACAATGGAGCAGATCCTCTACGAGGTGAAGAAGGTCATCGTGGGGCAGGACCATCTCCTGGAGCGGGTGCTCATTGCGCTGCTCTCGGAAGGGCACCTCCTCGTGGAGGGGGTCCCGGGCCTGGCCAAGACCCTCACGGTGAAGACCCTTGCCGCCGCCGTGCGCGGGGTGTTCAAGAGAATTCAGTTCACACCGGACCTCGTGCCCGCGGACCTGGTGGGCACCCGCATCTACAACCAGAGGACGGGGGAGTTCAGCATTTCTCTCGGCCCGGTCTTCGCCAACCTGCTTCTCGCGGACGAAATCAACAGGGCACCGGCGAAGGTCCAGAGCGCCCTCCTGGAGGTCATGCAGGAGAAACAGGTGACCATCGGGGGAGAGACCTTCCGCGTCCCCGAGCCGTTCCTGGTCATGGCCACGCAGAACCCGATCGAGACCGACGGCACGTATCCGCTCCCCGAGGCGCAGGTCGACCGGTTCATGATGAAGGTGCTCGTCGAGTACCCCAGCGAAGCGGAGGAGTTCGTGATCGTTCAGCGAATGACGGGCGCGCGGGCCGACGTGGCGCCCGTGGTGACCACGGAGCAGGTTATTGCGCTGCGCACCGCCTGTGAAGGGGTGTTCGTCGACCCGCTGCTCATGCAGCACGCCGTGCGCCTTGCCGCGGCGACCCGAAACCCCGAGACGCATGGCGTGCCCGACATCGCGCGTTACATCGTCTACGGCGCAAGCCCGCGCGCCTCCATCAATCTGATCATTGGCGCGCGCGCCCTCGCCTTCGTCCGCGGACGCACGTACGTCATCCCCCAGGATGTCAGCGATCTCGTGCACGACGTGATGCGCCACCGCATCATCCCCTCGTACGAAGCGCTCTCGGACGGGGTGACCACGGACGACATTCTCCAGAAAGTGATGCAGGCGGTTCCCGCGCCTGCCCAGGTGCTCCAGGGCCATGCCGCGGGCGTCATCTGAACCCGAGCGGATCCTGCAGCGTCTTGAGTGGACCGTCGTCAAGCGGATGGACGGCCTCCTCCAGGGCGATTATCGCACCCTCTTCCGCGGTTTCGGGTTCGAGATGGCGGAGCTCCGCGAGTACCAGCTCACCGATGACGTGCGCGCCATCGACTGGAACGTGACCGCCCGGATGTCGGAACCGTGGGTGCGGCTGTTCATCGAGGACCGAGACATCACCGCGTGGTTCCTGCTGGATATGAGCCCTTCGGTGACCTTTGGCGCGCCAGAATCCGCGGGGTACGGCGGCGCCAGTGCGCTGAAGCGGGACCTGCTGGTCGATTTCACCGCGGTGCTTGCACGGTTGCTCACGCGCCACGGAAACCGCGTCGGCGCGATGATCTTCACCGGCGGGGAGACGCGCATCGTTCCCGCGAAGGCCGGCCGCATGCATGTCCTGCGTCTCATCCGCGAGCTCATGGAGCAGCCCCGCCTGCCGCGGGCTCCGCGCACCGACCTTTCCGTCCTGCTCGATTCGGCGCTTCGAATGGTCCGCCGGCGCTCCCTCCTCTTCCTCGTCTCGGATTTCCTGAGCGTGCCGGGCTGGGACCGGCGCCTTGCGCTGGTTGCGCATCGACACGAGGCCCTCGCGGTCCGGCTCTTCGACCCCGGAGAAGGCGAGCTTCCGGATGTGGGGCCCCTGGTGCTGGAAGACTCCGAGACGGGTGAGCAGCTCTTCGTGGACACCCACGACCGTGGATTCCGGAGGCGGTATGCCGAGCTGGCCCGAACACGGCGCGAGGAATTGGAGACGATGTTGACGCACCGCGGCGTCGATCTCCTCTCCCTGTCCACGGAGGGAGACATGGCCCGGGACATCGTGCGGTTCGCATCGGCGCGCGCCCAACGACGCAAGGCGCATTCCTCCCGCGCCCTCGCGCGGCCTCGGGCGGGTTGAGGAAGGCTCGGCGTGTCCCTTCAATGGCCATCCCTGCTGTGGTTTTTCTTCCTGGTTCCGGTCCTGGCGCTTCTCTACGTGTGGGCACAGAGGCGGCGCCGCAAGTACGCGGCGCGCTACTCGAGCCTGATTGTTGTGAAGGACGCGCTGGGCAAGGGCCCCGGCGCGCGGCGGCACATCCCCGTGATCCTGTTTCTCGCCGGCCTTGCCGTGGGAATCTTCGCGCTCAGCCGGCCGCAGGCGACCGTCATGCTGCCATCCAACCGTGGCACGGTGATTCTCGCCCTGGACATCTCGGGCAGCATGAGGGCTCGCGACATCAAGCCCAGCCGGATCGAGGCAGCCAAGGCGGCGGCCCGCAACTTCATCGAGAAGCAGCCCCGCAACGTCCGTGTGGGCATTGTCGCCTTCAGCGCGACGGCGGCCCTCGTGCAGGCGCCCACAACCGTTCGCGACGACCTGTACGCGGCGATAGAGCGGCTGAGGCCGCAGCGGGGGACAGCCGTCGGGAGCGGAATCATCGTCTCCCTGGATGCCATTTTCGAGGACGCCCGCAAGGCCGCCGGAACGGCGGATTGGACTCCGGGCGCAGGTGCCCCGGCCACCCCCGACCCCCAGCCGTCGCCCGATCAGCCCCTTGCGTCGGGCGCGGATACGCAGCCGCCGGCACCCGTCGCGCCGGGGTCCTATACATCCGCCGCGATCATCCTGCTTACGGATGGGCAGACAAATACCGGCCCTGACCCGCTGGACGCGGCACAGCAGGCGGCAGATCGGGGAGTGCGAGTCTTCACCGTGGGCGTGGGCACGACCCGAGGGGACATCGTCGGCGCGGAGGGCAGGTCCTTCCGCGTGGCGTTGGACGAGGACGTCCTCAAGAAGATCGCCCAGAACACGGCGGCCAGTTATTACAAAGCCAGCGACGAGGGCGAGCTCATGCGGATCTACCAGGCGTTGAGCGTGCGGCTGGTGATGGGCAGGGACACGACGGAGGTCACGGCACTCTTCGCCAGTCTTGCGCTCGCCGTGTTTCTCCTGGGCGCGCTCCTGTCGCAGCTCTGGTTCAGCAGGCTCGTCTGAGAAGGCCTTCCCCGCGCACGCCGCAGTTCTAAGGTTCGCCGAGGAGCTTCAGCCCGAAACGGGACTTGAGCTCGGGAATCCAGTCACTGAAGAAGGTAAGACCATAGCGCTCGGCGATCTTCCCGTGCTCCGGGCTTCCCGGCTTGCCGCCGGATTGAAAAAACTCCGCGGTTTCAAGGAAGAAAACCTCGAAACCGGCGGGGGCGATGATCTCGACCAGCAGGGCGGGCTGGTCGGTCGGGTTCCAGAACGTGTGCGGAACCCCGCAGGGCTTGTAGATGTAGTCTCCGGGGCCGGCGGTGAGGATCTCGTCACCGATCCGTGCGCCGAAGCGGCCGTGCACGACATACGAGACTTCGTCTTCCATTGAGTGCACGTGCGGAGGAACGAGGCGTCGTGGCTGCATCGGGTGCTCGACGACCGATACCCGGCCCCCGCTTTCTTTTCCCCAGAGCTTGAAATGAACTCCGAGCCCGCCAAGGTCGACCAGCTTTCTGTCGGCTTTCGCGATGGCAAGGGGTCCGCTATATTGAGCGTTCATGTCGTCCTCCTCCACGAGTGCTTCGCCGATTTTCCGGTGAACATTCGTGTATACTCATATATAGTGTGTGAAGGAGTGAAAGTCAAATGGGTATACGCCTTTGTTCTAACGGTATGCCCCGGTCCTACCACCTGCAGAAGAGGGCCCTGCGTCAAAATGAGACGCGGCAGAGGATCATCGATGCCGCCGTGGACCTGCACATGTCCCTCGGCCCGGCCCGCACGACCGTGAAGGCGATCGCCGAGCGCGCCGGTGTGGAGCGCCTGACTTTCTACCGCCATTTCCCCAGCGAACGGGACCTGCTATGGGCGTGCTCGCGCCACTACATGGCCCTGAACCCTCTTCCCGAGGCCGAAGCCTGGCGGAAGGTCCCGGACCCGCAGGCGCGGCTGCGGAGAGCTCTCCTCGAGCTCTTCGCCTACTACGCGCGGACGGAAAACCGCTGGGTACTCATCGGGAGAGACCGGTTGCTGCGCCCGGACCTCGCGGAATTCGGTGCTGCCTACCTGGAGAGGTGGGCGCTGATGCGGGTGATCCTCCAGGAGGGGTGGTCAGTGCGAGGTCCGAGGAGGAAACTGCTTGCGGCCGCCCTGGGGCACGCCCTGGATTTCAGGACGTGGAGCTCACTCGTCCGGCAACAGGCCCTGAGCGCGCGAGAGGCGATCACGCTCCTTAAAGCATTGGTGGCCCGCGCGTCCGGGGCCACCATTGCGCGATGACCGGGGGCTACATTTTCGAGATGGTTATGCTCCCGCTGATTGTTCCCACGTCCAGGCTCGCCGAGCCCCTGCCGATCGTGCCGTTCAGACGATTGTTCTTCTGCTCGGAGGCGGTCACGGGGAAGGCGCAGGAGATGCGGCCGCTCAGCGAGTGAAGGGAGATTGTCGCATCCAGCCCGGGGAATGCGTCCAGCGACACGGACCCGGACACGGTGCCAAGGTGCGCCGTCCCGCCGGTCCCGAGGGACTCGATGACCCCATCGATGGATCCCGACACCGAGCGGACGTCCAGCATCGGCCCGCTGGAGCTGAAGTGGATCGACCCGCTGGTGCTGGATGCGTCAAGGTTCCGTGCCCTCTCGGTGGTGATCCCACCGGAGATCGTGGAGAAGCTCTGGTCGATGCCCGGTTCCACGCCGCTCACCGAGATCCCGCCGCTCACCGAGTGGGCGTCGATCACCTTCATGCCCTTCGGCACGACCACGCGGAAGGACACGGATCCCATGCGCATCATGAAACCGGGATCGTGCTTCTCCGCGATGATCAGCCGGCTTCCCTGCTTCTGGATGTCCACGTGCACACCGTCGAGTGCCCTCTTGAAGGGCGCCGTTGTCACGGAGTGAACCGCGACCGCCGCGGCACTTCCGCTCCCGCTGATCTC
>JBEKTX010000332.1:0-3842 GCA_049515615.1 Spirochaetia bacterium
GCCGCATCGTCGTGGCGCACAGCAAGTCGGGAACGCCGGTCACCCAGCTGGAAAAGGACCGCGTACTGGAGGCCCGGGAGCGCCGGCCCTGCGACCAGTCGGTCGCCATGCGGGTCTCTCTGAGCAACCGGAACAGTCTGAAGACCCGGCCCGACGGGAAATACGTCGAGGTCACCGCCATCACACCGACGCCGCTGGGCGAAGGCAAGTCAACGACCACCATGGGCCTCGTCGAAGGGCTCGGGAAGATCGGAAAAAAGGTGATCGGCGCCATCCGTCAGCCCTCCGGCGGACCCACGTTCAACATCAAGGGCTCCGCGGCGGGCGGCGGTCTTGCACAGTGCATTCCGCTCAGCGATTTCTCACTCGGGCTCACCGGTGACATCGATGCCATCACCAACGCGCACAACCTCTCCATGGTGGCGCTTACCGCCCGGCTCCAGCACGAGTTCAACTACGGGGACGCGGGCCTCGCGAAGCGCGGTCTCGCTCGCCTGGACATCGACCCGCGCAACATCGCGCAGGGCTGGTGCATCGACTTCTGCGCGCAAGCGCTGAGGGAGATCATCATCGGGCTGGGCTCCGACATGGACGGGTTCATGATGAAGAGCGGGTTTCAAATCACCGTCTCCTCGGAGATCATGGCAATCCTCGCCGTGGCCTCGGATTTGAAGGACATGCGGGAGCGCATGGGCCGCATCGTCGTGGCGCACAGCAAGTCGGGAACGCCGGTCACCACTCATGAGCTGGGCTGCGACGGGGCGATGACGGCGCTCATGGCCAAGGCGATCAACCCGAACCTCCTGCAGACCATCGAAGGCCAGCCGGTGCTCGTTCATGCGGGGCCCTTTGCGAACATCGCCATCGGCCAGTCGTCGATCATCGCCGACCGGGTGGCGCTGAAGCTTGCCGACTACCACGTCACGGAGAGCGGCTTTGGCGCGGACGTCGGGTTCGAGAAGTTCTGGAACCTGAAGTGCCGGTTCAGCGGCCTGACTCCCCACTGCTCCGTGCTGGTGTGCACCGTTCGGGCGCTGAAAATGCACGGCGGCGGGCCGAGGGTGGCGCCCGGCAAGGCGCTGGACAAGGCGTACGCAGAGAAGAACGTGCCGCTGGTGGAGAAGGGCCTGGAGAACCTCGTCGCGCACATCGAGACGATCAAGCTCTCGGGCATCGAGCCCGTGGTCTGCATCAACCACTTCTCCACGGACGCCGACGAGGAAATCGCGGCCGTGCGAAAGGCGGCGGAGAATGCGGGCGCGCGCGTCGCCGTATCGAATCACTGGGAAAAGGGCGGAGAGGGCGCCGGGGAGCTGGCGGAAACCGTTGTTGACGCGTGCAGCCAGAAGTCGAAGTTCAAGTTCCTCTACGAGCTTTCAACACCGTTGTCCGAGCGGATCAGGCTCATCGCCAGAAAGGTTTACGGGGCTGACGGAGTTTCCTACACGCCCGCCGCAGAGGAGAAGCTGAAAGCGATCGAAGCGGATGCGGAGCTCTCGAAGCTCGGCACCTGCATGGTGAAGACGCACCTGTCCCTCTCCCATGACCCGACGATCAAGGGCCGTCCCCGTGGGTGGACGCTTCCCATCCGGGACATCCTGCAGTACAGGGGCGCGGGATTCATCGTCCCCGTGGCGGGGGACATCAAGCTGATGCCCGGCACTGCCTCTGAACCGGCCTTTCGCAACATCGACGTGGACGTGAGCACGGGCAAGGTGAAGGGGCTGTTTTAGACGGGAGGTCTGACTTGACTGTGCATGCGCCCTGTGCATACACTGCATGCATGGAAAGAAGGCAAGTCGAACAATTCACTATCCGCGGAGTGCCGGAAAGAATAGGAAAGCGGTTGCGGCAGATCGCCCGGCAGGAAGGAAAAAGCATCAACTCAGTCGCAGTCGAAGCCCTGGCGCGGGGGATTGGGCTGAGCGAAGAAGAGCCGACCTCCACGGATCTCGACGACCTTGCCGGCACGTGGGTGGCAGACCCCGGCTTCGATCGCGCTGTCGAGGAAATGGACAAGGTCGACGAGGAGCTCTGGAGGTGAGGATCGTCGTGGATACCAACAGGTACCGCGACTTCTGCGAGGGGGTGCCGGAGGCGGTCGAGCGCTTCCGACGAGCCGCGCAAATCATGGTTCCGTTTGTCACGCTCGCGGAATTGCGCGCGGGATTCCTTGCCGGCGCGGAGGCGGGCAGCAACGCGCGAGTGCTTGCCGTTTTTCTTACTCGATCGCGCGTGCGGATCCTTTGGCCCGATGAGGAGACGACACACCACTATGCCCGCCTGTGGCTGCAACTTCGCCGGCAGGGCACCCCGATCCCCACGAACGATCTGTGGATCGCCGCGCTGGCTGTTCAACACAACCTCGCACTGTACAGCCGCGACACGCATTTCGATCACCTTGCTCAGCTCATTCGCGCCGAGTGACCGGCCCCGCGCGCGTTCTTGACACCTCGCGGGCGGCGCCCGTATCTTCTAGGAAGTCCCATGAAAATGCGCGCGTCATCGGTCGTGATCCTTCTCTTTTTCGTGCTTGCCGGATGCTCGACACTTCCACCCTGGGAACCCGTGCCGACCGGGCAGTCAGTGATCTACGGCCAGCTCCAGGACAGCAGGCGGGCAATCGCGTTCATCGCTTTCGCCAATGACCCGGGAATAGTGGCAATCTCCGTGGAGGACTTTTTCGGCGGGCTCACGAGGCGCTACGGGATGATTGCCGACCAGCCGGCGCGCACGGCGATCCGCCAGGCCATCGCAAAATACCAGCAATGGTCGAAGCTCGCGGAAGACAACCGCGTGGAGATCACGCGTGAGATCAGCACCGTCAGCCTCCCGCAGATGTTCCGCCGGGGCGAGGGTTGGGAAGCGGAAGGAACACGCGAGCTCACGTTCATCTTCCATTCACGGCTCGACCAGACGGATGACCCGCGCGTGACCCTGGTCATGAGGGCGAGCTCCTTCTTCTACGGCGTCGACCAGGTCGTGCTCAACGATCAGCAAGCGGCCGATTTCAGCAGGTACCTCGAGGACGACCAGACTGACGCCGGCTACCGGCAGGCGAAGAAAAAGCAGGACGCGCTGGAAATGTTCAAGTAGATTCTCGACATTGAACACACATCGACAACGCCGAACAAGCCTTGCCGGACCCTACGTTCGCAGGTACCTGTGGCCCTTTCTGGCCGCGGTTGCCTGTCTCTCCGTGGAGTCCGTGTGCGACCTCCTGCAGCCCACGATCATGGCGCGCATCGTGGACAGCGGCGTGGCCGCCCGGGACCTCGCCATCGTCATCCGCTGGGGCCTGGTGATGCTCTGCGTTGCGGCGCTCGGTGCCGCGGGCGCCACCGGACGCAACTTGATTGCGAGCACCGTCTCCTACCGCTTTGGCGCGCGGCTCCGCGAAGACCTGTTTCATCGCGTGACCTCCTTCTCCTTCACGGAGATGGGCTCCTTCGATGCGGCCTCCCTCATCACTCGCCAGACCAACGACGTCACGCAGGTGCAGACCTTCATCAATGGCGTCATGCGCTTCTTTGCCAAGGCACCCATCCTCGCGGTCGGCGGAATGATCATGGCCGTGATCCTCGAGCCGGGACTCTCCATTGTGCTCGCCGTGGCGGTCCCGGTCGCCGCCGTTCTCATCTCCATCAACCTTGCCACCGGCTTCCCCCGATTCCGGAGGATGCAGGAGCGGCTGGACGGCGTGAACTCGGTAACGCGCGAATACCTCGGGGGAATCCGGGTCGTGAAGGCCTTCGGCCAGGAGAAGCACGAGGTGCAGAAGTTCGCCAGCGCCAATGGCGAGCTCACCGACGCCTCCACCTTTGCCCTGCGCGCAATGGCGT
>JBEKTX010000333.1:0-6573 GCA_049515615.1 Spirochaetia bacterium
GCGGGTCCGAGGATCCAGGCAATCCGCACGCCCTTTTCGATGAGGCGCGCCGCGAGCTCAAGGAACCTTTCGAGAGGCCAGTTTTTCTTCTCGCTGCCGCTGCCCGGATGAAGCGCCGCCACGTCCCAAGGTTCGCTCCTGGGGAGGAGGATCTGAGGAATCCTTTCAGTCCCGCGAACCTCGTCCGGGAACAACGAGAGATGGTAGTCGATCACGTGAATGACAGATGAAGGAAAGGGATCCTGGCTGACAATCTCCCTCACACCCAGAAGCGCGAGCGACCTGGCCAGTGCAGAGGAGGCGGCCGCGAAGAGAAGCGCCGAGGTGACGTCGCCAAGCCTTGCCGTGAGAGGAGAATCGGCCTGCACGGTGCCGGAGAACAAGGGGGAGAACACCGCGGTCTCGGCATCCCAGGTCTCGTCGAACGGCGGCGCCGCAAGAGCTGAGTGCCCGGGCCTGCCCAGAAAGATCGACGGCTCCCCCGGGCGCTCTTCGCGCCAGCGGGCGATCGCGGGCAGCGTCGTAATGAAGTCCCCAAGAGCACCGGCGTGATAAATGAGGCTTGCCATGACCGTGGCCGGGGAGCGATGGTAGCATATATCGACGGTTTCTGTTAGAAAAGCGGTAAGATCATAGAGAGAAGGTCGGAGAATGCGCGCCGCGACGGACAGGAAAATACTGGTCATCAACTGCGGAAGCTCATCCTTGAAGTACGAGGCATGGGGAATGCCCCAGCGCACCAGCCTCGGGCGCGGCCTGGTGGAGCGCATCGGCGAGCTCAAGGGCCGCATCTCCCAGAAGACACCCCGCTGCGAGCTGGTGCGAGAGATCCAGGTCCCTCATCACAAGGCGGCGATGGAGCTGGTCCGGGAGGCCCTCACGGACCCGGAAAAGGGAGCTCTCGGCAGCCTGTCGGAGATCTCCGGCGTCGGGCACCGCGTGGTGCACGGCGGCGAGCAGTACTCTTCCTCCGTCGTCATCGACGACGATGTGCTGAAGGCCATCGAGAAGAATGTGGAGCTGGCTCCCCTTCATAACCCTCCGAACCTCATCGGGATCAAGGAGGCGATGGCGATTCTGCCGGACGTCAAGCAGGTGGCTGTTTTCGACACGGCGTTCCACCAGACCATGCCTCCGGCAGCCTATCTCTACGGCCTGCCGTACGAGCTGTACGAGAAGTACAAGATCCGCCGCTACGGCTTCCACGGGACCAGTCATCGCTTCGTGGCCGGCCGTGCGATGGAGATCCTCAAGCGCGACCCCGAGAATACGAACGTCATCACCTGTCATCTGGGCAACGGCGCCTCGGTCACGGCGATCGAGCACGGCAGGTCCATCGACACGTCCATGGGTTTCACGCCGCTGGAAGGGCTCATGATGGGCACCCGCAGCGGCGACATCGATCCTGCCATCATCGATTTCCTGGAGAGGCGGGGATACAGCTCGCCCGAGGTGAACGCGCTCCTCAACAAGAAAAGCGGGCTCCTGGGGCTCTCGGGGATCTCGAACGACCTCCGCGACCTCGAGGCGGAAGCGAACAAGGCCAACCAGCGCGCCATGCAGGCGCTGGAGGTCTACGCCTACCGGGTGCGAAAATACGTGGGCGCCTACGTGGCGAACCTCGTGAAGGTGGACGCGCTGGTCTTCACCGGCGGCATTGGGCAGAACGGCGTGAAAATGCGGGAACGGATTTGCCACCGGCTGGAGAACCTGGGTATCTTCATGGACTACGGGTTGAACGCGTCACTGGGCTCCGGGGAGGGCATCGTCTCGTCCCCGTTCTCGCCCATCGCGATCCTCGTCGTGCAGACCAACGAGGAGCTGCAGATCGCAATCGACAGCTACGACCTCATTTTCGGCGCCGATGCCACGTACAGGCGCCGCAGGTCTGACGTCACGCTCTGAAGGGGGACGCGGCGTCGCGGACGCCCGCGTCAAGAGGGATTGCCGCCCGGGGGGCGGCAGGGGGGGTTCCTTCAATGGTAAAGCTCGACTTCTCGAAGCTCGACGGCCTGGTGACCACGGTCGCCCAGGACTGGCAGACCGGCGAGGTTCTGATGGTCGCCTACATGAACGCGGAGTCCTGGGAGCTCACGCAGAAGACGGGAATCATGCACTACTGGAGCAGGTCTCGGGGGAAACTCTGGAAGAAAGGCGAGAGCTCGGGAAACCTCCAGGAAGTGAAGGAGCTGCGCATCGACTGTGATGCGGACTGTGTGCTCGCCCGGGTCCGCCAGATCGGCGATGCCGCCTGCCACACCGGCTACCGCAGCTGCTTCCACCGGGTCGTGGAGGATGGGGCGGAGCGCGTGGACGGGGTGCTGGTGTTCGATCCCGAGAAGGTCTACGGAGAGAAGAAATGAAGGACCGCGTGATCAAGCTGGGCGTGCCCAAGGGGAGCCTGGAGCGGGCGACCATCGAGCTGTTCCAGAAGGCGGGATGGAAGATCTCCGTCTCCGAGCGCTCCTACTTCCCTTCCATCGATGATCCCGAAGTGAGCTGCAACCTCGTCCGTGCCCAGGAGATGGCCCGCTACGTGGAGAACGGCGTGCTGGACGCGGGCCTCACCGGCCTGGACTGGATACTGGAAAACGACGCGGACGTGGAGATCGTGACCGACCTCATCTACTCGAAGGCGAGCACATCCAAGGCCCGGTGGGTTCTCGCATGCCCTGCCACGTCGCCCATCAACAGCCTCGAGGACTGTGCCGGCAAGACGATTTCCACCGAGCTGGTAGGATTCACGAAGAGGTATTTCGCCGAGCGGAACATCCCCGTGAAAGTGGAATTCTCCTGGGGAGCCACAGAGGCCAAGGCGGTGGACGGCCTGGTGGATGCGATAGTTGAGGTCACGGAAACGGGGACCACGCTGCGCGCGAACGGCCTGAAGATCGTGCATGCGCTCCTGGAAACCAACACGAAGCTCATCGCCAACAAGACCGCGATGAAGGACCCCGCGAAGAAGCGCAAGATCCAGCACATCGCGCTTCTCCTGCGCGGCGCGCTGGCCGCGGAGAACATGGTGGGGCTGAAGATGAACGTGCCGGAGTCGAGCTTCGACGAGGTGGTGGGGCTCCTGCCCAGCCTCACCTCCCCCACTGTCGCGCGGCTGCACGACACCGCGTGGTTCTCGGTGGAGATCATCGTCCGCGAATCCGTGGTGCGCGAGCTGGTGCCGGAGCTCATCGAGAAGGGAGCCGACGGAATCATCGAGTACCCGTTGAACAAGGTCGTGAACAGGAGCGACAGGTTGTGAACCGCGGGAGGCCGCGCCTGCCATGAAGCAGTACCTCGACCTCTGTCGTCACATCCTGGCGGACGGTGCGGACAAGCCGGACCGGACCGGGACCGGCACTCGCAGCGTCTTCGGCTGGCAGATGCGCTTCGACCTGCGCGAGGGGTTTCCCCTGCTCACCACCAAGAAGCTGAACACGCGCGCGATCGTCCACGAGCTGCTCTGGTTCCTGCGCGGGGAAACGAACGTGCGTCCCCTGCAGGCCGCGGGCGTCCACATCTGGGACGAGTGGGCCGACGCGGACGGCGAGCTGGGCCCCGTGTACGGACGGCAGTGGCGCGCCTGGCCCGACCGGGACGGCGGCGCGATCGACCAGATATCTGATGTCATCAAGAAGCTGCGCGCAGAGCCATGGTCCCGCCGGCATATCGTCTGCGCCTGGAATGTCGCGGACATTCCCCGCATGGCGCTGGCGCCGTGCCACTGCCTGTTCCAGTTCTACGTCGTCGATGACCTGCTCTCCTGCCAGCTCTACCAGCGCAGCGCGGATGTCTTCCTCGGGGTGCCGTTCAACATTGCCTCGGTGAGCCTCAATCCGGATGTGAAGGACATCTTCGGGTTCCAGTTCGAGGACGTCACCTTTCAGGGTTACGACCCGCATCCCCACATTCGCGCGGAGATCTCCGTCTGAGGTTCATGCCGTGGTCGTGTCCCTGATCGCGGCGGTCGCCGCAAACGGCGTGATCGGAGACAGGGGAGCGCTCCCCTGGAAGCTGCCGGACGACATGGAGCGCTTCCGACGGCTCACGATGGGCCACGCGGTTATCATGGGTCGATCCACTTTCGATTCCGTGGGGAAGCCTCTGCGCGGCCGGCGCAACATCGTGCTCTCCAGGAATGCAGGGCTTCAAATCGAAGGATGCATCGTCGCGCACTCCCCGCAGGAAGCCATGGAAGCGGCGGCCGGTGACGCGGAGGCCTTCGTGATCGGCGGGGCAGCCGTCTACGAGCTGTTCCTGCCGGACGCCCTGCGTCTGTACATCACCTGGATCGACGCTCCGGTCCCTGGAGAGACCCTGTTCCCTGCCGTGGACTGGCGGGCATGGCGCGTGATGCGGGAAACCGCCGGAGCCTCCGGCCCTGGGACGCCGCTGCCGCATCGGTTCGTGGACTACGAGAGGGCGCTGCAAAGATGAGCCCGGTCATGGTACATTCTGTGCGATGCCGGGTGAAACCATACTTGTGGTCGAGGACGAGCCGTCCGTCGCGCGCGGCCTGGAGTACGGCCTGAAGGCGGAAGGATTCACCGTGCTGGTCGCGGGGAGCGGCGCCCGGGCCATCGAGCTGGCCCGGCGCGCATCGAGCGGGACGTCGCCTCATCTCATGCTCCTCGACATCCGTCTTCCCGACATGAGCGGGTTTGATGTGTGCAGGACGCTGCGAGAAGAAGGCCGCGCGCTTCCCATCCTCATGGTGACCGCGCGGGACGAGGAGGTGGACAAGGTCCTCGGGCTCGAGCTGGGCGCCGATGACTACATCGTCAAGCCCTTCTCCTTCCGTGAGCTCCTCTCCCGCGTGCACGCGGCGCTGCGGCGCGCGTACGGGGAGCTCGCCTCCCCGTCCGGCGCGGAGAAGGTGAGCTTCGGAGACGTGACGGTCGACCTCCAGCGCATGAGGGTCGAACGGGACGGCCGTCCCGTGATGCTCACGCCCACCGAGTACCGCCTGCTCCGTCACTTCGTGACGCACGCCGACCAGGTCTTCAGCAGGGACAGCCTCCTGGAGATCGTGTGGGGATACGATACGAGCGTGGATTCCCAGCGCACGGTGGACGTGCACGTCCGTCACCTTCGAGAAAAGCTCGAGCAGGACCCCGGCGCGCCCCGGTGGCTTCTCACCGTGCGCGGCACGGGGTACGTGTTCACGCAGAAGCCGGAATGACCTCCCGCATTGTTAACGAAGATTAATTATGCCGTAAAGCGGCGATAACCACGGGAGCGTAGCTTCTTCCCGGAGGTACATGAGACATGACGCATCGAACGCTCTTCTCTTCCCGCACCTTCTTCGCGGGACTTTTGTTCGCGGCCCTGACGGTTGGACTGGGGTTCGCCCAGCAGAAAGCGGATTCCAAGGGCACGGCGGCCGTTCCAACTCCCGCGGCCGACGCGGGCGTGCTGGTCGTTGCCGTGCAGCCGGGAAGCCCGGCCGAAAAGGCGGGCATCGCGCGCGGCGACATCATCCTGGAGGCAAACGGCACCGTGGTGAACGACGCAGCGGAGCTGCGGCAGGCGATCGCCGGCCGCGCGGCGGGCGACACGCTCTCCGTGAAGCTCCGCCACGGAGACGCGATGAAGACCCTGACCGTGACGGTCGGCGCGAAGGAGGGACGGCCCTGGATCGGCGTTCTTCCGCTCCGCGGCCGCGGGCCCGGCATGATGGGCAGCGAGGACTTCGGGTACGGCATGCGCGGATTCGACGATCACGGCCCGATGTTCCCGGCGGAAGGCGCCCTGGTCGGGAGCGTCACCGCGGGCAGCCCCGCGGAGAAGGCCGGACTGAAGAAAGGCGACCTGATTCTCTCGGTCGATGGGACCACCGTCGATGAGAGAAATCAGCTCGCCGCCCTGGTCTCGGCGAAGAAGGTCGGGGACACGATAACTCTCTCGGTGGCCTCATGGGGCCAGGAGACGCCCCACGACGTGAAGGTGACCCTCGAGAAAAACCCGGACAAGGATGCTCCTTTCCTCGGCGTGCAATACATGCCGGCGCCCCCGAGATTCGGCGGCGGAAGGATGGGGCCCGGGACGATGTCGGGAGCGCTCGTCCTGAATGTGACGGCGGGCGGCCCGGCCGCCAGGGCCGGCATCCAGCCCCGTGACGTGGTCACGAAGGTCGACGGCACGGCGGTCACCGCAGCCCCGCAGGTGGTAGACGCGGTGGGAAAGCACAAGCCCGGTGACACGATTGCCATCACCGTGTTCCGCAGGACGGACGGGAAACAGACGGATCTCACCGTTACCCTCGCTCACAACCCGAAGGATGCCGGCAAGGCATGGCTCGGCATTTCAATGAGCGACGGGTTCGGCGGCAGCCCCGGAATGCCCGGTGAGCCCCGCACCCCGCCCTCAACGGGCAGCGCTGACACGCCGACACTCTGAGGGGAGGCGCCGGCGGTATGTTCCGATCGATCCGGTGGAGGCTCGCGGCCAGCTACGCCCTGCTCATCCTGTTGTCCGTCACGCTGATGGGAGCGCTTGCGCTTTCCATCGTGCAGGGCTACGTCGGGGGGCAGGAGAGCGGCTACCTGAAGGCGAACGCGCGCGAGATCGCGGATCTCG
>JBEKTX010000334.1:0-3805 GCA_049515615.1 Spirochaetia bacterium
TCGGGAAATTGCTGGATCCCTTCTCGAAAATGCCGTTGTACGGGTCAAACCCAACGTAAAGCAGGTCATGCGCATCGAGTGTTGCCACGTATTCTGGCTTCGGGAACTGGCTCGCCGATAGCGCGTTCATCATGGAGACAATCAGCCCGAACGGCCGCGATCCGTCGTAGCCATGAGGCACGTACACTGCAACGGGATACTTCGTCCAGTCGAGCTTCGAGTCTCCTGGCTCCATCCAGGGAGACCAACCCCTCAGGGTCAGGAGGTAGCTACCTTTCCTGCCCTTCATCTCCGCCGCCACGGCGCGCCCGTTCAGCGGGCTTGTCCAGGAGGACTCCTCTGAGCGAAAGAGGTCCGCTCGCTTCTGCGCTTCGGCGCGCAGCTCTTCCCCGCTCACCCAGTCATGGCTGACAGAATTCCCAAGGTACTCCAGAATATCGGTGCGCGCGAACCCGATGCAATTGTCAAGGTCACGGGAGGTCCAGCGCGCTAGCGGAGAAAGCGCTTTCACGACGTCGATGGACGCCGAGGAAATCGTTTCAAAGGAAACTTTGGCCCAATCCACGTTTTTCGCCGCGGCGAGGAGAGCGCGGGTCGTTGGCGATTTTGTCGCGATTGAAGCCGACAACGCGGAATCGCCAAGAGTCCCCGAAAGAACCGGATCTGCACCCCCCTTCACCAGCGCCGCAACCGCCTCCGCCTTCCCCGCCAGTACCGCAAGCTCCAGGGGCGTGCGGCCATATCGGTCGCGGACGTTCCAATCCACGTTTCGCGTAGTCAGCGCCTCGATGACATCGATTCTACCTCCCTCGGCAGCCAGATGAAGCGGAGTGGCAGGGACACCGTTGGCCGCTCGCGCGGTCATGGTCTGGAAATCCACAGCGGGAATGCGGGCAATTGCCGCATGGTCCGCGTTGAGCACAGCAACACAGGCCGGCGCGCTATTGCCCACCGGCCAGCCCCCTTTCGTCTCAGGAATTCTCAGTGAGGCAAGATACGCGGTCAGCTTCTTCTGCTCTTGGAACTTCGCATTCCCGAGTGCCGTCAGGCCGTCGTTGCTCGCGATGCCGGGATCTGCCCCTCGGGAAACGAGGAACCGGACAAGCTCCAGCCGTGCGTCAGATTCCGCAACCTGGTACAGGGCCGTCTGGCCGAGTGCATCGCGCGCGTTGATATCGACACCAAGCGACAAGAACCTATCGATCAGCGGTTCAAGCCTTGCAACGTCTTCGTCGGCGGGGATCGCATGAAAGACCGTCTGCCCGCCGGAAGAGCGGCGTTTCGGATCGACGCCATTCGCCAGCAACGAGTCGATGATCGTCACGTCGAGGCTGTTGAAAGCCGACATCAGCGCAGTTCTGCCTTCGCGATCTTCCCGATGGAAATCCACACCATGCGCTGCCATGAGACCGATGAGCGGCCGGCAGGTCGCCGTGCTTGCGCCGCGCCGCGCGCAGATGCCGTCGACAAGAGTATGGCCACGCCTGTCGAGGTCGTTGGCGTGGGTCGTATGGGTTAGGACGAATGATATCAAATCGAAGTCCCCGTTGAATGCGGGCGAGAGTGCAAAGCCGACCATGGCTTGCAGCTCCTCAGGATTTGGGTCCACCCCCACTTCGATAAGCGCCTTGACGAAGGGATCCTCCCCATCGACATAGAAGTTGAAAAGCTCTTCAAGAGTCGACTCTTCCGACGAGGTGTATATGCGCGCCTTCGCCCCATGCCCAACGAGAAGCGGAACGAAAGTCGCAAGCTCACTCCCTTCGAACTTACCCCCGTGTCCGCGGCCGTGGCTTATCAAGTCCTTGAGAATTCCGGTGGTTTCATGGACTGGCTTGTTGTCCAACAAGTAATCGTAGGCCGTGTCCTGGGACGGGTCGGCTCCGAGCTCGAGAAGCGTCTTCAGCAGTCTGAGCCTGTCGTCGGCGGTTCCAGTCGAGAGATTCCAAAAGAACTGCGAGATTACCGTTTCCCCCCTGCTCGTCAGCAGCCTGAAATCCGCGCCGTGCGACTTCAGAATTCTAAGGGCTTCAATCCGCCTGTCGACATCCTCGTACCAGCTCAGGACCGCGAACACCGGGTATCCGTCGACTGCAACATTTCCATCTGGATAGGGGCGGGTGACGTAGCCTTGCACGGGCATATTCGCGTCGGCCCCCGCCTCCAGCGCGGCCTGGATTTGTTTCGGATCTTCAAGCCGAAGCGCCCGAAGGAGCCGATCCGAGGCCGAGACCGGAGGAAGCTTCGCAACGATGTTGGCAAGCGCGAGCGCGTAGTAGGTATTCACGGCGATGTCGGGTGTCCTACCCAGGATTTCAATTTCGTAGCTTCCGCTTTCGGGGAAACTGGCCTCGACGATCCACCCATCGCCATTTCTCCGCGCGGTAACGAGGTCCGTGATCCAGACATCGTTCGCGACATCATGTAGAGACGCTTGTATCTCCGCGTCAGGGCGAGCATGGAGCATTATTTCGACCGGCCCTGTGACTTCCTCCGCCAGCGTCGAGTCGATGACGAGCCGGTACCCGCTCGACTCAGGCAAGTACTTCCACCGTTCGGCGGGTGGGTCACTGGCACCGCCAGCGACCTGTGGCTGAGGTTCCGTCTTTTTCCCCTCAACGGATGCGTCGGTGGACTGACAGGTCATAAGCGTGCAAAAGCCCAGAAGAAGAAGGACCCACCTCATTGATCCACCTCCCATTGAGTAACTCCGCAATCCGTCACGGTCGGAGTGCAACATGTCAGCTTGCGAAGCCGCATCCTTTTGGGCATCCCCTCCAGCGGCTGGTTCAAAGCCATGCCTAAGGGCGTAAAGGAGAAGATTACGCCTCCGGGCAGGTGCGTACTCGAATTAGAATCCCAGTTTTCCCTGCAAGGCGTTCCGCTCTAGCCCCGATCTTGAATATTCGCAAAAGATTACAGCAAAGCCCCAGCAGCAGCAAGCATCGCTCGAGAGTGCGACGCGCCTCCCTGACGTCCTTCGCCAGGAGCCGCGCGCCACCTCCACGCCAAGTCGTCGTTCAAACAAACGACGCTCTAGTTGGCCTTGCAGGCGGCGGGTTCCAGAAATTATGACCACATCAATTCCAGTCATGAGGCTTGCCGCAAGGAGGCCTCGATGATCCCCAGTTGAAACGCCATGAAATCCGGATCCTGCTGAAGGCCGGGCCATGCACAGGAGGATGTTGCTCGAGTCGCGGCGCTCTCCCATCGCGGCCAGGGCTTCGTCAACTTCCTCTATGCCACGGGCTGCCGGATCTGTGAGGCGCTCGGCGTGCGGCTCACCGATTGCCACGTCAACGGCGGGGTCACAATCGAGGTAACAGGAAAGGGCGGCAAGGCTCGCAAGATGCGGCTCGCTCGGGCTCTGTTCGATGAACTGCGGGAAACCTTCCAGGGCAGCACGTACCTTTTCGAGGCCAGCAAGGGAAACAGATACCCGCGAACCTACGTCACTGACATGATCGAGATGGCAAGCAAGCGCTCGCTCGGGCGCATGGTCGGCGCTCACTCTCTGCGGCATTCCTTCGCAACGGCTATGTTAGGCAAGACGCGAATGGTAGTAACGATTATCGGGCCTGCCGGATGTTTCGCAGGAGTCCAGGCTGGGGTTCTGCCCAGAGAGTAGCTGGGAGAGCGCAACTGAATGTGCGGGAAAGGCTGAGGAGATGCCTCGTGCTGGGGCAGAGGGGTGGAGAAAGCGATCGCAGTCCATAGGAGGGCTGGCACGGCTCGTGCGAGGGCAAGAATCCGGCGCGTGTGGGAACAGGGGGTGGATATTCAGCTCAGGGAAGCGGCGTCAAGG
>JBEKTX010000335.1:0-3795 GCA_049515615.1 Spirochaetia bacterium
TCTTGCCCGCCGCCTTGTACTCCTGGCCCACCGAGTTCAACGCGTCGATCATGATGTTCCGCCATGAGGTTCCCGACGACCCCGTGGAGATGCCGACCACCGGCAGCTTCTTGGGCGCCGCGCTCAGGCCGATGCTGAACGCGATCATCAGGATCGAGGCAATGCAGAGAAGCTTGAAAACCCTGCTTTTCATAGAGTCCTCCTTGAAGTGTTGATGCGTGTCAACTTTTTCGACATCGTATAGGAAAGATACTGCCATTCCACCTCCTTTCCGTTCAAAGACTTCCCCGGGCCTTTCCGCCGCGGGTTTCTCCGTCCGGGAGCCCGCAGGAAAACGTGTGCTACAGTGTGACGCCCGTTGGAAGATTCGCCACGATCTCCGCATTTGCATTCATCTGTATTTCCCTGCCAAGAATGAACGCCGCGTTGGCGCCGTCTGTCACCGCGCCGCGCAGGTTGCGGACCTTCTTCGCGTCCCCGATTTTTGTGACGAGCAGGCCGGCCTCCCGGTAGCTCTCCACGAGGCTGTCATCGGCCACCACATCGGCGAGCACGACGTTGTCCACTTTGATCGTTGAGCGCTCGAAGCGGCTGTCCATGAGAACCACCTCGCCGTCCTTCCCGATCTCCAGGACCGAAGAGCTGGGGATGATCGTCACGGGATGAGCAAATGTCTTGCTGACCAGGCCCTCGCCCTGTCCGCCTTTGAAGCGCTTGTCCATAACGTCCTTGTGACAGGGTTCCATCCAGGAGCCGAAGGCGCGGTGCGCCGTCACGATAGTGACCTTTTTGCCTTCCGTGCCCAGCTTTTCGGCGGTATCCGCGGCGCCGAAGTGGTCGCCCCAGATGAGAACATTTTCGCCGACCTCCACCGGCGCAGCCTTGCCGCTTTTCGGCCAGAACTCGCAATTCTTGATCCTGCAGCGCAGGACGTCCTCGAAGGTGGTAACGCGCTCTGAATCGATGCCCTTGATGTCGGGCCGGGCCACCTTGGAGCCGGTGGCCACGAATACGGCGTCGAACTTCGCAAGATCCTGCGCACTGGGCACGCGCCCGTATTCGACCTTCACGCCTAGCTTCGCCACCTGCTGGCGGACCCAGTCCGCGTACCAGCGCATCTTGGTCTTGCCCTGGACCGTGCAGCAGTTCAGAATCGCGCCGCCGAGCTCATTCGTCCTTTCGAATATGGTGACTTTGTGCCCCCGGAGGGCTGCAATGCGCGCGGCCTCAAGGCCCGCCGGGCCTCCGCCGACGATGGCAACATTGCAGCTCTTCTCCGCTGGGCCGAAATTGATGAAGCGCTCGTCGCCGATCGCGGGGTTGATGGCGCAGCGCATGTGGCGCTTGATCATGAGGGATTCCTGCCAGCACCCCACGAGGCACGAGATGCACTTGCGGATTTCTTCTTTCTTGCCCGCCTTCGCCTTGTTGGCCCAGTAGGGGTCCGCGATCATCTGGCGCGAGAGGCCGACCATGTCCGCCTTGCCATCCACCAGGATTCGCTCGCAGTAGTCGGGGTCGCGCAGCGTGTGGCTGGTGATGACGGGGACGGTCACGTGCTTCTTGATCTCTTCCGCCGTGTAGGTGTTCCATCCCTGGGGATAGTACATCGGGTCCATCGTCGGCCCGGGGAGCTCGAAAATGCCCGCGCTGATGTCGAGCCAGGCCACGCCGTGTTCCTGGAAGAGCTCCGCCGCCCGGACGCTCTCCTCCAGCTTGCGGCCATTCTCGATATATTCCTCTCCCGAATAGCGGATGCCAATGGGGAAGTCCTTTCCGCACTTGAGCTGGATCCGGTCGATGATCTCCAGCGGGAAAAGCATTCGCCCCATGAAACTGCCGCCGAAACGGTCGTTTCTCTTGTTCACGTAGGGGCTCATGAACTGGGCAATCAGGTACCCGTGGGCCCCGTGCAGCTCGACGCCGTCGAAGCCGGCCTGCTGGACCCTCCAGGCTCCCTCCGCGAACTTCTCGATCAGGTCGTAGATCTCCTCCGCCGTCATTGCGCGGATGGATTTCCCGTGGGCTTCCGCGCCCGCGTAGACGACCTCATGGCCCACAGATCCGGGGATGTCCACGAGCATGTCGGTGGCCGAGATGAGGTCCTTCCGCGGCCATGCCGACTGGCGGCCGGGGTGCTGGATCTGCACGGCGCACTTTGCCCCGTGCCGATGCATGGCCTCCGCCAGCTCGGCAAGGCCGGGTATCAGCGGATCCTCATCCACCGCAATACAGGTCACCGTCGGCCGACCCGTCATCTTGTCCGGTGTCGATGCGCCGACAATGATGAAACCGCATCCGCCCTTGGCGACTTCCTCGTGGTAGGTGATCACCCTCTGGTTCACCGAGCCATCGGCATTCGCCGAGGAGATGTCCGTGGGCACGTGGCAGATCCGGTTTGGTGCTTCGAAATTGCCGATGCGGATCGGAGTGAACAATTTTATGTATTTGTTGTCGCCCATGTCTTCCTCCTTCTCCTTGCGGGATTCCTTCAGGCTTCGCCGCCGCCGGCGGTGTGCGCCGTGATCTGGTTCTTCAGTCCCTCGATGAGGTGGTGTGAATGGGTCATGAGGAGCTGCGCGACGCCCTCGGTGTCTCCGGCTTCGATGGCGCGCAGCACGTTCTCGTGCTCGCCGGTGAGCTCCTCCGGGTCGAGTGCTTTCATGTGGTCCAGGATGAACTTCGTGCGCACCTCGAAGGCGAGTGAGTCCCACATGGCGAGCAGGATCTGGTTCCCCGAGGTCTCCATGATTGCTCGATGAAATCTCTGATTCTGGTCCTGGAACCTCACGAAATCGTGACGGACCAGGAGACCCCGCATCGGCCTCAGGCATTCCTCCAGCCGTGCCGTGCAGCGGGCAAGCCCCGCCCCGGCGAGCCGTGCCGCAAGAGCTTCCAGCACGGCCTTGACCTGCAGAGCGTCCACGGTCTCGGCCATGCTGACCTCCCGGACCCGCGCGCCCTTGTGCACGACATATTCCAGCACACGCTTCGCGACCAGCTCTCGGATGGCTTCCCGAACCGGAATGGAGCTCACGCGGAGCTCGCTCGCGATCCGCGCTTCGACGATCCGGTCTCCCGGGGCCAGCTCACCGATGGCTATCTTGTTGAGTATGTGGTTGCTTACCTGCGCACTGAGAGAATACCTGCTGGCTGCAACGGGATCGACTTCACTCATCGTGGATTGCCACATCATATATCATATATGATCCTTGTCAAGAAAAATGTTCAGTAAACGCCCGGCCGTGAAAGAGACAGCCGGGCATCGGTCGTGACATAATTCCGGCTCTGCCGTGAGAGCGGAATTGAACCTGCCCCAGTTCACATCGCCGAGCGCCCTAGGAACTTGGGCGAGTTGTACTCCAGCGACGTGAGTGGGGGATTCTTCTCAAGCTGAGCCGCGATAGGATATATTATATATGATTCCTGTCAATCTTATTTCGGGAGGGCTGAAATGGCACGCAATCACCCAGGTTACACGCCTCCAAACGAAGCACCACAACGCCCGACCTACCCGGTGCTGTCAGGCCAGAAAGCGCTGGTAACGGGCGCCAGCAAAGGCCTCGGTGCAGGCATCGCCATCGCTCTCGCGGAGGCGGGAGCAGACATCCTGGTCAACTACTGCGGAGACCATGGGGGCGCCGAGCTCACCGCCGCAAAGGTCCGAGCCGCCGGCCGCACGGCAGTGGTCGTCAAAGCCGATGTGTCCCGTGAGGCTGAGGTCCTCGAAATGTACCGACGCATGATCGACGAGCTTGGCCGCATCGACATCCTGATCAACAATGCCGGCTTTCA
>JBEKTX010000336.1:0-5607 GCA_049515615.1 Spirochaetia bacterium
ATAGAAGAGATTGAACCCGACGAACAGCACGATGAAGGACACGGTGGCGAACCTGAAATCGTACGTCTTTCCGAACATCTTGGGGAACCAGTAGTGAAGCGCCGCAAAGAGGCCGAACCCCATGCCTCCGAAGATGATGTAATGGAAATGCCCGACCACGAAGTAGGTGTCGTGCGCGTGGACGTCCGTGGAAAGCGCCCCCAGCACCAGCCCCGTGAGACCGCCGATGGCGAACAGCGCGATGAAACCCAGGGCGTACAAGAAGGGGGGGTCGACCTTCACCGAGCCTTTGTACATCGTGGCCACCCAGTTGAAAACCTTGATCGCGCTGGGTACGGCCACGAGGAAGGTGAGGAAGGAGAAGAGGATGCTCGCCGTGTCGCTCTGCCCGCTCACGTACATGTGGTGGCCCCAGACCAGCGATCCGACGCTCGCGATTGCGAGGCTGGAGAAGGCGATCGTCTTGTACCCGAAGATGTTCTTCCTCGAGAACACGGGGAAAAGGTCGGAGATGATCCCCATCGCCGGGAGGATCATGATGTACACGGCGGGGTGGGAGTAGATCCAGAAAAGGTGCTGGTACAGGATCGGATCTCCCCCCTTTGCGGCATCGAACACGCCGATGCCGAACAGGCGCTCCAGCATGATGAGCACCAGCGTGATCCCGATGACCGGGGTAGCCAGGACCTGGATCCATGCCGTCGAGTACAGTCCCCAGACCGAGAGGGGCATGCGGAAGAAGGTCATCCCCGGGGCCCGCATCTGGTGGGTCGTCGTGACGATGTTTATACCGGTCAGTATGGAGGACATTCCCAGGAGAAATACTCCGAACACGGCAAGGGGAACGTTCACGGTGGAATTGAGGCTGTAGGGCACGTAGAAGGTCCAGCCCGTGTCCACCGGTCCGGTGCCCAGCGCCAGTGACGCCAGCACAACGAGTGCACCGGTCATGTACAGGTACCAGGAAAAGAGATTCAACCTCGGAAAGGACATGTCCTCCCCACCGATGAGGATGGGCAGGAAGAAATTGCCAAAGATAGTCGGGATCCCGGGTATGACCACGAGGAATATCATGATGATCCCGTGCAGGGTGAACATCGCGTTGTAAGCCTGGCCGGTAAGGAACGTGCTGTCGGGAGACAGCATCTGGATGCGCATGAGAACGCCGAGGATCACGGCGATTGTGAAGAAGCTCAGCACCGCCGCCATGTACAGCATCCCGATCCGTTTATGATTGGTGGACGTGAGGAAGCCCCGGAGGCCCGGGCGCTTGCCGTGATCAGTGAACCAGGGGAACGCCGAGTGATGGCCTTCGGCCTCAGCGTGAGATGCCATGCGTCAGACCCTCCTCAAAGCAATCAAGACAAAATACTCGCGCGGAAGGGCGACGACCAGTACTTTGCGAGGAAAATCGGGAATTGCTACTTCCAGGCGGCGAGCATCGACTGGATGTACGTGTACAGTTCACCGGCCTGTTTGTCGGTGACCTGGTCGTCCGAGAACGAGGGCATCTGGCCAGCCGATCCATCGGGCATCTTCGGGGACCGGATGAAAGCCGTGAACGCGGCGGCGCTCGCCAGCATCTTCGATTTCTTCAGCGGCAGCTCGGCCACGATCACGTTCCCGCCGTTGGGGTGGCACGAAGAGCAGTTGGCCGCGAAAAGCCGCTGGCCCGCGGGCGATGCCGGTGCGGAATTCGCCGGCGCGGCCGCGGGGGCTGCCTGCGCGGCGGGCGAGAAGCCGCCGTACACGAGCTTGCCGCCGAACCATCCCAGGCCTACCACGCCGACAACCGCGAGGGCGTACACGACCATCATGGGGGCCGTGCGCACTTTCAACTCGCTTCCCATGACGATGCCCATGGCCAGGAGCACGAGCACCGCGCTGGCGAGGATCATCTTGTACTTCGCCAGGATGGAGACGTGTCGGGCCGTCACCACGAGGTTCTTCTTCCCAAACAGCACCGCCACCAGGAAGAAGAGGAATGCGCCGATGACGAGGCCGATGGGAATGTGGGTGAGCGGGGCATGCAGGGGATCGGTAAAGCCGAGTTTCGCCATCAACTCGTATAGAGAATCGATCATGGCATTCCTCCTTTCTGCTTTTCGAGCATCGCGAGCATGCTACTTGCTGAAACGGAACCTGTCAAAGAGCGCCCGCCGGGGCCGATATATATAGGAGGGGGGTCTCGTGATGATTTTTGGCAGGAGGATCACTCCTGCGGTCTCTGCCCTTGTCATCGGGCTGGGGTGTGTCACCTTCCTCTGCATCGTTTCTCTTGCGCTCGACCTCGCGCACGTCGGCGGGCCGGCGGCCGCCCTGGGGGTATTTCTGCTGGAAGGCTTCTCCTGGGCGGGCTTTTTCGTGCCCGTCTATCTGCTTGCCTGCGCGGCGCTCCTTCTCGGCCGTGTCTTCAGGAGGCGCTCCGCCCTCCTGCTGATGTTTTCAATCGTCCCGTTTCTCACGCTGAGCCTGCTGTTCCATGTCCTTTCACGCTCTCCTTCGCTGCTCCCGCAGGCCCTCGCGGACTCCTTCGGTGTCGTGCCGTCGGCGCTTCTTCTCTTTCTCCTCCTCGCCCTGGAGACAATATTCCTCTTTACGCTGCCGTATGGCACGCGCATCGCACGGGTGGAGGCCGGTCGCACGCGCGCATTGCTTCCCCTTTTCATGGTCGACCCGCTGGAACCGAAGCCGGTCGAAGCGGTTGTCGAGGCTGTTGTCGTGGATGAACCCTCATGGCCGCCTGAACCCGACGAGGCTGCCTCCGCGATCCCGGCCCCGGAGCCGGACCACGTTGCGGCCCCCTTGCCCGCGGGGCGCAAGGCGCCCCCGGTCATCGCTGCGGCCCGAAGGGACGCATTCGTTGTCACCCCGGGCCCCGACCAGGAGGAGCTCCCGTTCCCGAAGCAGGCCGGCGCGTCGAAGCTCTACGGCATTCCCGTGCAGCATGTCCTGAAAAACCGCGACGACAACGAATACTGGATCATCGACGACGAGACTAAGCGCGCGTCCCGGATCCTTACCGATGCCCTGAAGGAGTTCAATATCGATGCCGAGGTGACCGGGATCAGGAAGGGCCCCGTCATCACGCTCTTCGAAGTCCTGCCGGCGCCCGGAGTGCGCGTCTCCAAGATCGCCAACCTGTCGGACAACATCGCCCTGCGCCTTGCCGCGCCGAGCGTGCGCATCGTCGCCCCCATCCCCGGGCGGCACGCCGTCGGCATCGAAGTGCCCAACCGAGTCCGGTCCATCGTATCGTTCAAGGAGATGATCTCCCTGGACGTCATGCAGAAGTCAGCATATGAGATCCCCCTTGCGCTGGGAAAGGACATCCTCGGGGAGGCGCAGGTGATCGACCTCGTCCAGACGCCGCACCTGCTCATCGGCGGAGCCACGAACTCGGGAAAGAGCGTGCTGGTGAACTCCATCATCTGCTCGATCCTCTTCCGGCGCAGCCCGGACGAGGTGAGGCTCTTTCTCATCGATCCGAAGATCGTGGAGCTGAAGCTGTACAACGGCTGTCCGCACCTGCTCACTCCCGTCATCACGGACCCCCGGAAGGCCTTCCAGGCCCTGCAGTATTGCATCTCGGAGATGGAGCGGCGCTACACGCTCCTCGATGCGCTGGGCGTGCGCGACATCCGCGCGTTCAACAAGAAGGCGAAGAAAGAACGCGTGCAGCGGCTGCCCTACATCGTGATCGTGGTCGACGAGTTCGCCGATCTGATGGCCACCACGGGCAAGGAGCTCGAATCCACCCTCGCGCGGCTGGCGGCCATGGCCCGGGCGATCGGCATCCACATGGTGCTCGCCACGCAGCGACCCTCGATCGACGTGATCACAGGGCTCATCAAGGCGAACATCCCTTCCCGCATCGCGTTCATGGTGGCGAACAAGTTCGATTCCCGGATCATCGTCGACGCGGTCGGCGCGGAAAAGCTGCTCGGCAAGGGCGACATGCTGTTCTCCGCCGCGTGGAACCCCTTTCCCGTCCGCATCCAGGGCGCGTACATCGACGACGATGAGATCGATGCGGTCACCGGGTACGTGAAGAAGCTCGGTCCCCCCCAGTACATCGAGGACGAGGTCTTCTTCGACGAGGAGGACTCCACGGATTTCGAGGGAGAGCCCGGCAACGATCCGCTCTTCGAGCGGGCCCTGGAAATCGTGCTCGGCCAGGGCAAGGCGTCCGCATCGTATCTGCAGCGCCGGCTGAAAGTCGGCTACAATCGGGCGGCGCGGCTGGTCGAAGAGATGGAGATGCGGGGCATTGTGGGCCCCGCGCAGGGGAGTAAGCCCCGCGAGATCGTCCACGTGCCGAAGTAGAGCGGCCACGGTATTCCGTGGCATTCGCGGCCACGGTATTCCGTGGCATTCGCGGCCGCCCCCCGCGTCTTCCCCCCTGCGAACCATGTAGCGCCAACGCGCGGTATTGTACGTTTCGGCGCTTTCGAATGCGTTGTCCCGCGAACCGGCGCCCGCCCTCGCACGCGCGTCGTTTTGACCTTTTCCGCGAATCACGGTACGTTGAATGCAGGAAATGCCCATGCCGCGGATCCAGGAAACGTCAATCAGACTGTACGAGCAGCTTCGTGAGAAGCTGGCAGGCGTCGTTCCCGACGTGGAGTTGAGGTACAAGTCCGAGCTGGCGCACAAGATCAATGTCCTCAAGAAGGAACGAAACGCCGTAATCCTCGGGCACAACTACATGGAGCCGGCGCTTTATCACTCCATTCCGGATTTTACCGGGGATTCCCTTGAATTGTGCCGGCAGGCCGCGAAAACCACGGCGGATATCATCGTTTTCTGCGGCGTGCGGTTCATGGCGGAAACCGCCAAGATCCTGAACCCGGAAAAGACGGTCCTCATCCCATCGCCGAAGGCAGGCTGCTCTCTCGCACAGAGCATCACCGCGGCGGACGTCCGGGAGCTGAAGGCACGATTCCCTGGAGTGCCTGTTGTCACCTATGTGAACACCTATGCCGATGTGAAGGCAGAGTCGGACATCTGCTGCACCTCGGGCAACGCCGCGAAGGTTGTGGAGTCGCTGTCTGCCGAACGCGTGATTTTTCTCCCCGACGAGTTTCTCGCGCAGAACGTCGCCCGGGAAACGGGAAGAAAGATCATCTTTCCCACCCGGACGCCGCGCTCCTCGCAGGTGGAGCGCTTGAACGGCCTGGAGTACCAGATGATCGGGTGGCAGGGAAGGTGCGAGGTGCACGAGAAGTTCACCGTGCAGGACATCAGCGACATTCGGCGCCAGTTCCCCGATGTCGTCGTGCTCGCGCACCCTGAGTGCAGCCCAGAAGTCGTCGCGGCATCCGACTTCTCCGGGAGCACGGCGGCCATGATCTCTTACGTGGAGGAAACCCGCGCGCCCCGCTACCTGCTCCTCACGGAATGCAGCATGGGGGACAACATCGCCGCGGCCAACCCGCGCAAGGAAATGCTTCGCCTGTGCAGCGTCCGCTGCCCCCACATGAACGAGATCACCCTCGAGCAGACGCTTGCCGCGCTGGAACAGACACGCTACGTCGTCGATGTGCCGGAGGACATCCGCCTGCGCGCACTGGCGGCCGTCCAGAGAATGATCGCCATCGGTTAGAG
>JBEKTX010000337.1:0-3744 GCA_049515615.1 Spirochaetia bacterium
GATTTGCCTTCGCGGCTGCCGCCGTGTCGTCCCCCATCAGGAAGCCGACGGTGACGATGATGTCAGCCTTCTTCGTGACGAACTGCTGGATATTCGGGGCATAGTCGCTCTGGTTGGACGATCCGAGGTACTGGACCTGGATCCCCAGCTCCGACTGAGCTTGCTGCAGCCCGCGCCAAGCCGATGCGTTGAATGACCGGTCGTCGATTCCGCCCGTGTCGGTCACTTCTCCGGCGATAAAGCTCCCCGCAGCCTTGTTTGTCGCAGCGCCAAGGACAAGGAATGCGCACGCGAGCATGCCCGCGAGCGAAAGAATTGAAACCTTTCTCATGAGAACCTCCTTGAAACGGTATGAATAAGATAGCGACCAGAAGAGCCCCCGACCACCCGGCAAGCTGAATCCGTTGCTTCCTGGCCCTTTCTCCTCCGCGTAGTGTAGGGTCGGCGCTAAGCGCCTGTCAAGGTTGATGAAGAAAGGAGAGGAACTCAGCCTCGCTCACGACCGCCACGCCAAGGCTCCGCGCTTTCTCCAGCTTGCTCCCGGGGCTTGCGCCGACAAGGAGGTGCGTGGTTCTCGACGTCACAGAACTCCCCACCCTGCCGCCCCGGCGCTTCACTTCTTCCATGGCCATTTCACGGGGGGTGAAATGCTCGAAGCTTCCCGTCACGCACCAGGTCTGCCCAGCGAATGACTGCGGAAGAGCAGCAGGACCCGCTGGTGGTTCACCTTCATTGAGCTGTACGCCGGCTTTGCGCAGCTTTTCGATCCTGCGCCGCATCTGCGGACGCCCCAGCTCCCGAATGAGGGTCTCCGCAGTCCTCTCGCCGATCCCATGGATCTCGAGGAGGGGGGCAGGGTCTCCTTTTCGCGCCACCTCGAGGAGTGAATCGATGTCTCGGTAGCCCGCATCGATGAGGAGCTCCGTCACTTTCTGTCCGATATCGGGAATCCCGAGCGAGGGGAATACGACATGGAAAGGCTGGCGCCGGCTCTTCTCGATGCCTTCGCGGAGCTGCGTCACTTTCTTGTCGCCGAAGCCGGGAATCCCCAGGAGCTTCCCGGGATCGAAAGAGTACAGGTCCTCCACGTTGCGCACCAGGCCTTTTGCAACCAACACCTCGATGGTCTCGGGGCCGACGCCTTCGATGTCCATCTGGCCCCGGCCCACGAAGAACTCCAGCCGGCCGCGCACCTGGGCGGGGCAGGTCTCGTTGAGACAGAAGTGGTGGGCGCCCTGCTTTTTCAACACTGTCCCGCACGCCGGACAGGTCGTGGGAAGCTGCCAGGTGGCGGCGCCCGTCTCGTTCTTTTCCAATACTCTTTCCACCGCGGGGATCACGTCCCCCCGTCTCGAAACAGCCACCCTGTCGCCGATGGCGAGCTCGAGCATGTCGATGTATTCCTGGTTGTGGAGGGTGACGTTCGAGATCGTCGCCCCCGAGATCTTGACCGGCTCCACACGGGCCACGGGGGTGATTCGTCCAGTCCTGCCGACCTGGGCCTCTATGACCCTTACCGTTGTGGCGCCTTGCGGAGACTCGAACTTGAACGCGATTGCCCAACGGGGGTGGTGACCCGTGTATCCGAGGGACTCGCGCGCCGAAAACTCGTCCACCTTCACCACGATCCCGTCGATCTCGTAATCGAGATCCTTTCTCTCTCGCCGTTCGGATTCGATGAAGTCCACTATGTCCCCAACGGAGCCCGTTCGCCACCCGGGGTGACGGTCCTTCACCAGGGCCCTGCCCGGCCCGTCTGAAAAGAAACCCGTCCTTGCATTGAGGCGGAAGCCGAGGTCCTCCAGCTCCTCGAGCGTCTGGTGATGCGTCGCGGCTGCGTCTTTGAAGGCGCCCTCGTAGACGAAGATGCTCAGGGGTATGCCGGCAACCTCGCTGCTCTTGACTCTTCGGAGAGATCCGGAGGCGAGATTTCGCGGATTTGCATAGGGCTCTTCCATGTTCGCGTTGATGGAAGCGAAAAGGCTCCGCGCGAGAAACACCTCTCCTCGCACCGCCACTGTCACCGGCCGGGGAAGCCGAAGGGGAACAGCGCCGATCGTTTTCACATTCGCGGTCACGTCGTTCCCGATAAGCCCGTTTCCGCGGGTGACGGCCCGGGCAAGGAGTCCGTCCTCGTAGTACAGCACCATTGATGCGCCGTCGATCTTTTCCTCGCAGACGAACGAGAGCTCCCGCTGCGCGTTCCTGACCGTTTTGGCTATCCATGCTGAAAGCTCTTCAGCGGTGTAGGATTTATCGAGGCTCAGCACCGGGATCGTGTGGGGCGCCTCGGGAAGCTCCTGCGTCAGGTCGGATCCGACTCGCCGGGTGGGTGAATCGGGCAGGGCGAGATCCGGGAACCGTGTTTCTATTTCCACAAGCTCGTCGAACAGCCGGTCGTACTCCGAATCGGGGACGATCGGCCTGCTCTCCACGAAGTACGCCCTCTGGTAGTCCGTGAGCGCCTTCGAAAGCTCCGCCGCCCGGTTCTGCGCTTCCTTCCGCGTCATCGGGCAGGCTCCCGGCGGAGCTATTCCTGCTTCAGGAAGGCGTCGGGGAATCCCCGGTAGCGGAACCAGGTGAGGAGGGTCCCGCTCTCGGCCCGATTGAGAGGCCCGATGACCACCTTGAACACGGAGGAGCCGGGGCTCGACGGTGTCAGGACGAGCGCAGGATATATGGGAGCGAGCTTCGCCGCGAGGTCGCGGGCGTTCTTTTCTGTTCCGTAGGCCGCAAGCTGGAGGAAGTAAGCTCCGGGGGCGACATTTCTTGGCAGGGAGGTGGCGGTCTGAACGGGCGCCGCGGCAGGCGGCTTTCCTTTTGTCGTCGCCGCGGTTGTGGTCGAGCTGCTCGTCGAGACCGTGCTCTGCGTTGTCGTCGCTGCCGTGGTCTGGGCAGTCTGCTGAGCCTGTTGAGCCGGCGCCGGCGCTTCGGGCGGCAGCAGGGCGAGCTTTGGCGCCGCACCTGCGGCAGGGGGAACGAGGGCGGGACCCGTCACCTCGGTCTGGACCGGCTCCTGCGCCACGGGCGCCTGACCCTCCGGTGCGGGCTCCGGTGAGGCCAGCGCGATCTGCGGCTGGGCGGCCGCGGGAGCAGGAACCGCTGAGCCTGCGCTCACGATCTCCTCGGGTCGGGACTCCTCGGGAGCCACGACATCCGCCAGCGCCAGATCTGATGCCGGCTGCGCGGCAGGGGCCACGCCCGGCTCACCCTCGACCGCGGTAATCGTCGGGGCCCCCGGCTGTGTTGCCGCGGGGATCGTGGCCGGCACTGACTGGGGGGGTACCGTCACCGGCTTCTGATACACGAACTTCTCATCCTCCCGCGGCGGCTGGAAAACCTGCTTCTGCGGTACGCGGGACTGTGCCGCGGCGATGATTGCGGCATTGTCTGCATCCGTCGATGCCGGAGTTTCGGCCGCGGTCGACGCTGTGGCGGTCTGTGGGGCGGCCGCCGGCTGTTCCTGTGGCGGCTCCGGCGTGACGGCCGGAGCTGTCTCTGCCGGGGTCGCGGTGGCGGGAGCGGGGGAAGGGAGGGTCTCTTCGGAAGGCGCTGGCTGCGCGGTGGTCGTTGCCGGGGTCTCTGCGGCAGGCGCTGCCTGTGTTTCGGTGGAGGGCCTTGCAGCTGCAGGAGTTTCAGCCGCGGGGGCCGCCGCAACCTGAGCCCTGTCGGGGGCTCCATAGGCCGCTGCCGGATTCAGATCGGGATCGGAAGAGGCAGTCTGATCGCCCGGCTGGGCAGACC
>JBEKTX010000338.1:0-3691 GCA_049515615.1 Spirochaetia bacterium
TCGCAGCCAGGTAGTACCATGCGGAGAAGGAGAGGAAGAAGATGAGGGCGGTGATGCCCGCGGCGACGAGCAGTGCGCCGGGAATGTCGACCCCTCCCTCGCGTCGTCCCTCAGTGGGGAGAAGCCGGGAGAAAAAGGGTATCGAGATCAGCGTGAACAGGGGGATGATGAAGAGAAACGGCCACCCAAGCGCGCCGGAAACGAAACCCCCGATCACCGGCCCGACGCCGGCGGCGAATGCCACGACGGAGGTGATGGTCCCGAAGACCTTGCCCCGGTCCTCGGCGGGAAAGAAACGCGCGACGAGCACCATGATCAGGGCGGGTATCGCCGAGGCGCCTGCTCCCTGGACGGCGCGGGCGACGATCACGCCCGGGTAGGAGGACTGCACGGCGAAGCCGGCAGCCGAGCCCCCCGCATAGATGCAGACGCCGATCACGATCAGGCGTTTGAGGCTGAAGATGTCGGACAGCCGTCCGTAAATCACGGAGCCCATGGCGAAGAAAACGATGAAGGCCGTCATCACCCAGCTCACTCCCGTGGGGCTCAACCCGAACTGGCGGGAGAGTGCCGGCGTGGAGACGTTGAAGACAGTCTCGTTGAGCACGGCGAAAAAAACGAGGTAGATGATCCAGGGAAGAGCCTTCCCCGCATCGATTGCTGGAGAAGGAGACTCGGTCTCCCGTGCTGCGGCATCCATAGGAGATTGGAAGATGCTCAAAGGCGGCGGTGAAGTCAACGCCCCCTATTCGACAGCCTTCTCGTAGACCCGGTAGGTCTTGACGAGGTCGAGGCCGAGCTTTTTCAGCGCATTGCGGATCCTCGGATTGTCTTCCAGCACGTAGTTGGCTTCCAGCCGGCGGATGCGGGGAGAAAGCGCCCTGTAAATCTGCAGGTACAGCAGCACGTCCAGCCCCTTCCCGTGGTATTGAGGAAGCACCGCGAGGCCGAAGAGCCGGTAATCGGTGACCTTGCGGATCCCGAAGAGAAGCTGGAGAAACCCCAGGGGCAGGAGCCGTCCCCCGATTCGCCGGAGAATCACGTTCAAGTCGGGGAAGCCCAGCGCGAATCCGACGGGTGTGCCGTGGTGCTCCACGAACCAGATTGCGCGGGGGTCCGCGATCGGCTTCAGCTTCCGGAACATGTCCTGGAACTCTTCACGGTTGAGCGGGACGTAGCCCCAATTGTCCTTGATGGCCTCATTGGAGATACGGAGGATCGCGTCCGCGTCCCGCACAAGGTCCTTCATGGAAAGCATCCTCACCGTCAGCCCTGAACCGTCGGCCAGCCGGCGCTCGCCGAACCTCGAGAACCTCTCGGGGATCGTGTAGTTGCGCTCCGTGCTCGCGTCGTACGCCAGCAGGTCTTTCACCTTTGCATAGCCCAGTCGTCGGACGAAATCGTTGTAGTACCGGGGATTGTACGGCGCCATGAAAACCGGCGGCTCGCCGCCATCGAGGAGAAATCCCCAGCTTTCCGCCACGGGATGGATGGGGCCGCGCACGCGGTTCATGCCCCGCGCACGGAGCCACGAAACCGCCGCGTCATCCAGGGCGCGGGCGGCGCCGAAATCCTCGACGCACTCGAATGCACCGAAGAAACCGGTCCGCGTGCCGTACCACGAGTTGAAGGCATGATCGACATAGACGAGGCTCCGGCCGACGACCCGGCCGTCGTCCTCGGCGAGGACCAGTGAATAGTCGGAGTGGGCAAGGATGGCGTTCGTCCGCGCGGAATAGGCGCGCCGCTCGTCCATCCAGAGAGGGGGCGCCCAGCACGGGTCGTCCCGGTAAAGATACCGAGGAAAGTAGACGAACCGGCGCATGTCGGCGGCAGAGGAGACTTCATGAACGCGCATGCGCCGGATCGTAGCATGGAATCAGCGCATCTCGAAGCAGAGGGGCAGGGAGCCGATTGAGGAGATCACCGCCCGGTCCGACGCGGCGGAAAGCTCGAAAAAGGCCCCGGACGGTAGAAGTGTGTCCCGCCCGGTCTGCGTGATCCAGGCAGTGCCCGAGAGAACGCTCACGCGCATGCGGGACCCGGGCAGCCGCAGCGCTTCGCCCTGGACGAGGACCATGCGCAAGGAAGCGCGCGCGGGGTCGACGGCGCCGCGATCGACGCCGTTTAGAAGAAGGGTGAGATCCAGGGTGCTCATATCAGTCTCCTTGCTCCATTGGAGCGGGGGCAACTCGGGAAGATTCCTTGTACGACGAGAGGACGATGTTCGTGACTGACCTGCTCGTTTCGGCGCTTCCCCGGATCGCGGAGAGCAGCCGTTCGAGCTGTTTTGGTCCCTCGGCCCGGACCTTGAGAATGAAGCAGTCCTCGCCGGCCACGTTATGGCACTCCAGGATGTCAGGCTCGGAATCGCAGAGCGCGCGGATCGCGCTCTGCGCGCTCTCGTGGGAGCTCACCGTCAACCGGAGAAAGGCAAGGAGGGGCTTGCCCAGCTTCTCGGGGTCAAGGACGGCGACGTACCCCTTGATGACGCCCTTGCGTTCCAGTTTCTTCACCCGCTCGTGCACCGAGGATACGGTGAGGCCTACGGCTTCAGCCATTTCGGCATTCGACATTCGGGCGTTGACCTGGAGCATGTCGATCAGTTTTCGATCAATCTCGTCTATCATGGCTTGAATATATCTCAATATCGAAGAATTGACAACAATTTTTTGGCAAATTTAGTCAATTGCCAAATCTAATTCGTAAATTGTCATTTTGCGTGATATTTCTTTTGGAGGCCACCAGATCCGGACCTGCCTTGCATCGACTCAATGAGTCCGGTACACTCCCGTCATGCGAAAGCTCATCCAGCAGTATGCGAAGGATCTCACCTCAGGCAGGCTCGGCTCGGGGTATGAGCACTCCTTCAGGGTGTACCACCTGGCCCGCGAGATTGGTGAAGGTATAGAGCACGACGAAGAGATCCTGCACGCGGCCTGTTTTCTCCACGACATCGAGATGTCCGTGGGACATCCGAAGAGCTCGGCGGACCGTGCGGAAGCGATTCTGCACGAGACAGGTTTCGTGCCGGAGAAGATTCCCGTGGTCATCGACGCAATTATCAACCACATGCCCAACGGCAACCCTTCGTCGGTCGAAGCGAAGCTGCTGTTCGACGCGAACCTGCTGGATTCCATCGGCGCGGTGGGCTTTGCACGCCTCTCAGTGGGAGCCTTCATCTGGTACAACATGAAAACCATGCAGGAGATACTCCACTACATCTCGCGAGAGCTGTCCTTCACCGAGAATTTTCATTTCGAAAAGAGCCGAGAGCTGGCGCAGGAGAAGATCGCCTTCACCCGTTCCGCGATCGACCAGTTCTCCAAAGAGCTGCACCTGTAGACGACGTCATGCCCTCCCTCGCGCGCCGGTTTCTCGCCGAAGGACACCTCATCGATTCGGGCCTTCTCACTCGGATGCTGGTTGCGGGACAGCATCATCACGACGGCTGCTCGCGTGGTCCAGGACCATCTGCGTTGACATCAACCCTGCGGTCGTGACAAAACTCTCCGACAGAGGCTCCGGACCGACCATTGGGATCATCACCGACGTGTGGTTGTTCCTGAGAGCGCTCGAGGAAAAACTCCAGAGGTAGCACGTCAATGGATCAACCCGCCACTCCCCGGGAGCTTCATCCGCTCGAAGTGAAGGTCCTTCTGCAGTACGGGCAGGGGGAGGCCATCAGCCA
>JBEKTX010000339.1:0-3686 GCA_049515615.1 Spirochaetia bacterium
CGGGCTGGATGTCGAACACGTAGCCCGCATACAGCTCTTTCTGTCTACCCTCGAGAAGCCACACGAGGGAGTTGCGGTAGAGCTCACCCGGTTTCAACGGAATGTCCGTGGACGCCGATACCTCCGAGCTCCGGTCGCTCGGTGGAGCATACAGGGCTCGATAGGCTTCCAGGATCTTCTTGAAATCTGCCCCTGGGGATGCGCGAAACCCTGGGGCGTAATCAACCTCGAAAGACATGCGCCGGGCGTACTCCCGAAGCCGGGCGATTTCAGCGGCCGTGAAATCACCATTCTTCACGAGCACCGTAGCCGTTGAGAGCAGCAGGTTGAACGCGAAAAGCCGGTTTTCCGGTCGAGCACCGCCCTGGCTGCGGAGAGCTTCCACAACCGTTGAGAAAAGCCGCGGCACATTCCGCGGCGGGCTGAGCCTGTCCCATACGGTGATGGAAAGGATGCCGGAAGGTGCGAGGCACTTCAGGTAATCGCGGATGGCCTCGACCGTGTAGGTGTAGTTCTCCTCGACCGAGTACCCGCCTGCCTGGGAAAGCCCGATGGAATCGATGAGGCCGATTTCCACGAGGTCGAACCGTTCGCGGGTGGCTGATGCAAATGCCCTGACCTCGGACCTGACCAGGTGAACCCGCGGATCCTGTAGGACGCCGCCGGTATAGTCCCTGAAGAAGGGCACATCGCCGAGCATGCGCAGGAGGTCCGGGTTCGATTCCACGACCCAGACGCTCCCCGCTCCGTTGTGCAGTGCGGTCTGTATTCCAGCGCCTCCGCCGAGCCTAAGGAGCAGGACCCGGGGCCGCGAAAGAACGTGGTAGGGCGCAGACATTGGAAGGAAATCGACGTAGGCCTCCTCGTCGGGAGCGAGCTTCCGCATGACTCCGACGGGACCGTTGCCGTCCACGAACAGCCCGAGGAAGGCATTCTTTGGCATGTGAGGCAGAGACACTCCTGCGTTGTCGCTCAATCCGGGCGCAAAATGGAAGTACGAGCTTGAATAGACGCGGGATTCTCCGAGAGGGCTGTAGGAATGATACAACATGGCCGAATCGGGATAGTCCCGCGCGTAGCTCTCCGGCTTGAAATCCGATACTCGCACACCGCCGAAACGTGCGACCAGGAAGATGCTGAATATGCACATGAGCACGCACAGCAGCGCTTCCAGAGCCTTGACGGAAAAGCGATCTTCTGCCGAATCCCAATGGATGGTGCAGAGGAGCGCCGGCAGCAGCGCGATCCCCACCAGCGGATAGACGAGAAAATCCGGCGGGAGCAGGAACATGAGCCCGAGGACCAGCAGGCCGCCGAGCCCCGATCCGAGCATGTTCCAGAAATACAGCGCGTGCATCCTGCTCGACAGGATCGTGAACATCGCGCCGATGAAAAGCCCTCCGACGAAGAAGGGAAGCCCATAGATCAGGTAGAATGCTCCGATCCACCAGATCTGGGCGGGATCCGTGGCGATCAGGACGGGATTGAACGGCACCTGCTGGGCCAGTGAATGGGCGAGCGCCATCGAGGGAGCGAGGGCGAACGCGGACGAGGCGATCCATGCGTCCGGCGACCTGCGGACATGCGCCTGCAGAAGGGTGAGGAGTGTGCCCGCCAGCCCGAATCCCAGCAGGGCAATGCTGATGACCATGGACCCGAAGTTCGACCAGCTTGCCACCGCGAAAACGCGCATGACCTCGATCTCGAACCCGAGAACCGCTGCCGAAACAAGAAAAAGCGCCGCCAGCCGCGTGTCCGACAGCTGCATCGGGCGCGCGATCACTTGATTTCCTTCTTGTCCTCAAAGACGTGGATCCCCCCCTGCTTGCTGGTGAAAGGCACGAAGATCTGCCTTTTCTTTCCCTGGAAAATGTCCTCCCGGTCCAGGCTCACGGTCCCATCCGGGCCGACGTGCTTCACAATGCGCAGGATCGTCTGGCCCGAAGGCGGCCCCACGGGAATGACCATGATGCCCTCCGGGGCAAGCTCGCGGAGAAGCTCCGGCGGCACGTGATCGATCCCGCAGGTGACAATGATGCGATCGAACGGCGCGTGCTGCGGCCAGCCGAAATATCCGTCGTCGACCTTCCTATGGATGTTGCGGTATTCAGGGTATCGCGCCTCGTGGGCCCGGTAGATCGCATCGGTCTCCCTCGCCAGCGGCTCCACGATCTCGATCGTGTACACGTGGTTGGACAGCTCGGAGAGGACGGCGGACTGATAGCCGGACCCAGTCCCGATCTCGAGCACCTTCTGTTCGGGCTGCTGGTCCAGGTAGTCGGTCATCCGCCCCACCATGTGAGGACCGGAAATGGTCTGCCCATACCCGATCGGAAGCACGGCATCCTCGTACGCGCGTCGCGGATCGCGGCAGAAGAACTCGCGCGGCGCGCGCAGGATCGCCTCCAGGATCCGGGGATGCGTCACGGTGCGGTACGCAAGCATCGACTGCGCCAGCGCCCACTTCTGCAGCAGGAACTTTTCCTTCTGATCCGTATGTGCGCGCATCCATGCCACGTACGACGTGCGGTCAGTCGTCGGGGGGTCCTCGGCACGGTTGGTGATGTCGAAGGGAGGCTCATTGGCGTCCAGAACCGAAGCCGATCGCGGCAGCGATGCCGGTGCCGGGACAGAGTCCGGGACAGGAGCGGGCGCCAGGGCTGGAGCGGGCTCGGGGACGGTGGCTGCCGCGACCGGAGGTGGTGCGGCGGTGGACGCGGCTTCCTGGATCGGAGATTTGACGCGCATGTCCCCCAGGATGAAGACGCCCAGCACGGCCAGCAGTCCGAGACCCGCTGTGATGAGGACGACGATCGGGCCCTGGGTTCCGCCCTGGCGGCGGACCCCCTGCGCTCCCGCCGCGGGCGGCATCGGCTTCGGGGCAGTCTTCACCGAGGGAGCCGCGTGCGCGACGGGCCCGGAGATGGCGGGCCCCGGTGTCCGCTGAGGCTGTACTCCGGTCGCCGGTGCCGGGCGATACCCGCACACCCGGCACGGTTTACCGGCCTCGAGGTCGAAACCGCACTTCGGGCAGGCGCTGCTCAACTTTCGAATGCCCTCCTGGGAGATGTCCCGTTCCTGGTACTGTATCGACCGAATGGCGGATCGCGTTGAGGCGGTCATTGAGCCTGCAGGAAGGACACTCGGCACGCATGAGATGTTTTGTCACTGACGGGTGGGATTCGCGCTGCGGGCGGGTTACCGTATCAGAGCCCGGCATTGCTCCAAAAGACACATGACCTGCAACGCCTCCTCTGCAGAACAGGGCCTCGTGCCGGATTCTTTGAAAAAAAGCGAGTCCAACTCATCGGCGAAGACTTCGTTGCCGTCGCTCTCCAAGACCAGCTCCTCCGATGCAGCCTGGTCCTTGGCCTCTTGCCAGCCCCACCGTGAACCCCGAACGTAGGTTTGCTTCCCGTAGCTGCGATTGCGCCCATTGACGATCCCGTAGCCTGACTCGCCGTGAATCTCCAGCCGAAAGATGCTGCGCCAACGCACAACCGAGATCTGCAGATTCGCGGAGAAGCCCAAGGCCGACTTCAACAATACATGCACGTCCTCCTCGATCCCTGTTTTCCAAAAACCCTGCCAGGCAGAGGCGCCGACGACCGACAGCTCTTTGAAGTCATTGATCACGTTGACCAGGTCGAGGAGATGGATCCCCGGATCGATGAGGCACCCACCTC
>JBEKTX010000340.1:0-3643 GCA_049515615.1 Spirochaetia bacterium
GCGGGAGAGTGGCACGAACCTTATCCGGACATGCTTGGAAGGTCACCTCCGTGGCCTTTTCCCCAGATGGGCGGTTCGTACTCTCGGGCTCCGTGGACACGACGATGAGAATCTGGGACGTCTCTACCGGCCGATGGACAGCCTTCCTCGCCAACAACGACGGCACCCGGTGGCTGTCATTCGCAGACAATTGCTAATGGGGTGGGTCATCGAGCTGCGGAGAGCTTCTGGCAATAGTGCAGAGTATGGACTGCTGGGTAGTGTTCGATCATGCGTCGGTCGCCGCCCAGTCTCTCGAGGAGCATGTCGGGGCGGTTGTTGCGCACCCGATAGGCGCGATGAAAACCAAGGATGCCGTTGTAAGGACGGGGATAACTTTTATTGGCAAGTCTTCCTGACATGATCTAATACGTGCCGCGGCAAAAGCGCCCTTCTCAATGAGGTGCCCCGCCATTTTCTGGCTTGGTTTCCGAAGCTTGGCGCTCTCCCCTTAACGAACGCGAAACCGAAGAGAACATTCGATCTACTGTTCATTTTCAATTCTCCCTTTTATAGTTTTACGATTGGCAATAGAGGCAGATTAATAACGCGTAGAAAACGCCAAGGCACATCAGGAAAAAGGAGAGCGAGAGTCATGAAGATTCTGGACACGAAGTTCTTCGTGGCAGTCCTTGCCGTGACGGTCGCTCTGGTCGCAGCCCCTGCCTCGATTTCAGCGGATGGTCGATGATTTCTGATGACAAATCCATGGTTCGATTTCCTTGCATACTTTGACAGCCCGTGATAATTGAATTCATCCCACAGCCTTGTCAACAACAGCACAAACCGTCCTTCGCTTATGGTACGGCTTGTCTTGATTCTGTTCGATCAATTCGAACCTTCAGTAAGGCCTCGTGTGGAGAGAATGCGCTCTTCGAGATAGTGTAATAAAAGACGCGCCGGTTCGTCGGCATTGATAGACAGGAAGACGGGTTTAGATCGCGAGGAAAACAATGCAGAAGCAAATGGGGAATCTGTGGTTCAGGTTGATGGCTCTGGAATATCGGCTTAACTCCAAATCCATCTCACTACTTAAAACACTGCAGGACGCTGGTATCCAGCCCGGCATGAGTGTTCTGGACTTCGGCTGCGGCCCAGGAAGGTTCGCCCTCCCTGCAGCGCAGATGGTCGGGAGCCAGGGGGCGGTTTATGCCGCGGACGTGCACCCCCTGGCGATCAAGATGACCGAAAGAACTGCAGCGAAGGCGCGGTTGACCAACCTCTCTACGATCCGCTCTGATTGCGGCACTGAACTTCCGACGAATTGCATCGATGTCGTGCTTCTCTATGATGCGCTTCATGATGTGAAGGATAAGCAGGGCGTCCTGAAGGAGTTACATCGAGTGCTGAAGCCATATGGGACGCTCTCGTACAGAGACCACACCTTGAATGGGGAACCGCTACTTTCGCTATTGCGGTCAAACGGATTTTCTCTACAGAATGAGACACCGACGCAGTTCATCTTTAGGAAGTCGTAAAGGAAATGCCTCAAAGAAAAGGCAGGAGAAAAAGCGATGAGACCAAGAGTGCCAGAAACGGACCACGGAATCGTGGGTGAGTTCAACGTGTCCATGTATAACCAAATGCAAAGGAACCTGAGAGACAGAGGATGGATCGAGACGAAAGCGCTCCTAAAGGCTGGAATCACCGGCGGACATGCTCTGGAAGTCGGAAGCGGTCCTGGCTATCTGGGGCTGGAATGGCTCAAAAGCACTCAGGGGACGTCTCTTACGGGACTGGACATCAGCCGTGACATGATCGCGCTTGCCCAGAAGAATGCAAGCCAGTACGGGCTTGAGGATCGAGTCTGCTTTGTCCAAGGCAGCGGCAGCACGATTCCTTTCGAGGATGGCACTTTCGATGCCGCGTTCTCTAATGGCTCCCTCCATGAGTGGCCTGAGCCTCGGGCGACATTCAATGAAATCTGGCGTGTTCTTCGTATAGGGGGGAGGTACTTCATCTCCGACCTGCGACGAGACATGCTCGTGCTTCTGCACTGGTTTTTACGCTTAGATGCGAGGCCCAAGGACATGCGTCCGGGGCTTGAATCCTCCATCAACGCTTCATATACCCCTGCCGAACTCGCGGAGCTTGTAAAGGGAACAAAGATTGAGGGCTGCAAGATCGAGTCCATGGTGATTGGCGCCATTCTCGTTGGGGCGAAGTAGGGTGAAGGAACTTCCAAGGTCTTCTTTCTCTTTGTCCAAAGGGTAGCATTGAGGGCGATACTCCGCGCGAGTCGCGATGCCCTGTCGTATGATGTGCTTGGAAGGCGGTCTTAGAGTTCCTTTCTCCAAGCAGGTTAGATTTTGTTATGTCCCACAGTTATTACCACTTTTCCCCGGGCGTGTCCCTCTCCAAAATACCGGAAGGCTTCAGCGGCCTCACTGAGCAGGTAACGCCTGTCAATGACGGGTTTTACTCTACCGGCTTCAATAAGCTCGCTCATGAAAGCCAGATCCTTGTTTGGTACCAACACCCAACCACCCACCAGTTTCTTCCCCCCGTTCCTTGAAATCAATGGCCCCAGGAGCATATCCTGGAAAATCCGCGCCATGCCTGGACCCCCGGTGCTGACATAAATCCCTTGGGGCCTTAATATGCGTTTGCAGTCGAGAATCGAACGATAAGCAGTGGCAAAAATCAGGTCATAACGCTGCCCGCTTTTGGTGAAATCTTCTTTTGTATAATCAATGACATGGTCTGCACCGAGAGAGCGCACCATGTCCAGATTCTTCGTGCTGCAAACGCCGGTAACTTCAGCCCCGAAGTATTTGGCAATCTGCACTGCAAACGTACCGATGCCGCCGGAAGCGCCATTAACTAGGACTTTCTGCCCTGCCTTGATCTGTCCTTTGTCGCGAAGACCCTGCAGAGCGACGAGTGCCGCTTGAGGTACGCCCGCTGCTTCCTCGAACGATATGTTGGTCGGTTTCAGGGCTAATGCGTCTTCCGGAACAGACACATATTCAGCAAAAGCACCAAAGCCGCAAGGGGATAAGTCCCCGTATACTTCATCACCCGGCCTGAACTGCGTTGCGTTTCTGCCAACCGCTTCAATCCGTCCTGCTACGTCGCTTCCAGGTATACTAATTTTTGGTTTTAGAAGCCCATTGCCCATCAGGCGGACAAAGAACGGTTTACCTCTCACGAGAACCAGGTTATGAACAGTTACGGATGATGCATGAACTTCCACCAGGACTTCATTGTCCTTGGGAATAGGTTTTTCTACCTCTCTCAATTCAAGAATCTCAGGTAGTCCGTATTCTGTGCAAACAATTGCTTTCATTTACATCTCCCTTTGGCCTATTGGTTCCCTATTTCTATATGCACTTCTTGCTTCACGAGCACAGCAGATCGACCAAGGCGGATCGGAGGTAGGCGCTCAGGGCGAAGTCCGGCCTCCTGTGCCTGGACGAGCAAAATCTGCTTGTTTGTGACCATCATGACGGGCGTCAAGCCTATTGACAGGAAGGGACTTATTCAATCATCTAAGGAGGTCTCTCCGAGGTTGAGATCATGGCGAAAATCTCGGCGGCGACTGATTTCATCCGGCGCTTGGGGGAACCATCGTCAGAGCGTCAGGGAGCATGGTGTCCGTCGG
>JBEKTX010000341.1:0-3642 GCA_049515615.1 Spirochaetia bacterium
ATGGACAGGATCAGGGACGAGCTGCGCCGAAAGGACATGGAACGAGCCCTTGAGCTCTGCCGCGACACGGAGGCGCCTTTCGCCAAGGTGGTCCAGGCGGGCCTGGAAAAGGCGGGCAGGACCGAGAAGACCGTGACGGGGGTCATGGAACGGCAGATCGCCGTCGAGCAAGGCAAGCTGGAACACCTGACGAGCATCGTGGCCACGATCGGCAACATCGCCGTGTACATCGGGCTGTTCGGGACGGTGCTGGGCATCATCAGGGCGTTCCGTGACATTTCCGCGGCGGGGACCGGGGGCATGGACGTGGTCATCGGGGGGGTGGCCGAGGCGCTGATCACCACCGCCACCGGGCTGGCGGTCGCGGTGCCCTCCGTGGTGCTGTTCAACTATTTCTCCCGGCGGATCGAGAGGTTCGTCGCAGACATGGAGCTGGCCGCATCCGAGGCGGCCGAGCTCATCGGCCGCTAGCGTGCGCGCAGGCAACCGGGAGCGGGCGGGGCTGATTGCCGGGATCAACATCACGCCCCTGACCGACGTGGTGCTGGTGCTGCTGGTCATCTTCATGATCGCCACGCCTCTTCTCATCCGATCCGAGATCAAGGTGAACCTTCCCCGCGCCGCCGCCGCGGATGCGGCCGCGCAGAAAACCATCGTGGTCACCATCGACTCGGCGGGGAACCTCTACGTGGACGGGGTGCGTGTCGCGCTGGCCTCGCTTGCCCCGACTCTCACCGACACCCTGGGGAAGCGGCCGAACGCGCCGGTGATCATCATGGGGGACAGGGACGTGCGCTACGACCTGGTGGTGCGGGTGCTGGAGATCGCCCGCACCAGCGGGGTGAACAAGCTTTCACTGGCCGTCGAGGTCAAGCGGTAGCAGAACAGGCGCCTTCCGGGGTTCTATCTCTGGACAGGCCCCGCGGGGCCGTCCATGATCTCTGACGAATACAAAGGAGTCCCCCAATGGATCAGCGATCGAGATCCGCGCTCGTGGTCGGCACGCTCCTCATCCTCCTGGGAGTGTTCTTTCTGGTCACCCGCGTGGTGCCGGGATTCTTCGAAACTTTTTCCTGGCCCTTCATCGTCATCGGCGTCGGGGCGATCTTCATGATCATCGCCCTGGTGACCTGGACCCCCGGCCTTGCCGTTCCCGCGTGCATCATCGGGGGCATCGGAGCCCTCCTCTACTGGATGTCTCTGAGCGGAGAATGGTGGCGATGGTCCTACGCCTGGGCGCTCATCCCGGGTTTTGTCGGCGTCGGCGTGGGGGTGAACGAGCTCCTTGAGGGAAAGCCGATGCGGGCGCTGGTGGAGGGGGGGTGGCCGATCCTCATCAGTCTCCTCCTCTTCTTCCTCTTCGGCTCATTCTTCGGGGCCCTCTCCTGGCGGGGACCGTGGTGGGCGATCGTTCTGATCGCCATCGGGGTGCTCGTCATCCTCCGGCCGCTGGTGAGAAAGAAAAAGGGGGAGTGACATGAGACGCTGGAGCTTCGTCCTCGGGGCATTCCTGATCGTCATCGGCGTGTTCTCGATCCTGCAGGTGGGCATCAACCTCCTGGGATTCGCCTTCCACATCTGGTGGATCTTCTGGCCTCTTATCCTTATCGGCGTAGGCGCCTGGATCGTTCTCGGCGTCTCCCGCGGATCCGGGCATCCTGCCGCGCCTCACGAGCAGGCTTCGATCCCCCTCGAAGGCGCGCGAGATGCGGCGGTGACGGTTCGTCACGGAGCAGGACGGCTGCACATCGGTTCCGGCGCCGGCGGCGACCAGCTCCTCTCCGGCACATTTGGCGGAGGCCTGGATGCCTCGCGCAGGACCGAGTCGGGGAGACTGATCGTCCTCATGCGGGTAAGGGACCGGGATTTCAGCCGCTACTTCTTCGGCCCGTGGCGCCGGGGATGGGCCGGCACGCTGGACTGGGATTTCGGGCTTAACCCGGGCATCCCGCTTTCCCTCCGGCTTGAGACGGGAGCGAGCGAGGCGCGGCTCTCGCTGGGCGACCTCCAGGTGCGCGAGCTGTTCCTGAAGACGGGGGCGAGCTCCACGACAATCGACCTTCCGTCACGCGCAGGCCATACGATGGTGACAGTGGAATCCGGCGCTGCCGCCGTGAAGATCCGCGTGCCCCAGGGAGTTGCCGCGTTGATCGTCGTGCGCAGCACGCTGGCCGGCGTTCACGTGGACAGGACGCGTTTTCCGGAATCGGCGGCCGGATACCGCTCCGCCGATTTCGAATCGGCGTCGAACAAGACGGAAATATTCGTCGAAACAGGGGTCGGCTCGGTCGAGATTTATTAGGGCGGCGCTCGTCCGGGCTTATCTCCAGAACGCGGGGAATATCAGCCGCACCGCCATGTCCAGCGCCACGCCGAGAATGAACAGGTTTCCGAACTTCCGGTTGTGCATGAATGAGACAGTGGAGAACCACCGGGGCCAGACCGGATATCCGGGCGGAGCCTGTGCCGGCCGGGGCTTCGAAAGGAGCTTCAGCGCCTTCAATGCATCCGGTGCCGCGATCAGGACCAGGAGAAGCGCAGGCGACAAAAAGCGCGTGACGAAAACGCAGTACAAAGTGACGGCATAGGCGAGCACGATCGCCAGGAAGTTCACCCACCGGGCCGCGGACTGCCCGATGAGCACGGGCAGCGTGTGCACTCCCTTCTGCCTGTCCTCGTCGGACTTGTCGATATGCTTGCCGATGTTGATGCTCGCCGTGCTCAGTCCAAAGGGAACGCCCGCAAGAGCCACGCTCCAGCTCCACTGGTGCGCGAGCACCATGAACACGCCGCCGATCATGATCGGCCCCCAGATCACGAAAATCGTGAACTCGCCCAGCGCGAAGTACTTCAACGGATAGGTGTACAGCAGGAGCATCAGGGCCCCGTACACGAACAGGCCGATGACGGCGGGATCGAACCCCGAGTACACAACCGCGTACACCGCGGAGAGCAGGCCCAGGAAACCGCTCACGACGAACCAGCGTATCTGGACGGCCTTGCCCCAGAATCCCTGCACGAGGGGATGCACGCCGTACTGGGTGCGGAAATAGTTGTCCGAGTCGATGCCCCTTCTGTAATCGGTGTAGTCATTCAGCAGGTTGTTCGCGCCATGGGCGAGAAAGAGACCGACAGTCATGACCAGCCACGGAAGGATGGCAAACACGCCCGCCCGCAGGGCAAAAAACCCGGCAATCACGCATGAATACAGCGTCACCGTTGTGACGCCGGAGCGCGTGGCGATCAGCCACTTCGACACCACGTCCAGGGCGTCCCATTCCGGCTTGCTGTCCATGCGCACGAGCGTCGTGCTCGCTCTCTTCCACATTGCAAAATTGACTGCCATGCGCCTAATATAAGGAAGAAAACCGGCGCAGTGTAGCATGCTTGACCCCGGTGCTCATCGATGCCTATCTTTCTGGCCAGATGACACACACGGCAGTTCTTGGATACCCCCGGATGGGCTCGGGCCGCGAGCTGAAGAAGGCCCTCGAGCGCTGCTGGTCCTCGGATGGGGACGAGACGTCGCTGAGGGAGGAAGCGGCCCGGATCCGCGCCGCGCATTGGTAGACGCAATCAGCGGCCGGAATCGACATCATCCCTTCAGGGGATTTCTCGTTCTACGATCACGTGCTGGACACC
>JBEKTX010000342.1:0-3642 GCA_049515615.1 Spirochaetia bacterium
GGCCTATCATGCGTTGGTTGTAGTCCGAGGAGGTGCGGGTGAGCTCCTCGTTGAGCACCCGCAGCCGCCGCGCTTTCTCCCCATGAGGAACGTCGTCAGCCCAATGGGCGCTCGCGGCCCCTGGCCGCGGCGAGTACATGGCGACATAGGCCATGTTGAACCTGAACTCGCCCATCGCGCGGCGCGTGTTTTCGAACTGTTCTTCGGTTTCGCCGCTGAAGCCCACGATAATGTCGGTGAACAGGGTCGCATCGGGCAGGATCTCGCGGACCTTCGCGACCGTCTTGCGGTAGTCGTCCATCTGGTAGCTGCGGTTCATGCGCACCAGAACCTTGTCATCACCGGATTGCAGGGGCAGGTGAACCTGGCGCGCGAGGCTGCGATGATCCGCGATGACGCGCAGGGATTCATCGCTCATGTCGCGCGGGTGCGGGGAGGTGAAGTACACGCGGCACTCCTTCCCGGATGCATCGCACATGTCCCCCACGTCGCGAAGAAGGGCCGCGAATGTCCGCTCCGTCCCCGGCTGATCCTTCCCATAAGAGTTCACGTTCTGCCCGAGAAGGGTAAAAGAGACATAGCCCTTGTCCAGGAGTCCGCGGATCTCTCCCAGGATGTCATCAGAAGGGCGCGAGACTTCGGGTCCGCGCGTGTAGGGCACCGCGCAGAATGTGCAGAACTTGTCGCAGCCGTTCTGAATCGGAACATACGCCTCGAAGGTCGATGAGTACCGCGGGCCGATGCGCCAGAAACCCGCTGCTTCACCGGCCCGCGGCACTCGTTCATCGACGCTCCTCAAGGCCGCGGGCGTCACCATTCCGTACTGACCGATCATCGTCGGCAGCCGGGGCAGCTCCGTGATGTCGAAGAGCAGGTCGAACATCGTGACGAACTTCTCCCTGTCCGCGGGGAGAATGCAGCCCGTTGCAAACGTGAGGAGGCTCTTTCTGTTCTTCCACGAGTTCCACAGGCTGATGCGCGAATACACCTTGTCGATGGCCTTCTGGCGCACCGAGCATGCCACGATCCCCAGGAGGTCTGCGTCCTCTTCCGACTCTGCGGGCTGGTACCCCATCCGCTCGACGACCGTGCGGACGCGTTCCGCGTCGGACTGGTTCATCTGGCACCCGAGGTGCAGGAGGTGGTACTTCATCGCCTGAAAAATCCCTTCGGTGAATATACTCCCCCCGGCACATCCCGGCATCCCGTGATAGGGTGAAGCGTCATGGTGTCGCAGCCGCGCGCGCAATCGAGGGCGGGAATGATGCGGGAAGTCCTCGGGGCATCGTTGAAGCTCGGGTTGACATCCTTCGGGGGGCCGGTTGCCCACATCGGTTACCTCCGCGAAGAGTACGTGATCCGCCGCGGCTGGATCAGTGAGGACGCGTTTGCCGACCTCGTCGCACTCTGCCAGTTCCTCCCGGGACCTGCAAGCAGCCAGGTGAACATGTCGATCGGCATCTCGCGGGCCGGCATCCCTGGCGGCCTGGCAGCCTGGCTCGGATTCACGGCGCCTTCCGCGGCCGTAATGACGGGATTCGCATTCCTCCTCGGCGTGAACGGCGTGTTCGACTCCGGGTGGCTCCACGGCATCATGCTCGCCGCGGTGGGCGTCGTGGCCCAGGCCGTCGGCGCGATGGCGGCGCGCTATTCAGCGGATGCGCGACGCGCGGCGATGACCGCGGTTGCCGCCATGGTGAGTCTCCTGCTGCCCTCCGGTCTCACCCAGCTTGCACTCATCGCCGCGGGCGGCGTTGCGGGGAGGTTCCTGCTGAAGACGGAGCGAATACCCGAGCGGGAGAGACTTCCGTTGGACGTGAGCAGACCGGTCTCACTGGCCGCGCTCGGGCTCTTCTTTGTGCTCCTGGCCGGGCTTCCCCTCCTGCGGGTGCTGCTCCAGTCCCCGGTGCTCTCCCTGATCGAAAGCTTCTACCGAACAGGTTCCCTGGTGTTCGGAGGCGGGCACGTCGTGCTGCCTCTCCTGCACCGGGAGGTCGTTCTGCCCGGCTGGCTCAGTGATTCCCGTTTCATGGCCGGCTACGCGGCGGCACAGGCGGTTCCCGGACCGCTTTTCACGTTCGCCGCGTTCCTGGGCGCTGCGATGAGCTCGGGGCCGGGGGGAGTGTGGGGCGCGCTGATCGCGCTGGCGGCGATCTTCCTGCCGTCCTTCCTGCTGTTGATCGGAGTGCTTCCGTACTGGAACACCCTTCGCGAGCGCCCCGGGTTCCAGTCTGCGCTTTCCGGCATCAACGCGATGGTGGTCGGTCTTCTTGGCGCGGCACTCTACCAGCCGGTCTGGACCAGCACGGTGTCCACGGTCCCCGACGTCTGCATCGCCCTTGGGGCTTTTGTTCTTCTCTCCCGCATGAGGGCGCGGCCCTGGATGGTTGTCGCACTCGGAGCGGCTGCCGGCGCCGCGGTGCGCCTGGCCGGTTGACGCGTGTGTCCATCAGGGCGGTTTCTGCTTCGCGGAGGCTGGTTACTTTTCCAGTGCCGCGATTGCCTTCTTGTCGTCTGAAGTCATCAGAACGCAGCTCGCTGTCTTGCCGGTGAACGCCGTTGCCCAGGAGGACTGGATATTCACTCCTGCTTCCGCGAGCTTCTTTGCCACCTTCTGCAGGCGTCCCGGCTTGTTCGGCATCTCGACGCAGAGCGCGTCTGCCTCCTTTATGTCGACGCTGAGGGGAGCGAGCACCTTCCTGGCTTTCGCTGGGTTTTTCACCGCCAGAAGAAACTCGGCGTTCGAGCCCGCGTCCGCCGCTCGAAGCCCGGTGATGCTCACCCCCGCTCCCCCGAGGAGCTCGGTCACCGCAGCGAGCTGCCCCACCTTGTTCGGAAGCGTGAAGCTGAGCAGCTTCAAAGTCTTGACCTTTGCCATCTATCTATCCTCCGTGTTCTTTGTTCTGTTCAGGTCCCCACGGGCGTCAGCTGAACCGTGTACGTCTTTCCGTTCATGACGTAGCGAAGCGATCCATCCGCCGCGATCAGCAGGTAGCACAGCGACTCCCGGCTCCCGCTCCCTTCGTAGCGAACGCCTATTCCGGTCTCACCCCGGGCACCCGCGGGCCCTTGTTCACCCCGCGGACCCGCTTCTCCGCGGGCGCCCTGGGGACCCTGGGGACCCACGGGACCCTGCGGTCCGGTGGCACCGGTTTCGCCTTTCAGGCCGCGCTCACCGTTGAGACCGGCAGGTCCGCGTTCACCCTTGTCTCCCTTCTGCCCGGAAGGAATCCCCAGCACGAGCGTGCTGGTGGCGGGATCCAGACGCGCCGCGGGAACCGCACCGGGCGCGAGAGATTCAACGCTCACCGCCGCGAGAACGGCCTTCTTTATCTTCTTTTCTTTGACAGGCTTTCCGGCGTCCTTTGTCTTCTCTTCCGGTTTTGATCCTGCCCCTGTTTTCTTCTTGTCCTTTGGCATACCTCCTCCTTTCTACTTCTTCGCGCCAACCTTGATTGCGCCCCGGGGCGCTGGTCGGCGCGCGCTCAAGAGCTTGTCCAAAGCCTCGTTGACCACGTCGGTGTACTTGATCTTCGGGGTTTTTCGATCCAGCTTGCGATTGTAGAATTCGATGTAGGCGTCCATGGCCTGCTGGTTGCCGGGCGCGATCTCGACGTTGATCTTCCGGGAGCCGGTCTTCCC
>JBEKTX010000343.1:0-3639 GCA_049515615.1 Spirochaetia bacterium
TACTCGATTAGCAGCAACCCGTAATAGTTCTGCTCCGAACTCTCGTCCAGTACCACTTCGATTGGATAGCCGTTGTTCCGCGCGGTCGAGAACACGTCTATCCCGCAGGCCTCCATCGACGGGCGCGCCTTGCCGGGATGCTTGCAACCGTCCTCGGGACACGATCTGCACAGATTGCAAGGACCCGCGCCGAAGGCAAGCGCCTTGTGGTAGCCCTGAAGGAACACCTCGCGCTCAAGCGCAGCCATAGACCTGGTCACATGTGCATTCACCCCGAAGTGGGCGAGGATCGCCGTCTCATACCCGTTCAGGGTCCTCCTCGTCTGTTCTGGTGTGGGCGACTTGGGCGGGCAGCATAGCGAAGATCCATAGCCATCGCATCCGTACTGGCACTTCAACCTGACCCAATCTGCCGTGACGACGGACGAAGCTTTGACGATCTTGGCTTCAATCGCGCCCAGATCGACGAGACGCTTGACAAGAGACCTGTACCGCACTGGCACGGCTCGCGCTGCCTTCATCCTTCCGATCGTATCTCTGATCGAAGGGCCACGCAATCAGCCGCAGGGCAACCACTTTCCGACTCAGTAAGAACGATGAGAAGAAATGTTCAAAACACTTTCGGGTCCAGTCTTTTGAGACTGCCCTTCTTTCTTTCCAAGGCATCCGATAGACTGATGCATCCAACAACCAGAGGTACCGCCATGAACGACGTGATCAAGACAATCCTTGCGCGGAGGAGCGTTCGGGATTTCAAGGACAAGCAGGTCAAGAAGGAAGATTTGGACACTATCCTCGAATGCGCTTCCTATGCCCCGAGTGCAATGAATACCCAGAATTGGCATTTCACAGCCCTCCGCGACCCGGCCATCATCGAGAAGGTGAATGGCTGGATCGTGACGGAGATCAAGGAGAGCGGAAACCGCAACCTTGAAGGGATCCTGGAAAGGGCCGACGGGAAGGTGTTCAGAAACGCACCTTGTGTCATCGTCGTCTCAACGGAAAAACAGGACAGGTTCAGCGTTATCAACGCCTCCGCTGCAACGCAGAACATGCTCCTGGCTGCGCACTCCCTTGGGATTGGATCTTGCTGGATAGGGACCGTAGCCATTCTGGGTACAAGCAAGCGGGCTGATGAGTACGCTTCCGAGTTGAAGATCCCGAAGGGATACGTCCCCTTCTTCGGCGTGACTCTCGGCTACAGCGCCTCGACAGGCCTCGAAGCGCCGCCGAGGAAGGAAGGGGTCGCACGCGTGCATGAGACGATTCCCCGCGTCAAGAGTTTTTCTTGACAATCGATTCGACGCAGGTAGAATCATTTTCATGCCAGTGAGGAAGGAGCAGCTTCCCGAGCTTGCAAACGGGATCGATCGCGCCACGTCCTGCGGGATTTCCGCCCGGGCATCCGCTCCAGCGAGAAGAAAGTGAACGAAATCCTCTCACGCTACGGTGAAGCGTCGTGAACCCCGCGATCGGTCACCTCCGCGCCGGCATCGACGTGGGCTCCACGACGGTGAAGCTTGCGGTGCTCGATGCGGAGGACGTACTGGTCTTTCATACCTACGAGCGCCATAGGGCCGACATCCGCGGCACGCTCGTCGCGGTCATCGACGCGGCCTGCGATGCGCTGCGGGCCCAGGGAGCAGAGGACCCCCTGGGCGTCACGGTCACCGGTTCGGGCGGTCTCTCCGTTTCACGCTGGCTGGAGATGCCGTTCGTCCAGGAAGTGCTCGCCGGCTCCCGCGCGGTGCAAAGATTCCTCCCCGACACGGATGTTGCCATCGAGCTTGGCGGCGAGGATGCGAAGATCACCTATTTTGCCGGCGGCCTCGAGCAGCGGATGAACGGCACCTGCGCAGGAGGCACCGGTGCCTTCATCGACCAGATGGCTGCATTGTTGTCAACGGACGCCGCAGGGCTGAACGAGCTCGCGCGGGACAGCACGACAATTTATCCCATCGCCGCGCGCTGCGGCGTGTTTGCAAAGACTGACGTGCAGCCTCTCATCAATGAGGGGGCGCGCCGGGAAGACATCGCGGCGAGCATCCTCCAGGCCGTCGTGAACCAGACGATTTCGGGGCTCGCCTGCGGCAAGCCGATCCGCGGGAAGGTGGCGTTTCTCGGCGGTCCCCTCCACTTCCTCCCCGAGACGCGCCGGCTTTTCGTGAGCACCCTGGGGCTGTCCCCGGGCGCCGTGCGCGTGCCGCAGCACGGCCAGCTCTTCGTGGCGATGGGTGCGGCACTGGCCTCGTCCGACGCGCCAACCGTTGCGCTTCATGAGCTACGCAGCAGGACTCGCGGCCTCTGTCACGCGCCGACGCCGGAGGTTGAGAGGCTGCGACCCCTTTTCCGGGACGGCGAAGAGGCTGCATTCCGCGCCCGGCACGAACGCGCACGCGTCCCCCGGGTCGATCTTGCCGCTGCACAAGGGCCCTGCTTCCTCGGGATCGATGCCGGATCGACGACAACAAAGGCCGTTCTGGTGGATTCCAAAGGCGCCGTGGCGTGGTCGGAGTATAAAGCGAATGGCGGAAGCCCCCTGCAGCTCGCCCTGCGAATGGTGAGAGAGCTGCGGCGGGCGATGCCCGCCGGTGCGTGGATCGCGCGTTCGTGCGCCACCGGATACGGTGAGTCACTCGTCACCGCCGCCCTCCGCATGGACATGGGGGAGGTGGAGACGATAGCGCACTACACCGCCGCGGCGGCCTTCCTGCCCGGCGTCGATGCGATACTGGACATCGGCGGTCAGGACATGAAGTTCCTCCGCCTGCGCGCAGGGGTGATCTCATCAGTGCTTCTCAACGAAGCATGTTCTTCCGGGTGCGGATCTTTCCTGGAAACCTTCGCGCACTCGCTGGGCCTGTCCGTGGAAGCATTCACGAAGGAGGCGCTGCGCGCCGCCTCACCGGTGGATCTGGGCTCCCGGTGCACGGTCTTCATGAACTCCCGCGTGAAGCAGGCGCAGAAGGAGGGAGCGTCAGTGGGCGACATCTCCGCCGGGCTCTCCTACTCCGTGATCAGGAACGCCCTGCAGAAAGTGATCCGCCTCCGGGATCCTGCCCAGCTCGGCGCCCAGGTCGTGGTCCAGGGGGGAACATTCACCAACGACGCGGTGCTCCGCGCGTTCGAGCTCGTTTCAGGGCGGGAAGCGGTGCGGCCCGACATGCCCGGCCTCATGGGAGCCTTTGGCGCGGCGCTCCGTGCCCGCGAAGAGGCTGCGCAGTCTGGCGCGGAGGGGGCCATCAGCACCCTTCTGGGCCTGGACGCATTGGAATCTCTCACCGCGACGACGATTTCCCGGCGGTGCGGAAAGTGCGCGAACCACTGCCACCTCACGATAACGAGGTTCTCTGATGCGCGGCAGTTCATCTCCGGCAACAGGTGCGAGCGCGGGACCGAAGGCATCACGCCGGAGGCGCGGATTCAGGGCGCGTCGACCGAGGCCCGGATTGAAGCCGCGGCCGCTCCGGCAGCGGGCGCCGCGCCCGCGGAGCCCTTGCCGAATCTCTTCTCCTGGAAGCTCCGGCGGGTGTTCGACTACGCGCCGATCGCCCCGGAGAGCGCGCCGCGCGGAATCGTCGGGATCCCGCGGGTTCTCAACATGTACGAAGACTATCCATTCTGGTTCACGGTATTCAC
>JBEKTX010000344.1:0-3637 GCA_049515615.1 Spirochaetia bacterium
CTTTCCAGCATGAGGCCACACAACGACCGCTCCGGCGCGGGGCGCGACGGCATCCGTGGCGGTCGGAGTGTCCGTGCGCGGAGGCTTCTGCGCCGAGTCGGCCACGTGCGGCGCCCCGGCTTCCGCGTCCAAAGGTATGAAGAGACGCTCGCCCACTTTGAGGCGTGCGTTCTGCGCGAGCTTGTTCAGCTCGAGAAGCTTCGCCACGGGGACACTGAAAGCCCGCGAAATGCCGTACAAAGTATCGCCCTTCTTCACGACGTAGGCGGCGGGCATCCTCAGCACCATGCCCACCTTCACCTTGCCGGCATCCGCAATGCCATTGAACGCGCTCAGCACGTCCACTGGCACCTGTGCACGCCGGGCGACGGAGAAGAGGGTTTCACCTTCCTTGACGGTATACTGGCTGTCTGCACCGGGCAGCGCAGTGACGCCGAGAGCGATCAGGAAGAGACATGAAAGCTGTACGACACGGCTCGGCATCGAGGAAATCCTCAGTCCATGATCGGCTTTCGGCATTATTGTCTTGACTCGGCGGGCGGCAAAACGGTACGATTTTTTGCGAAAATCGGCGTGCCGTCTTGGCAGCGTGCGGCGTGGAGCAATACGTCCCCAGGTGCGGAAGGCGCATAATGCGCCGGAGTGGTGGAACTGGCAGACACAGGGGACTTAAAATCCCCTGATCCGCAGGGATCATACGGGTTCGACCCCCGTCTCCGGCATTTAAGGTATTTGCTAGTAAGGCCGCGACAGGAATCGAAAACTTATTGGCTGCCTTCTTCGACCTTCACTGCTTCACCGATCCCCAGCTCCTGCAGAATCTGTCGCAGCTCCGCCGCCAGACTGGCCGCGGTATCTGCCCTTACTGTGACAGTGAACTCCAGGCCAATCCGAAGGTCCGAGCCCGATCGCAGCTTCGGCAGAATCATACGACCGAGACGATTCCAGACCTCGGGCGGAACCGTTCCGACGAGGTGCAGCCTCTTCGTGGTGAATGCAGGCATGGGCTCTTGTCCCGGTGCCGGGCTCGGCCCAGGCGTGGTGATGGGTTCTGTACCAGGCTGAGGACTCGGCTCCGGTCCTGGCCCACGTGGAGCACCCGACTTGAGCGCCTTCGACAAATCCTTCCTCAGCAGGAACATTCCAGCATCGAAGGCGACCTCGTCCGGCGCAACCAATTCCTCGAACCACACCCGCTCGTAGGCGCCGTCGGGCTTCCGACCCGACGCCAAACCAAGGTCGCCGCTGCTGACGAACTCGACAATCTTGGCTTTCAGGATTGCATCAGGATCCACGAGGCGGGTGAGCGAGCCATTGAGGAAGCTTTGCCGTAGACTTGCGAGGGGCCACGCGCCTGACTCCTTGAGCGCCGGGGGCCAATTGCGCTCGATGTACCCAGCGCCAACGGACTCGTTGAGGAGCGCCTCGGACTTGAGCGCGCCGATCACCCGACCGCACAATGTCTCGCCGCTCGAAGAATGCCCCGCGCCGAGGTCGATGACCTTGAGGCCGTCAGTCTCCTTTGCGTCAGCGACGACCGCGAAACGATAACCGCCCCAGACCTCGTCCTTCGCCGCCTCTTCCGAATCTTTGACCTTCGACTGAAGCTCCACCTTGTCATTCTTGTCGAACTCACCACCGATCGTGCCCTCGGCGACCTCGCGCGCCACCCGCCTCCAGGCGAGCTTCAGCTCTACCTTGTCGCGCAGGTGTCGGCCCGGCTTCTTGAGACACCAAACGAGGGCTCCCGGATAGAGCCGCGGCGACTTTCCGCGCTGGCGCGTCCAATCGGCAACCTGCGCACGTAACAAACCGCCGCCCGACCATTCCACCTCCGGATCGGCTACGACGAGAGTCAGTCTTGGCGTGTCCGGGATCTCTGCCCCGTCGCTTGGGAAAGTTTCTACGGGAATGCTCGCCCCCCGCCGGAACTCCTCCTCGACGAGCTTGCGCTGTGCGGGCATGACCTCCGTCTCCCCGTCGAGCGACGCTCGCCGGTCGCTCACCACCTTCTTCATGGTCGGCTGGTAACCGATGCGGAATCTGTCCGCGCCCGTCTTGCGGATGAAGTACGACCTGCCTTCGAGAACCAACGCGGCGTTATCAATCGATGTCGTGTCTATCTCTGGCTCGCCGAGCGCGAAGCGCAGCTCGGGAAGATGCGCGACCTTGTCGGTCTGCCCGCCCGACGATTCGAAAAGGATCGCGGTGCCGACGCGCCGGTGAATGTCCCGAAGTGGTCCTTTGGTGTCGGCGTCCAGCGCCTTGCTGTGCGCCTGCTCGCCGGCGATATCGGTGTCTATCGCCGCAATGAGCCGTGACTCGCCTAGGAGCCTGTCGGACTTCCCCGCTTTTATGAATTTATATGCACGACGGCCCGAGCGAACGTGAATAAACATGCGCTGGCGGCCAGCATGGTGAATTTTTATGCAAGAAATCGTCAAAGTCCGACAGGCTCCTAGTCGAAGTATCGCCGGCGATACTTTCACGGAAACCCGATCCCTCTCTAACGCAAAAGGAGTTAGGCGATCGCAAGTTAGATATATGCTCCCGCTAGTAACTGACGAAGAGTTCCTCCAACGCTGGCAGCTTTTGAGACCTACGATAGGCCCAAATAGTCCGAACTGGTTCGAGGGGTACATCAGCACCTACATCGAGCGCGACCTCCGGCTGCTGTCGGCAATCGAGGACTTGGTGTCTTTCCGCCGCTTCATGCAGGCTGCCGCGCTGCGCAATGCGTCGATGCTGAACATCGAGCAGCCCGCCCAGGATGCAGGCTCCCCCCCAGCACGGCAGGACGCTACCTTTCGCTGATGGAGGTATCCTTCCTGGTCTGGAAGTTGCCGGCGTTCACCGTCAGCATGGGCAAGCGGCTCGCGAAAAGCCCCCGCCTGCTCTGGGTCGACTCAGGCCTCGCTGCCCACCTCGCGGAGTGCCGTGAGAAGTCCGAGCTGACGGACGGGCGGCTCTGGGGCGCCTGGCTTGAGGCCCTGGGTCGGGCACCAGTTGAGGGCGTGGGCCGCGGGAAGGGATCCACGCCCGGAGTTGAGCACGTGGCGCGATGGCTTCATCATGCCGGATGGTTCGTTCGTTGATCTGGATGACGCTGAAGCCATGTTCAGGATCGCACAAGCCAGTCTCAAGTCGCCCCGGGAGATAGCGGAAAACATGATCGCCCTGACCGTGGAACGTGAACGAAAGGGCAGGTCATTTGCGGCATATGGCTACTTCCAGAAAGCACTCGAACAGAGCGACACATGCCAGATGAAGGCGTTCTGCCTGCTTGCTCTCGGGCAGCTGAAGGAGAAGCAGGATGATTATGCCGAGGCGATGGGGTGGTATCAAAAGGCGTTCGAAATGGAGCCTGGAAAAGACAGCACCTGGTACCTGCTCAACAACAATCTCGGGTATTGTCTCAATCGGCTGGACAGGCACGCGGAAGGTGCGGAGGCGTGCCGAAGCGCCATCAGGATAGATCCGGACCGGCACAACGCCTGGAAGAACCTGGGAATTGCTCTAGGAGCCTGTCGGACTGAGTCGGCGGCCGAGGTGCCCACCGAGCGCCCAAGGCGTGGCATTTTCCGTCCGGTCGGGTTCGTTGTCCTTCAGGAGGTGGCCGGCGTTCCACGAAGACCCA
>JBEKTX010000345.1:0-3627 GCA_049515615.1 Spirochaetia bacterium
GGCGTGATTCGAGACTATCTTAGGCTTTGCCGCCGCACCTCGCCGAAGGTTATGCGGATTCTCTACGGGTTCACGACGGGAACAAACGAAAAAGAAAGAACGCCGGCCTTTAAGGCGCTCCGCTCTTCTGCAGTTGCCGATCATATGGAACGGACCAACAGTCGCACGTACCGAGTGAGTCTGGAGGGGTACGGGTTCGTGGCGTCGCCACCCGGCAACGGTGTAGATTGCCATCGCACATGGGAAGGCTTGTACCTGCACACCATACCTATCGTCAAACGCTCGACGCTATACGACGCATTTCCTGGGCTTCCGGTTCTTCTCGTCGACGATTGGTCCGAAGTGAGCACATGGGACTCCTCCTTTCTCCAGAACGAGTACGAAAGACTCTCTGCCGCCATGGAAACAACGCCGTACCTCAAGTTTGATTATTGGGCGAACTTGATCGAGCGCGCACGCGCGGGAAAATCATGATGGCGGCGCTGGCTTTCGCCAAGAAGATTCTCCCCCGGCGCGCACGCGCCGTCCTCAGGTCGACAGCAGAGTGGGGGAGTGCCGCCGCCGATCGGGCGCTGGAACTCGTGGGCAGAAAGGGCCTCAAGGTTTGGCGGTCTGTGCATCTGCAGCCGGGGCAAGAGATGGACATCGCGATGCTCTGCATCAGGAAGCCTGTTTATGTCGACATGGCGGTACCGAGCATCAACTCCCTGCACTACCGCAACTACAACATTCGCGTCCTCCTCCATCTCGACCCTGTCTGTTTCGATCGTTTTCTGCAGAAGCGGAGAAGTCTCGACTACGCCGCGATGGTCCAACCAATTCTTGTAGAGGACAATTCTGCCGTTCCGTGGCAATTCACAAAGCTCGATGTCGTGCTTGCCGTTTCAGCCCTGGGAGTTCCATTCGTGGACGCAGACTCGCGGTGGCATGGCGATCCCAGGTCGCTTATACAACGTGACCGGGCAATGTTCCTTGTGAAGGTGAACAGGATCTGTGAAATACAGCATGAGCGGCTCCTGGTGGAAGAAGGCCTGGGGCGGCCGGAATGGATCGATTTCATCCATTTCAATACAGGGTTCATATCGATACCAAGGGACCTCTGCTCCGAAGGTTTCGCCAGGGAATGCCGTTCCATTTGCCGGAGCATTTATGCGGCCGTCATGGAAGTTCAATTGGACGATCCGCAGCGCATGCTCTTGAGGCATACGAGCGAGGAGCTCTCTCTCAGTCTCGTTGCTCAGGACGTCATTGGCCGGGCGAATATCGGCACGCTGAAGGAGCAGGACGGGCCCGGAAACAGGAACCGGCTTGAGTCCTACTATTACGGCGCCCTGCATGGCAGCAGCTGATATTGGATCGGCATGGTGAGTTTCTACTTTCTCCTTCGTCCACAGGGACCTGCCAAGGAGTCCGGCTACCAGCACTGTATGATCGCTCTCGCTGAAGGCCTGCGGGAGTTGGGGGTGACCTATCATTCCAACATCTGCTACTGGAGCGAGGGAGGAGGGAGCCTCTTTGACAAGACGCCGGGTGTCAGCCCCGAAGACTGTGACGTCATTGTGACAAGCGATGAGTATGAAGGCTTCGGGACCATTCCGGGCGAACTGTTCCGCGGCAGCCGAAAGACCGTTTTCGTTGACTCTTCGGACGGGTGGCGGACCAGAACCGCGACCGACGCCTATCGGAGATTTGACCTGGTCTTGAGGACGCATTGCAGCCTTCGCTACCGGTACCCGGAGAACGTGCATCCCTGGGCTTTCGGGTTGACGAACAGGATATTGGCCGCGTGTTCGAGGCCCCTGTCTTTTCTTGAGCGAGAGGCACGAATGCTCGTCAACTTTCGCGTATCCCATCCGGTGCGACAGGCTGCCGTTGAGCGGGTCCTGCCGAAGCTTGCCCAGCGCTTTCCCCTGGATGCTACGCTTGATGAGCCGCCCGCGGAAGGGAGTCAGGATCGGGCCTACTGGGAAGCTACAGGAAGGCGTCACTACGCATCGTTTTTCTTGCGTCTTCAACGGACGATGGCCTGCGCGGCTTTCGGCGGCTACTTCGCCCCGGGGATCTTCAGGAGCACTGAGAACCTTCCCGAGCGGGTCCTGTACAACCTTGTCTGGAGGCTCGGCCGGAGAACGCGCACCGTCATGCAGTTCGACAACTGGCGTTTTTGGGAGTCGATGGCCGCCGGCTGCCTGACGCTCCAGGCTGACTACGAACGCTACGGCTGCAGCCTGCCTGTGGCGCCGGACTCAGGGATCCACTACGCGGGGATCGACTTCGAAAGACCTGAGAGCGTGCGGTTCGTGCTGGACTTCGATTTGAAGGCCCTTGCGGCGGTGGCAGACGCGGGGAGGCGATGGGCTATGGAACACTATTCTCCCGGGGCCGTCGCACGGAGACTGTTGCACTTGCTCGGATACTCGAACTGAGGAACAGGCCGTGCGGGTCCTCTATGACTACCAGGCCTTCATGCAGCGGCATGGGGGAGTTTCGCGCTATTTTGCGGAGCTGATCGGCGCCCTGAGCCGAATGGAAGGCTTCGAAGCAAAGCTTCCCGAAATGTACTCTGACAACGAATACCTCCGGCACAAGCGGACCCTGCTCACTCGTCGCAGTTTCAAAGGAAAGGTGAGGATCATGGCGGCGTTGAACCACTTGTGGGCAGCGCAGGCCCTTCGAGGCGAGTTCGAGATCTTTCACCCTACCTACTACCGTCCGTATTTCTTGAAGTTTCTTCGGCGACCGTTCGTGGTGACCGTCCATGACATGATTCATGAGTTGTACCCCGAGCATGTGCGTGATGACGGGACGGCCAAAAACAAGAAACTGCTCTGCCGGAGGGCTTCCTTGATCATTGCGGTAAGCGCCAATACGAAGAACGACCTCTGCCGGCTTCTGGATGTGCCGCCGGAGAAAGTCACCGTGATCCCCCACGCAACCAGCCTGTCTTTCGACGGTTCGCCCCGTCTGGTCGATCGACCTTACCTCCTGCATGTCGGCGGGCGCTCGGGATACAAGAACTTCGCGGCCTTGCTCGAGGCTGCCGCGCTGCTTCTCCCCCGGCATGGCCTGGATCTTGTCTGCGCGGGAGGAGAAGACTTCAGCCGCGCGGAGGTGGCTGCGATGCGCGAGCATGGGATCGCGGATCGCGTACGGCATTTCAAGGCACTTTCTGCGGGGCAGCTCACGAGCCTCTACCATTTTGCTTCCGTCTTCGTTTATCCCTCCCTGTACGAAGGGTTCGGCCTGCCGCTACTGGAGGCCTTCGCCTGCGGCTGCCCGGTTGCTGCGAGCAGGAGCTCCTGCATCCCCGAGGTTGCGGGGGATGCGGCAGAGATATTCGACCCGCGGTTGGTTGATTCCGTCGCCGCAGCAGTGGAGAGGGTTCTGTGCAATCCGTCGCGCTCCCGGCAGTTGGTGGAAGCAGGAATGGCGCGGCTGAGCTTTTTTTCCTGGGAGAAAACGGCCGCGAAGACACTGGAAGTATATCGAAAGGCATCATGACAGAATGATTCTCCTGCTCACCATAGGCGGCCGCACCGGAAACCAGCTCTTTCAGATTGCGTATGCTCTCAGCAGAAGACGAGGAAGAGAGTTCCTTGTCAGCGTGGGATTCGGGAAAACCCGATC
>JBEKTX010000346.1:0-3624 GCA_049515615.1 Spirochaetia bacterium
CTGCCCGGGGACGTATCCGGTAGATCCGTTCCCTCCTTTTTTGTGGGCATTATGAAACGTGAAGATCGCGTCCCATGCCGCCGCGTCCGTGTCCTTTCCGCTCAGGGCGCGTATGCCGTCTGAAAGCATCCGATCTATTTCCGCCTGATTGTTGTTCTGCGGAAGGAACCATCCGTCTCCGGGGCGGTTGGTGAGGGCTTCATTTGTAGCATCCGGGTTCCACACCCAAACCACGCGGCCAGGGAAGATGCCCTGGGCGGCACCCATGGGGCTGTTGGGCGATTCGAGCGTGGCATTGCGATACTGGGCTCCCGCGCATCCATAGTTCGCGACCGCGGTGCCTACTGATGCGGCCAATACGAATGCCGCAATTCCCGCGACCCGGAAACCCTTGCTGCGAAGCTTATTCCGCACCTTCCCGAAAGCGAGCGAAAAAACTGGGAAAGCTGCGAGCCATGCCACGAAACTGGAAGCCATGGGAGCGGCCGCCCTCATACAGGGGTAGGAGGCGCGGCTAGGCTTCGGGATCACGCGGATCAGGAACCAGATCAGGGAAATCAGGCCGAGGATGGGAATGAAGATTTTCGCCGCGCCGCGCATGCGGGAGACCGGTCGAAATCGTCCCGTTTTGCCGCACACCAATCCGCATCGAATAAGAAGTCGCTTCAACTTTATACGCATACCTGAGTCCCTGTAATTGAGGGCAATTCGGCGCACCGAACCAATTGAGAATACACCCGTGAAAACAGCGGCACAAGCGACGAAATCAACGGAGGCAATATCGCGCGCTTAGGGAAGCCGCGAGCTGGAAGCCGAGCTGACGGACATGAGGAAACAGATTGAGACTCGCATCCAAGAGCCGACCAAGGCCAGGGCGGAGCGAGTCCGGCTATCCATCGCTGAGCTTGAAAGTGTGGTTTCCAAAGACAAGAGCCTGTTCTCAGAATACCAGGGCAGCATCCAAGATGCCCTCAAGAAGCCCGAGGGCGAGAAGAAGGCTGCCCTTGCGGGTCTGGTCGCCTCCCTCCCGCCGCTGCTGGAGGGAAGCATAAAAAAAGCGCTTTCCAGTGTGAGCCAGAAAGCGCTCCGTTCGAGTGTGTTGGTCTTCGCTTCGGCATGAGCCGAAATCGGCACAAGCCTGATTTATATCTTTCAAGATCGGCCGTCCGCAACCTTGCGCTCCTGGCTTGGTTGCTCTGCCGCCCAGCGGCGCTCCAAATCTCTCCTCCACTCTTAAGCTGAAGGTACGGAAGGAGAACCGCTGAAGGACCAAGGGAAACGTCTGCTATGAAAGATGCGAAAAGAGACGGGCGAAGGGCGTTCCAACAGCTTACTAGCCGCTTGCCAGGCTGTCAGTCCCTCCGGTCAACTTTGCGATTCGCGACCATCCGGGCAGAGAGATGGGCTGTTCTCACGGCCTGTCCAATATCTCCCTCACCTTCACGAGCAGCTCAGCGGAGCTGAAAGGTTTCTGCAGGAAGTCCAACCCTGCGTCAAGAATCTCGTGATGCGAAATGACATTTGCCGTGTATCCTGAGACATAGAGGACTCTTACCCCAGGGCAAGCCTCCCCCAGCTCTTGTGCCAGCTTCTTGCCGCTCATCCGTGGCATCACGACATCAGTAACCAACAGATCGACCATGATCCTGCGTGCCCGTACATCTGACAAGGCCTCTTCTCCTCGGGACGCCTCGATAACGACATACCCTGCCTCTTCAAGCGTGATCCTTGCAACAGTTCGAACCGCTGAATCATCGTCGACGAGCAGTATTGTTTCGGTCCCCCTTGGAGGAGTTGTGTCCGGTCCTGCCGCCAGAGGTTTGTCGGCTTCCTCGCGAGTCAGTGGGAGATAGATCGTGATAGTGGTTCCGTTGTCCTTCTCGCTATAACAGTTGATGTAGCCCTCGCTCTGCTTGACGATCCCGTACACCGTTGACAGTCCCAGACCGGTCCCTTTCCCTATTCCCTTGGTGGTGAAGAACGGTTCAAAGATGTGCGAAAGGGTCTCCTGGTCCATTCCGACGCCTGTGTCGCTTACGGCGATGCGAACATACTGCCCTGACTTCGCCCCGGGGTGATTCTGGACGTATGCTTCATCGAGCGCTCGATTCGAAGTCTCGAGAGTGAGCTTCCCACCCAACGGCATGGCATCCCGTGCATTGACCGCGATGTTCAGGAGGACCTGCTCCATCTGGCCGGGGTCTGCCAGAATGTTGCCCGTGTTGGGATCGATGAAGGTCCTTAGCTCGACATCCTCTCCAATGACCCTCTCGAGCATCTTCTGCATGGAGCGAATGAGGTCTTTCGTTTCGACTACTCGGGGTTTCAAGATCTGTTTGCGACTGAATGCCAGAAGCTGCGCAGTGAGCGCCGCTGCCCTATGCGCCGCCTTCGAGATCTCTGTCACATACTTCTGATTCTCCTCGGGCAGTCTCTGTTGGAGCACCTCACAATAGCCGGTGATAGCCTGAAGAATGTTGTTGAAGTCGTGGGCGACCCCTCCTGTCAGGTGACCGATGGCCTCCATTTTTTGGGCCTGCGTGAGTCTTTCTGCCAATGTCTTTTCTTCCGTCACGTCTCTGGCATAGAGGTTGATGTATCCCGCATCGACAAACGGCACAATTGTGAGGGCGTACGTCCTCGACGCCTCGCGAATCTCAATCTCTTGCTTTTTGCCCGCTTTCCAGGCATGAGTGACCGGGTCCAAGTACTCTCCAGGGATCTTTCCCTCCACCCCTCCCGCCCAGAGAGATGTGAGGGGTCCACTTGCTTTGTTTGAATAGATGATCGATCCGTCAGCCGTGACCCGTAGTATAGGTTGGGGGTCCTCGTCGGGAAAGCGCGCGAGACTCAGAAGGCGCTCCTCGGCCTGTTTCCGTTCGGTGATGTCACGAGATATGCCGAAAGTCCCGATTATCTTCCCCTCCTGATCACGCAAAGGCATCTTGCTCGTCAAGACCCATGTGTCAGGCCGGTTTGGCCACGTTTCCTTTTCTTCCACGTTGAGAAGCGGCTCGCCGGTACGAATGATGCGCTGCTCATCTTCATACGCTTTCCGAGCATGTTCCCCTGAGAAGAAGTCCCTGTCGGTCTTGCCAATCGCCTCTTTGGCATCATGCAAGCCAAACGTTTGCGCGTGTGCCCTGCTGGTGCGAATGAAGCGACTCTCGACATCTTTGAAGTAGATATAGTCAGGGATGTTCTCCATCAGAGCACTGAGAAGACTGCGCTCGAGAGCCAGTTCAGCCTCCCTGAGTTTACGTTCCGTTATGTCATGTGCGATCCCCTGCATTGCTCCGTCGGCGAGCCTTCTTGCGCTCATCTCGACAGGGAAGACAGACCCGTTCTTCCTTTTCATCGGCCGCTCGAAACGCATTTTCTCGCCTGACTTGACCGCATCGAAGCGGGCTTTGCCCGCCTCCCGAAGCTCGTCCGGATAGGTGTCGAGAATGTTCAACTGAAGCAGTTCATCACGCGCGTATCCCAATATCTCACAGATCTCCGTATTCACCATGAGAAAGTTCCCGCCTTCATCCAGAAGAAAGATCCCGTCTGCAGCCTGTTCCAGGAGATCTCGGTAGCGTTGCTCATGTATGCGGAACTTTTCTTCCACCTCGTGGCGCG
>JBEKTX010000347.1:0-3613 GCA_049515615.1 Spirochaetia bacterium
GGAGATAGCAAAGACGGGCGGCAACATGGTTGTGAGCTGCGACCCCAACGAGGCGCCCGACGTTGTCCCTATCGCCAAAATGCTCGAGGCTGCAGGTGCGTACTGGGTGAACTGGTGGAACAAGCCGGCTGACGTGAAGGTGCAGGACTATCCCCACTGGGTGTCGCACATTCAATTCGACGCTGTTGGGCAGGGATACTACAATGCCAAGGAGCTGTTCAAGACTTTCAAGACACCCGGCAAGGGCAAGATCATCGCCATACAGGGCATGTTGGCCAACAATGCGGCTATCGGCCGATTCCAGGGTCTCCAGAAGGCGCTGAAGGAGAATCCTGGCGTAACTCTTCTCCAGTGGGAAGGCGCGGAGTGGGACACGACAAAGGCCTACAGCGCGACGAAGTCACTGCTCGCCGCATACCCGGACGTCGACGGTGTTTGGTGCGCGAACGACAACATGGGCATGGGCGCTATTCAGGCGCTGAAGGAGGCCGGGCTCGCAGGTAAGGTTCTCGTGACCGGTACTGATGGTAACCCCGAGGCATTCGACGCGATCAAGGCGGGATACATGACCTCGACAGAATTCCAGGACTCGAGGTACCAGGCACAGCTTGGCTTGACCATGTGCCTCGCGGCGAAGGATGGAAAGCTTGATGTGAAGAAGCTCCCCGCGAAGTACCGGAGCTGGTTGATCCCTGGGGTTCAGGTGAACCGCACAAACGTGGACAAATTTGTGGCCGAAGTCATCAACAAGATGCCGACGTATGATTTGACGAACTTCTTCGCGAAGTGGGCGGGAGAAGCGCCCTAACGGTGTGACGGCAGATCAGGCACGGGTAGAGGCTTGATCTTGCCCGAATAGACGGACCTCTGCACGACGGGCTCTTCGCCGCCGTGCGGAGGATTTTGCTCCCTTGCCGCCATGGTTCTTACGATTTATTTTCGCCGAAGGAGGGATCACAATTCATGACCGAAGTGAGCAGTAAGGGAGGTCGCCTCACCTGGTTGCGGAAGCGGTTCCCCGCTCCTTTTGCGGCCGCGAGGGCGTGGCTTCGGCGCATCGGCATCCTGGCCCAGATCCTCTCTCTGGCGATCATCGTCGGCGTGTTCGCCATCGGGACGAAGGGCAAGTATCTCTCCTGGGCCAATATCCAGGTCATTCTCAGCCTTGCGGCGATTCCCGCAATTCTCGCCATCGGGCTGCACTTGACTGTCGTGCTCGGAGGGATCGATCTTTCTGTTCAGGGCGTGGCGTCACTGTGTGCTGTTTTCGTCGGGCTTCTCATGAGGAATCAGTTCAACACCAATGATGTGGGACTCTGGATAATCCCCATTTCCCTGGGGATCGGGGGAGTCGCGGGAGTGATCAGCGGCCTGCTGAACACTGGGCTGAGAATCCCGTCTTTTATCGCCACTCTCGGGATGAGCTGGGTACTCTATGGGATGGCTGTTTACATCGGCAGAGCGGTCAATGTCATAATTCTCGACGAGAGGATATTCAAAGCTATCAACGGGACGGTCTTCGGCGTCCCTCAGATTGTACTTCTCGCGGTTGTTCTTGCCGTCATTATGCAGTTCATACAGGACCGCACGCAATTCGGGCGGTATTTGTACGCGATCGGCGGCGATGAGGCCATAGCCCAGCAGGGGGGCGTCAAGGTCGTCAAGATCAAGATCGCCGTTTTCACGATCGCGGGGATCATATACGGGCTCGGAGCGCTCCTTCTTGCCTGCCGGCTGGGCGTCGCGACATCGCGGATGGGAAACGGCCTTCTCTTTCCCACCATCACTGCGGTGGCCGTCGGCGGCGTCGCCCTGACCGGTGGGCTTGGGGGGGCAAAGAACGCCGCTCTCGGCGCCCTGATCGTCACGGCGCTCAATGACGGTCTCGTCCTGATGCAAGTGAACCCGTACGCGCAGCAGGCAGTGAATGGCATCGTTCTTATCGGCGCCGTCGCTCTCACCCTGGACAGGAAGAAGCTCGGCTTCATCAAGTAGGACAAGGCGGGAATATGAATGACACGAGAAACCGCGCCAACCAGGAAGCTGCGCTGGAGCTGTGCCAGATTACGAAAGAATTTCCTGGGGTTGTGGCGCTCGACAGGGTTGACCTGACGGTCCGCCGTCATGAGCTGGTAGGGCTGGTGGGTGAAAACGGCGCAGGGAAATCGGTGCTGATGAAGATCATGATCGGACTCATCCAACCGGATGGGGGGACGATCAAGCTTCATGGTGAGCCGATCACACTGAAGAACCCTTCCCATGCAATCAGTAACGGAATCGGCATGGTCTTTCAGGAGGGTTCCCTGGTTCCCAACCTTTCCGTCACGGAGAACCTGTTCCTTTGCCATGAGACGGCTTTCCGCAGGCTTGGCATTTTGTCCCTGCGGTCAATGCGTGCGGCCGCCCGGGAGCTCTTGACCCAGATGAAGCTCCAAATCGACGTGGACTTGCCGGTTGCAGAGATCGGCCCGGCAGAGCGGCAGATGGTCGAGATCGCGCGCTTGCTGTGGCTTTCGGAGTTGTACGGACACGACAATCCGGTCCTGATCATGGACGAGCCGACCACGGTATTGGCTGACAAGGAAAGGGAGACGCTGTTCTCGATCCTGCAGGATATCAAGAAGCGGGCGTCGATCGTTCTTATCTCTCACCGTCTCCAGGAGATCGTTGAGAACTGCAGCAGGATCGTCATCCTGAAGGATGGGAAGAATGTCACAGAAATGGCGACTTCTGAGGCGCGCCTGCTGAAGGTAGAACAGCTGATGGTGGGGCATTCGTTCTCAGCGGATCGCTTTCACGAGGATGAGCAGCGAACGCGAGCCGAAAAAGAGATCCTGAGAGTGGAGAACTTGAGCAAGGCGGGATTCTTTCAGCCGCTCAGCTTCACCGTGGGGGAGGGGGAGATCGTCAGCCTGGTCGGGCTCGTTGGCTCGGGCAAGGAGGAAGTCTGTAAATGCCTCGCTGGTCTTGAAAGGGCCGACACCGGCAGCATCTCGCTGGACGGGCGAAAGCTTCCAAGTGGGTCTCCCAGCAGCGCCGTGCGGGCGGGACTCGGCCATATCCCGATCGATCGCCGCAGTGAGGGCCTCGCCCTCATGATGAGCGTGGCGGAGAATGTGAACCTCCTGGTCCTCAATCGCCTGAAGACGGCGGGTTTCCTGAGCCCGGCGCGCGAGAAGAAAAACGCACATCGCTGGATTGCCGAATGCCAGATCAAGACGCCGTCGATTGGCACGATGTGCGCCAATCTCAGCGGCGGCAACCAGCAGAAGACGGTCATTTCGAAATGGCTCAGCTCTCGTGTCCATTTGCTGATCCTCGATCATCCCACGCGCGGGGTCGACGTCGGGGCGAAGGATGAGATCTACAGGCTTTTGCGGAAGCTCGCAAAGGAAGGGATAGGAATGCTCATTATGTGCGATACCCTTGAGGAGGACGTCGGTCTGGCAAGCCGGATGCTGGTCATGAAGGACGGTCGGCTCGTGAAGGAGGTCGACAGCTCACCGGACATAAAGCCGAATCCACAGGAAATAATAAGCCTGATCGTCTAGGGCTTCCAGAGCAAGGAGAATTGCAGTGGTTGCAGTGAAGCAAGGGGACCAACAGGGAACGA
>JBEKTX010000348.1:0-3602 GCA_049515615.1 Spirochaetia bacterium
CCGCGGACGGCGGCAGGCGATTCCGTGCGACCCTGCGGGAGCTTTCAGGCCTTCTTCTCGAAGAGCATCGCGAGGAGCTGCTGAAGGCGTTGTTCGGAAAAGACGTGCTGAAATGATTGAAGGCAAGGTAGTCCGGATCAACGGGCCCATCATCAAAGCAACAGGCCTCGGGGGCAGCGGGCTGTACGATGTCGTGGAGATCGGTGAGAAGCGGCTGATCGGAGAGATCATCCGGCTGGAAGGCGACACGGCGACCATCCAGATCTACGAAGACAACACGGGAATGCGCGTCGGTGAGAGCGCTTTCTCCCTGGAGCGGCCCCTGTCTGTGCACCTGGGACCCGGGCTTCTGGGCGAGATATACGACGGAATCCAGCGGCCGCTCACGGAGATCAAGCGGGTTGCGGGAGGGTTCATAAATCCCGGCATCAAGATTCCCCCGCTCGCTCCTGAAAAGAAGTGGCATTTTGTGCCTGCGGTGAAGACAGGGGACGCCGCGGCTCCCGGATCGATCGTGGGGGAGGTGAAGGAATCGGCGACGATCATGCACAGGATCGTGGTCTTCCCCGAGATCAAACAGTCGCGTGTCGAATGGGTCGCTCCCGAGGGCGAGTACACGATTACGGACACCGTCGCGCGATTCAGCGGCGGCCGCGACATGTCAATGTCCCACTACTGGCCCGTGCGGCGGGCGAGGCCCTTCGTCGAAAAAATGGGCATGAACGAGCCCCTGGTCACCGGGCAGCGGGTGATTGACGTCTTCTTTCCCATCTCGCGCGGGGGCACGTCGGCAATCCCGGGCGGGTTCGGCACCGGCAAGACCATGACCCAGCACGCTTTGGCAAAATGGTGCGATGCGGACATCATCGTGTACATCGGGTGCGGCGAGCGCGGCAACGAAATGACGGACGTGCTGACCGAGTTTCCGCGGATCCAGGATCCGAGGACCGGCAAGTCGATCATGGAGCGCACGATTCTCATCGCCAACACCTCGAACATGCCCGTCGCCGCGCGCGAGGTTTCCATCTATACCGGAGTCACCCTCGCGGAATACTACCGGGACATGGGCTACGACGTGGCGATCATGGCGGACTCCACCTCACGATGGGCGGAGGCGCTGCGTGAGCTCTCCGGGCGGCTGGAGGAGATGCCGGCCGATGAAGGCTTTCCCGCGTATCTTCCCACGCGGCTCGCAGAGTTCTACGAGCGCGCCGGCAAGGTAAAGGCGCTGGGCGGCAGGCTCGGATCCATCTCCATCATCGGCGCCGTCTCACCTCCCGGGGGAGATTTTTCCGAACCGGTGACGCAGCATACGAAACGGTTCATCCGCTGCTTCTGGGCGCTCGACCGGGACCTCGCGAATGCGCGGCATTACCCGGCGATATCCTGGATCGATTCGTACAGCGAATACGCGGAAGAGATCCGGGGCTGGTGGGAGAAGGTCAACCCGGACTGGAACGAGACGCGGGAAAGGGCCATCGAGCTCCTGAAGCGGGAGCAGCGGCTCAGCCAGATCGTGAAGCTGATCGGTCCGGATGCCCTGCCCGACAACCAGAGACTCGTGCTCATGGTGGCGGAGATGATCAAGAACGGCTTCCTCCAGCAGAACGCCTACGACGAGATCGACATGTTCTGCGCGCCGGATAAGCAGGTGAGGATCCTCAAGATGATCATGGATTTCTACACTCGCGCACTTGCCATCATCCAGCTTGGCGCCCCGCTGTTGAAGCTCCGTGAGCTCTCCTGCCAGGATCGAATCGTGAGGGCAAAGTCCACTATCAGGAATGAGGAGGTGGGCAGGCTGACGGAGATCGAGAATCTCCTCACCGGGGAGATGGACGAGCTGGAGAGGAGCTACAGGAAATGAAGGGGCTGGAGCACAGGGGCCTCACAAAGGTCGACGGCCCGATCATCATCCTCAACCGCACGGAGGACGTCGGCCTGGGCGACCTCGTCCGGGTCTACGACCGGGCGCGCGGCGAACGCGCCGGCAGGATCATCGAGATCTCGGAATCCGCGGTCGCGGTGCAGATCTTCGGTTCGAACACGGGCCTTTCCACGGACACCTCGTCGGTGGAGTTCACGGGTGCGCCCATGGCAGTGAGAGTGTCCAAGGACATGCTCGGCAGGATTTTCGATGGCCTGGGCAAGCCGATGGACGGGTACCCGGAGTCGTGGAGCTCGCTGCGCCTGGACGTGAATGGCATACCGATCAACCCGGACGCGCGCACATACCCCCGGGACTTCATCCAGACCGGCGTTTCCTGCATCGACGGCATGAACACCCTCATTCGCGGGCAGAAGCTCCCGATTTTCTCCGGCAGCGGCCTCCCGCACAACAGGCTGGCCGCGCAGATCATCCGCCAGTCGAAGATCCTCACATCCGACGAGCCTTTCGTGATGGTATTCGCCGCAATGGGCGTGAAGTACGACGTGGCCCGGTTTTTCATCGACACCTTCGAACAGAGCGGCGTCCTCGCCAACGTGGTCATGTTCCTCTCCCTCGCCGACGATCCATCGATCGAGAGACTGATCACTCCCCGGTGCGCGCTGACCGCGGCAGAGTACCTCGCCTACCAGTGCGACATGCACGTGCTGGTCGTCATGACCGACATGACCAACTACTGCGAGTCGCTGCGCGAGGTGTCGACGATCCGGGGCGAAATTCCCTCCCGCAAGGGCTACCCCGGGTACCTCTACTCAGACCTCGCATCGCTGTACGAGCGGGCCGGAAAGATCGAAAGCTCCAGCGGCTCCATCACGCAGATCCCGGTGCTCACGATGCCCAGCGATGACATCTCGCACCCGGTTCCCGACCTCTCGGGCTACATCACCGAGGGCCAGATCGTCCTCGATCGGGAGCTCTTCCAGAAGGGGATCTACCCGCCCGTGGCAGGCCTGCCGTCGCTGTCCCGGCTCATGAAGGACGGCATCGGGCCCGGCATGACGCGGGAAGATCACAAGGAGCTTTCGTCCCAGCTTTTCGCGGGCTACTCCCGCGTGAAGAGCATTCGCTCTCTTGCCTCGGTCATAGGGGAGGAGGAGCTTTCGGAGCTGGACAAGAGCTACCTTGCATTCGGAGACCGGTTCGAGCGTGAATTCCTCGCGCAAGGCGAGCACGAGAACCGCAGCATCGACCAGACCCTCGACCTCGGTTGGAAGATCCTCACGACGCTGCCGAAGGCCGAGTTATACAGGATCCGGGAGGAAACCATCCGCAAGTACTATCCCACGGCCGCCGAGGCCGAGCCCGTGAAGACGGGGAGGTAGCGGCGGCAATGGCGCGCTACGACGTTCCTCCGACAAAGTCTTCGCTCTTGTCCGTCAAGGAGCAGCTTTCCATCGCCCGCGAAGGCTTCGAGCTGCTGGAACAGAAACGGGAGATCCTCATCATGGAGCTTCTGCGGCTGGTTGAGGAAGTGAAGCTCCTGGAGCGTGACCTCGACAGGAGGATCGCCTCTGCGTACGGCTCACTGAAGCAGATGCTCGTCAGGGTGGGCCGCGAAAACGCGCGGGACGTGAGCGCAGGGATCCAATTCGAGTACCCCACAAGGGAAAAGCACGGGAAACTCATGGGAATCCCTTTGCCATCGATCGATGTG
>JBEKTX010000349.1:0-3599 GCA_049515615.1 Spirochaetia bacterium
AAAAACTCCAGAGGTAGCACGTCAATGGATCAATCTGCCACGACCCGGGAGCTCCATCCGCTTGAAGTCAAGGTCCTTCTGCGGTATGGCGAGGGGGAAGCGATCAGTCCCGCCCGACTCGCCGCGGACCTCGGGTACAACACCGGCCAGATCAACCAGGCGCTGAGCTGGCTTTCTGCCAAGGGTTTCGTTGCGGAAACCGCGCGTGCCTCGCGGGTGTTCTACGAGATCACCGACTTCGGCAGGGAGTCCTTGTCAGAGGGAACCTACGAGCAGCGGATCGTGGACCTCGTGACCGAGGCGGGCGCCCTCGCGCTGCCGGAAATCGCGAAAAGGCTCGGCATCGAGGCAAAGGACGTCGGATCCGCGTTCGGCGGACTCTCCAAGGACAAGGTGCTCGTCATGGACGCGGAAAAACGCGCCGCACTCGCGCCGGGAGGCATCGATGCACTCGCCCCGAAGCAGTCGGCCCTTCGCTCCCTGCTTTCACGGGCTTCCACGGGAGCGCTGGATGAGTCCGTGCTCCCGGCCGATGAGAAAGAGCTTGCCGCTTCCCAGTCGAAAAAGCGCGGCGCTGCGGGAAGTCTTTTCCGTCTCGTCGAGCGGGAAGAGGTGGACTACGCGATGACCCCGGCGGGCTCTGCGGCGGCGGCGGTCTTGAAGAAGACCGGCGCAACGGGGGAGGAAGCCGGAGCTCTCACCTCGGAAATGCTGAGAACCGGCTCCTGGCGCTCCGTTCAGTTCCGGCGATACAACATCGACGTGCCGCCCACGCGCGTGCCGCTGGGCAGGGGAAACCCTTATTGCTCGTTCCTTGCGCGCCTGAAGGATAAGCTTGCCTCACTGGGCTTCGAGGAGTTCGACGGCCCCCTGGTCGAGACGGAGTTCTGGAACGGCGATGCCCTGTTCATGCCCCAGTTCCATTCCGCCCGCGACATCCACGACGTCTACTATATCAAGGACCCCACGCACGCGAAGAGTATCGAGCAGCCGTGGCTGGACCAGGTGGCGGCCACCCATGAAAACGGCTGGAAGACCGGCAGCCGCGGGTGGGGCTACCGGTTCGACCGCGACTTCACCCGGCGGCTCATCCTTCGAAGCCAGGGAACCGTCCTGTCGGCGAAAACACTCACGCGCGCGAAGGTGCCGGGCAAGTACTTTGGCGTGGTCCGCTGCTTCCGCTATGACCGAGTAGATGCGACTCACCTGGCGGATTTCTACCAGACCGAGGGTATCGTGCTGGGTGAGGAGGTCAACCTCCGCACCCTGCTGGGCCTGCTGAAGATGTTCGCGGAAGAGGTCGCAATGGCAAGGGAAGTAAAATACGTGCCCGGGTTCTTCCCCTTCACAGAACCTTCGGTCGAGGTCCATATCCGTCATCCCTCGCTGGGCTGGTTCGAGCTGGGAGGTTCGGGAATATTCCGTCCCGAGGTTACCGAGCCGCTTGGCATAGAGGTTCCCGTCCTTGCGTGGGGTCTCGGCATCGACCGGATGGCGCTCACCTCGATGGGACTGCACGACATCCGCGAGCTGTTCACAAACTCAATCGACGACGTGCGCGCCAGGAGGATCAGCTAGATGCGCGAACCGCGTTGTGGTTGTCTGGCCCAGTTTGCCACGGGCTTGCAGGGCCGCGCTTCGCGCGTCGCGGGCTAGGCCATGCCGAAGATCGACGTCAACGAGGAGCTGTTCTTCAAGGCACTGGGCCGCCGGTACGGGGCTTCCGAGCTCTCTCCGCTTCTCAGCATCGCCAAGGCGGAGCTGGACGACTGGCCCAAGGGCGAGGGAATCCTGCGCATCGAGCTCAACGATACGAACAGGCCCGACCTTTGGTCCACCCTGGGCCTTGCCCGGCAACTCTCGATCTACCTCACGGGCAGGCTCCCGTCCTATCCATTCTTCTCCCGCGCAGGGGACGTGAAAAAGACCGGGGATCGGCGCGTCGTGGTGGACAAGGGCTTGAAGGATATCAGGCCGTTCATCGGCTCGTTCGTGGCGGAGGGCAGGGAGGTCACGGATGCGCTCTTGAGAGAGATCATCCAGTCGCAGGAGAAGCTCTGCGGCAATTTCGGCAGGAAGCGCAAGACCATCGCCATGGGCGTCTCCCGGGCGGACCTCGTTTCGTGGCCCGTGTCGTACTCCGCGGCGGACCCGGACACGACGCGGTTCATCCCGCTGGATTTCGAGAAGCCGATGTCAATGAGGCAGATCCTCGCCGAGCATCCCAAGGGCAGGGAGTACGGGCATATCGTCTCCGGGCACGCGCATTTCCCGCTGCTCGCGGACGGAAAAGGCGAGGTGCTCACATTCCCGCCGGTGATCAACTCTGCGCTCATCGGCGGAGTGAAGCCGGGGGACACCCGCCTGTTCATCGACTTGACGGGCCCTGACCTCGAAACGATCCTCACCGCCTGCGCCATCGCCGCGTGCGACTTTGCCGACATGGGGTTCCGCATCGAGCCGGTAGCCGTGGAATACCCTTTCGATACGCCGTACGGCCGCACGATCGTCACTCCCTTCTATTTCCAGAAGGACACGGTGCTGGAGCTGGCCGATGCGTCGAAGCGGCTCGGCGAGGGTTTCACCGTCGATCAGGCAGCGGCATGCATCCGGAGAATGGGAAACACCGTGCAGGTGAAGGGAACGCGGATGGTCGTCTCCCCGCCGGCGTACAGGAACGACTTCCTTCATCCCGTGGATGCGATAGAAGAGATCATGATTGGCCGGGGAATGGACACCTTCTCACCTGTCATGCCCCGGGATTTCACCGTCGGCAGAGTCTCGGCGGCTGAGGAGTATGGCCGCCGGGTGCGGGAGATCATGATCGGCCTCGGCTACCAGGAAATGATCTACGGGTATCTCGGCGCGCGGAAGGACATCGTGGAGCGGATGTGCCTCGACGGCGCGGATGCAATCGAGATAGCCAACCCGATGACGGAGAGCTTCGACATGGTGCGAAACTCCATCCTCCCGAATCTCCTCGCCTCGGAGGCGGAGTCCGCGCATGCCGTGTACCCGCACCAGATCTTCGAAATCGGGAAAACCGTGGTTCGGGACGCGAAGGAGAACGAAGGATCGCGCACGTACAATTCCCTCGGGTTCCTGCTCGCCGCCAGTGAGGCGGGGTTCAACGAGGTGGATGCGCACGCCCTTGCGCTTTTCTACTACCTTTCTCTCGAGCCGCGTCTTTCCCCGGTGGAAGATCCGCGCTTCATCCCGGGGCGCGCCGCGGAGATCCACGTGAGCGGGCGGCGCGTCGGGATCATGGGAGAGGTGCACCCGCGCGTGCTCTCCAACTGGGGCATCGAGATGCCCTGCGCGGCCGTGGAGCTTCGGCTCGACCTCATGAGAGGAGAGTGATCATGGATGCGACGATCGGCGTGGTCCCCCTGTCCTGGCAGGAGGGAGCGAACATCATCGTGGGGCAGTCCCACTTCATCAAGACGGTGGAGGACCTCGCGGAGATCGTGAGCGCAACGGTGCCCGGGGCGAAGTACGGCCTGGCCTTCTGCGAGGCCTCCGGTCCGTGCCTGGTGCGCACGGAGGGAAACGACCCGGCGCTGGTGGCCGATGCGGTGCAATGCGCGCAGGCCGTGGCC
>JBEKTX010000350.1:0-4560 GCA_049515615.1 Spirochaetia bacterium
CTCGACGATAGGCGGGCCCTTGCGTCGGCCAATTCCCAGGCGGGGAGGCGACAGGACTCTGGGTCCATCCTGGACAAGCTTCCTCCCACCGTGGTCATTACCAGCCCCGACCAGGGAAGCGTTTTCAGCACGGGCACAGTGAGCCTGCGTTACCGCCTGAAGGCTCCCGATGATGCCCCTGTGACCTCGGTCAGGGCTCTGGTGGACGGGCGGCCGATCGAGGGCGCGCGTGGCTTGACCGTTGTTGAGGCCTCCAACGGGGACAAGAGCGTTAATCTGGACCTTCCGGCGCGCGACTGCACGGTATCCCTGATCGCAGAGAACAAGAACGGCCCGTCGGAGGCGGCGAGCATCAGGCTGTTGTGGAAAGGGGCCGCGGCGGCCCCGGACGAGTTTGTCATCAAGCCCAAGCTGTACGTGCTTTCAGTCGGCGTCTCCGCCTACCAGAAGCCGGACTACCAGCTGAAATACGCCGCCAAGGATGCGCGCGACTTTGGGGCTCTGCTGAACAAGGGCAGCCCCTTGTACCGGGGTGTGGAGACCAAGGTGCTCACGGACGCCGGTGCCGACAAGGACGACATCCTCGACGGTCTGGACTGGATAGAGAAGCAGACGACGAGCAAGGACATTGCGGTGATCCTTTTTTCGGGCCACGGCTTCAATGACTCCAACGGCGACTACTACTATCTGCCCGTGGAGGCGGACATCGACAGGCTGAAGCGCACGGGGGTGCCCTTCTCCGACATCAAGTCGACGGTGTCCCACATTGCGGGCAAAGTCCTGTTTTTCCTCGACACCTGCCATTCGGGCAACCTCATGGCGGGCGGGCGCAAGGCCGTGGGGTCCGAGCGGGACATCGTGGGCATCATCAACGAGCTGACCTCAGCGGAGAACGGTGCTGTTGTCTTCGCCTCCAGCACGGGCAACCAGGTCTCCTACGAGGATCCTGCCTGGGGCAACGGCGCCTTCACCAAGGCGATTCTGGAGGGCCTGACGGGAGCGGCCGCCTACGGGCAAGGGGGGCGGGTGACGGTGAACATGCTCGACCTGTACCTTTCCGAGCGGGTGAAGGAGCTGACGGGGGGCAAGCAGACTCCGACGACGACCAAGCCGCCGAACGTCCCGGATTTCCCTATCGCGATAAAGGGCTATAATGAAGAGGGTGCTCAGTTCGATGCGAGAACGAGTTGATGTCGAGATGTGGTGGAAGGGCTGGTGGATGCTTCTTCTCATCATTGGAACGATTGGCGTGCTTTTCGCCATCGGAGTAGTGCTGATGTCGCAGCCCGTTTCCTAGTTCTGGCGGGAGGCTTTTTCGAGCTCTCTGTAGGCGTCGGTGCCATCCAGCTTGAGATTGCGCTGTGCGTAATCGAGGGCCGTCTTCCCGTGGATGTCTTTTGCTTTTGCATCGGCGCCGGACTTCAGGAGCGCGTTGACCACTTCGGGGTTCTGATTGAGCCCGGCCGAAATCATCAGGGCAGTGGATCCGCTCGTGTCCCGCGCTTCCAGGCCCGCTCCGGCTTTCAGGAGCATTGCGATCATCCGCGGATTCTGGTTCCTCCCGGCCGCGTACATCAACGCCGTCCAGTCGTCCAATGCCCTGGCATTGACGTTTGAGGCGGCCTTCAGGAGCAGGTCGATCATCTCGGTGTTCGGGTTGTACTTGGCCGCGTACATGAGTGGCGTCAGGCCGTCGATGTCCCGGGCCTGCACATCCGCGCCGGCCTTCAAAAGCACGTTGATCACATCGGGGTTTCTGTTGAAACCGGCGGCGAGCATCAGGGGCGTCGTGCGGTACCTGTCCCCCGTGTTGACGTTCGCGCCACCGGTGATGGCAGCCCGGATCTTCTGCGGCGTCCCGGTTTTCACCAGCTCGAAGAAGTCCGTCGTCTGCGAGTACATCGGAGCCAGCGCAATGAAAAACGAAACAGCCGCAACACCGAATCGCTTTTTCATCGCCTATACCCCGGCGAGCTTCCGCGCTTCTCCCTCTATCGCGTCGATCTCGGCCGCCGTGTCCAGCACTTCGAAGTCGATGGTGACGTCGTATGACGCCTGGCCCTCGATCATCGGCAGGGCGCCCTGCTGACGGAGCGTTCCCCGGCCGATCGGCAGAATGTTGCCTGGTTCCAGGCCCACCACGTAGAAACCCCTGCAGGGCATTTTCCATTCGGTGAGCTCCGGCAGCTCCTTGCGGCTCCACCGCATGACGATACCCAGGGGCTGGCCATCCCCGGCATCGCGGTTGACCAGGGCAACGAAGGTGCTCCCGTCCCCGCGCTCCGCCAGCGCGTGGAAGAAAACCTTCTCCGCGTATCCCTGGACAGGATCGGGGAAACTGAGGCATTCCTCCACCCCCCGGTCTTTCCGTGCCTCGTCGTCCCGGGGGACGCTCTTCGTGATCGGCCCGACGACTTTCGCCCCGGGTGCAAGGAGCGGGAAACCGAAGTTGAAGTGGTACAGGAGCATGAGCGGCTGCGGGGAGAAGCCCCTGTTTCTCGCCGTGTCGTGGATCCGCAGGCCCTTGGCGCCCAGGCGGGTCTCGACAGTCCGGGTGAGAGAGAGGTTTTCCACCATGGCCTCGGCCTCGCGCATGGTGCCTTTCAGCCGGATCAGGAACTCATCGCCCTCCCATTCCTGGTCGATGCAGAGGTTCTCCGCGGCGGCATTCGCAACCCGGCCGTGGAGGCCGAAGGCCTTGCCCTGGTCCATGCCGGGCGCACCCGCATTGGCAATCCCGCACGTGGTGAGCAATCCGACATAAAAAGAGCGGCGCCATTCCAGCCCCGTTTCATCGTAGTAGGCGGGAGAGGTGATGCCGGTACCGGAAAAGAAGCTGAGGGACTTTCCCCTGTAGGCGGCGAATGGAATGTCCATGCCCCGGCCCGGGAGGACCGTGAAGGTGAGGCCGCTGCCGGTGGCGACCTCCACCGCCCGCACGCCGTCCGCCTTTCCGTCCGTGAGGATCGAGCCCCGGGCCCCCGCCACTTGCAGCGGATCGCCGATCCGCGCCGTGAGCTCCCCACGCGTCCATTTCCTTCCCGCATACCACGCCATGACCGCCTCCTTCTCGGACCGATATGACCGACAGAGTACCATTGCGGCGGGCGTATTTACAGAGCGCGCCGCGCCGGCTATCCTTGTCGCCGGGGAGGGGTGAGAAAACGTGACGCCGTTCGTGCACCTTCACTGTCATTCTGATTTCTCACTCCTGGACGGCGCTTCTTCGATCGACGCGCTGGTCGGCCGGGCAAAGAGCCTCGAGATGCCGGCGCTCGCGCTCACCGACCACGGCAACATGTTCGGCGCGCTCGCCTTCTACAAGGAGTGCCGTGCCCGCGGCGTGCAGCCGATCCTCGGATCGGAAGTCTACAAGGCCCCGGGCTCACGCCGGGAGAAGTCGGGAACGGAAAAGGGAGCGAGGCACCACCACCTGGTTCTCCTCGTCCGAAACTTCGCCGGCTACTCGAATCTCCTGGCGCTCAGCTCACTCGGATACACGGAGGGCTTCTACTATAAGCCGCGCATCGACGACGAGCTGCTCGAGCGCCACCACGAGGGGCTGATCGCGCTGAGCGGCTGCCTCGCGGGGGAAATCCCCGCGGCCATCCTCAACGGGCAGCATGAAGAGGCGCGGGCTCGCGCCCGGCACTATCGGGAGCTGTTCGGCCCGGACGGCTTCTACCTCGAAGTGCAGGACCACGGGATTCCCGAGCAGGCCGTGGTGAACCGGGAGATCGTGAAGATCGCGCGGGAGACCGGCATCCCCCTGGCCGCGACCAATGACATCCACTACACTGAGAAGGAGGATGCGCGCGCCCAGGATGTGCTGATCTGCATCGGCACCGGCAAGAAGGTCTCCGAGGGATCGAGGATGAAGTTCGAGCATCCCGAGTTCTCCTTCAAGTCCGGCGACGAGATGGCGCGGATCTTTTCCGGCCTGCCGGAAGCCATCTCCAACACGGTGCGGATCGCAGAGAGCTGCTCGCTGGAGCTGCCCGTCCTTCGGCCGCAGTTTCCCGTGTATGAGGTTCCCCCGGGTCACACGCCGGAAGGCTACCTCGTCGAGCTGGCCCGCAAAGGGCTCTCCGAGCGGTTCTCTCCCGTGCCCGAAGCGGCGGCCAAGCGCCTGGAGTACGAGCTTTCAGTCATCAATGCGATGGGTTTCACGGGGTATTTCCTCATCGTCTGGGATTTCATCCATTTCGCGAAAGAGCAGGGTATCGCCGTCGGGCCCGGCCGGGGCTCCGGGGCCGGATCATTGGTCGCGTACAGCTTGAAGATCACGGACATCGACCCGCTGAAATACGGACTTCTCTTCGAGCGCTTTCTCAATCCCGAGCGCGTCTCCATGCCGGATTTCGACATCGATTTCTGCCACAGGCGGCGCGACGAGGTGATCTCCTATGTCACGCGGAAGTACGGAGCGGACAAGGTCGGGCAGATCATCACCTTCGGCACGTTGAAAGCGCGGGCCGTCATCCGGGACGTGGCCCGGGTCCTGGATCTCCCCTACGACGAGGCGGACGCCATTGCGAAGCTCGTTCCGGAAGGACCCAA
>JBEKTX010000351.1:0-3531 GCA_049515615.1 Spirochaetia bacterium
CGAAATGAAGGACGTCCTGTCGCGGAAAAAGCAGGTTCTTCCCTACTTCGTGGATCTCCTGAAGACGGTCTGAGATGGCCGCACGCAGCATGGTGCGGCCATTGCACGGCTGGTGTCGATCGAATATACTGGCGAGAGTTGGCTATGCGCGACATCAATGAAGGAAACGAAGTAACGCGCCTCCGGGAGATATCTCCCGATGAGGTGGAACTGATACCGGAGGGAAACCTCGGACGGGAGGACATGGCGGACTTCCAGGCCTGGCTCGACCGCGCCCTGCAGGGCGGGCATCGAACCATTGCGCTGAACTTTGAAGACGTGGGCAGCATCAGCTCATCCGCCATTGGCAAGATACTGCACTTCAAAAAAACCTGCGACGAGATGGGCCGGCGGCTGGTCATCCGCAACTGCGACACGCAGATGCTCCAGCTCCTGAAGATGATCAAGTTCGACGCGCTGATAGAGATAGAACCGTAGCCATGGATGGCGAGGGCGAGCGAGCACAGGGATGTGCGGAAGCGAGCCCATAGCCATGGATGCGTAGCACGCCGAAGGTGTGCGGATCAGTCCCCGCCCGCGGCGTGCGCGGCTGCCATGAGGTCGAACCCCTCGTCCCCGAGCTGCGCGGCGGAAGGCGCCGCGCCCAGCCGCATGAGCCGTTCGACAGCCACCAGGTCCAGGGCCATGCCGATCGTGGCAGCGGCCTTCAGAACGCCCTTGCGGAAGTATCCGGCGAGGAACTTCCCTTCCTCCACAATCCCTCGATACACGGTCTGGTCGAACTCGCGGGCGTGGCCCGCGTACTTCAGGGAAGCGCCGGCCTGCCTGCTCCAGAAGAAGTCGATCTCCATCGGACCCGGGTCGCGGCCCAGCATCCCGAGAGCAGCGCGCTGCCCCTGGCGCTGCGCGGCGACCCAATGCTCCACGCGCTGGCGCTCCCCGTCAGCGTCGGGCAGGGCGGCGATGTCTCCGGCGGCGAAGATGTGCGGTGCCTGCGTCCGCATTCTCTCGTCCACGGGGACCGCGCCATTCTCCACCAGGCCGGTTCCCGACAGGTATTCGACGGCCGGGAGGATTCCCAGCGCGATCACGACGAACCCGGCGGAAAGCCGCGCCCCGTCGGCGAGCACAACGGTTTTCGCGCCCGCTGCCCCCTCGATGCGGGCCGGCGTCCGGCCCAGAAGCAGCCGCACCTCGCGGGACTCATGGAGAGACTTGACGTACGCGCCGATCCGGTCACCGAGGATGTGCGCCAGGGGCACGGACTCGGGAGCGACAAGGGTGATCTCCAGCCCTCGGTCGCGAAGACTTCCGGCGAGCTCGAGGCCGATGAAACCAGCGCCGATGAGCACCACGCTCTTCCATCGGGAGGCGGCCGCCACGATGGCCCGCGCATCGACGGTCGTCCGCAGCATGTAGCATCCCTCGCCGTCCGCCCCGGGAATGGGGAGCCTGCGGGGGTTTCCACCGGTGGCGAGCAACGCCTTGTCAAATCCGATTGTTTCCCCGCCCTCCAGCACGGCGACCTTTTTCTGCGTATCGAGGGAGACAATCTTGCGCCCGGTCAGCAGCTCGATCCCCTGGGCGGCATAGAACTTCGGGCCCCGCAGCGGCAGCCATTCCTCCCCTGCCTTCCCCGTGATGAAGTCTTTCGAGAGGTTCGGGCGGTCATAGGGCCGCTCCGATTCTCCCGTGATCATGACCAGCCTGCCTGCAAAGCCCTGGCGGCGGAGCGTCTCCACCGCGGTATTCCCCGCCGCGCCGGCGCCGGCGATGAGGAACACGCGGGCGTCCGATCCCGGTGCGGCGGCGGGCTTGGGGAACTTCGGCTTGATGACCGGTCCAACCCACACTTCTCCATTCTCCACCTTCACGGGGTAGACGGGAAGATCGTTGAAAGCTGGCGGGGCAATGACCTTCCCGGTCGTGACGTCCATCCGCGCGAAGTGGCTCTTGCAGACGATCTGCGTCCCGAACAGCGCTCCGTTCTCCAGTTTTTCCTGGTAATGGGGGCATTCGTGTCCCACGGCACGCACGGTCCCCTCGAGGCGGACGAGAAGGATCTTCTCCTCTCCCAGCGCGACGACCACCATGGCCTTCTCCGCGAGATCGGAATCCCTGGCCACCCTCCTCCACCCGGTTTCGTCCATGGGCCACCTCCGTCAGGGCATGATAAGCCTCGCGAAGGATCGCAGGCAAGTGATCCCGATTTCTGCCGACAATTGAAGGGAGGAGAAGGTCTGGGGGGTGGATATGGCCCTGTCTCCCCCGGCCCGCTATACTCATTGTCCCGGAATCAGAAGGAGTGATTCATGGCGCGGAGAGGATCTGACATATCGACAGCCATCGGGCTTCTCATCGGAGTGGGCGGCCTGCTCGTCGGGTTCACGGTCGACGGGGGGAGCGTTATCGCCCTGATCGGCATCCCGGCGTTCATCATCATCGTTTCCGGCACGATCGGAGCTCTCACCATCTCTTCGAGCATCCGGGACGTCTTGAGAATCCCCTCTCTTGTCATGCAGTCCATGCAGAGGGTCTCAGGCCCGTCTCCCCAGCTCGCCCAGCAGCTCCTGGAGTTTGCGGAGAAAGCCCGCCGTGACGGCATACTCAGCCTCGAAGACACGGTGGAGGACCTGGAGGACGAGATGCTCCGCAAGGGTCTGCGCCTCGTCGTGGACGGCACCGAGTCGGAGATCCTCGTGGAGGTGCTGGAGAGCGACCTTGCGATCATGGAACAGAGGAAGATGGAAGACGCCGAAATCTTCGTGACCGCGGGCGGCTTCTCCCCCACCATGGGGATCATCGGAACGGTCATGGGGCTCGTGCTCGTTCTCGGCCGGCTGGGCGCTGACATGAACGAGCTGGGACGGTCGGTGGCAACGGCGTTCATCGCCACCCTCTATGGCATCGGCCTGGCCAACCTCGTGTGGCTGCCCCTCGGCAACAAGTTGAAGGTCCAGGTGAAGGCGTTCCGACTTCAGAAACAGCTCATCATCGTGGGCGTGCGCTCCATCCAGCAGGGCGAGAGCCCCGCCCTCGTGAAGGAAAAAATCGAGGGTTTCCTCGAGGAGCAGGAGAAGAAAGAGCTTGATGCGAACAGGACCGAATAGCCGGGGGACGTGATGGCGAGGAGGAAGATCAAGCCAATCGAGGAACCGAAGCCTGACCTGATGCGCTGGCTCCTCACCTACGCCGACATGATCACGCTGCTCATGGTGTTTTTCATCATCCTGTATTCGATGAGCGCGGTGAATCCCCAGCGATTCCAGGAGATGCAGGAAGCATTCAGCAGCGTATTCAACGGCGGGAATTTCACCATTTTCGATACCCGCGGGGGCGGGGGAGCGGGGCTCCTCCAGGGCCTCACACCGGGCCAGAAGGTGCAGAGCAACCGGGGCGGCAGACAAGCCGGCACGGGCGGGCAGTCGATCCTCAGAAACCAGGCGCTTTCCTCGCTGCAGAACCTCGTCAAGGCGGGAAAAGTGAAGGTGATCCCCACGGAGAACGGATTCGCCATCTCGCTGGTCTCCG
>JBEKTX010000352.1:0-3526 GCA_049515615.1 Spirochaetia bacterium
CGTCGGGCTGCCCGGACAGCTCGACCGCGGCCGAGCCCCGGGAGATGGCCTCCAGGCGGCTGAGCAGATTGGCGGCATTCGAAGGACCCTTTTCGGGACGTTCCCCTCGAGTGGCCATCAGCAGGCGTTCAATTTCGTCCATCGCGCGGTGGAGCACGTCCAGCGCGTCGGCTGTGATCGCGATCTCCCGGCGCTTCGCCTGAGCGAGGATTCCTTCCATCGACTGGCAGATGGTCTCGATTTCCTTCAGGTTCACGGCCCGGGCGGCGCCCTTGAGGCTGTGGGCTTCCCGAAAGATCTTCTCCACGATCTGAGCGCGCTCCTCCACTCGCGGCGTATTCTCCAGATCTATCAGACCGCCGGAAATGGCGCGCACATGCTCCTCGGCTTCTCCCCTGAAGGTCGTCAGGAGCCGCTGCTGGAACTCCCTATCCGGCTCGGGCATCCCCTTGCTCCTCCAGGCGGTACCGCGCAACGAGTTGTTTCAGCCTCTCTCCCAGGTCGTGAAGCTGCCGCGCCGCCGCTTCCGCCTGCTTCGCGCCAGCCACGTTCTGTGCGCTGGCCACCTTGATGCTCTCCATCGCCTGCGCAACCTGGTCCATGCCCACCACCTGCTGCTGGCTGGAGGCCGCAATCTGCGTGGAGGATTGGGCCGCCTCGGCGATGCCCTCGCTCAGCTGCCGGATGGCCTCGCTCACCTCCGCCGACTGCTTCACCCCCGCCTCCACCACCTTGCTGCCCTGCTCGGTGGCCATCACCGCCGCGCTGGTCGCCTTCTGCACCTCCCCCAGTATCCCCCGCACCTGCCCTGTGGCCTGCTTGGACTGCTCGGCAAGGCTCTTTACCTCCTGCGCCACCACCGCAAACCCCTTGCCCTGTTCCCCCGCCTTCGCCGCCTCAATGGCCGCGTTCACCGCCAGCAGGTTCGATTGCTCGGCAAGGTCGTTCACCGTGGCGATGATCTCGCCAATCGCCTGGCTCTGCTCGCTCAGCCGCACGATGCTGATCGCAATGAACTCCATCTGCTCGCGGATGCGGTTCATCCCGGCCAGGGTCTCCTCCACCGACTTCCTGCCCGTCTGGGAGACCTGCACCGAGCGCTGCGCCCCTTCCATCACCGACCTGGCCTTCTGGCTGGCAACCTGCGCCGTCTGCTTGACCTCCTCCACGGTGGTCGTCGTCTCGCTGACCCCGGTGGCCGTCTCCGCGGCGCCGCTGGCGATCTGCGTCGTGGTGGCCAGGATCTCACTAGCCGAGGTGCCCAGCATCCCGATCCCCTCCTGCAGCTCATGCGTCATGAGCCGGAGGTTTTTCACCATGTCGCCGAAGGCTTTCCCCAGCACATCGCCGTCAGAAAGAGGGTTGACCTGGAGAGTCAGGTTACCTGCCGCGATCCGCTTGGCGGATTCCGCCGTCTCCTGGAGGTAGAGGGACATCTTGCGGAACGTCCGGGAAAGGAGGCCAATCTCGTCCTGGCGGCTGCGCAACTCCTGGTTGCCTTGCAGGTTTCCCCGGGCGATCCTCTCGGCTGTTCTGGTGAGATCTCCGAGAGGAATCGAGATGTTTCGAATCAGGAGGAACGCGACAACAGCCAGCAGCACGAATGCAAGCGGGATGCCATAAAGAATGACCGCCAGCGTGAGACCGGCGTGCGCCTTTGACACCGTGTCCCGCTCACTGAGAAGCCGATTCTCCTCGTCGCTCATCGCCGCAACCACCTGGCGGATGTCGTCCATGGCCTTTTTGCCTTGACCGGTGAGGACCCGATCCAGTGCCGCTTTGAACCCGGCAGACCGTCGGGTGTCAATCTGCGCCTTGATGATGTCAAGCCGCGCGGTGACAAGCGGCTCCAGGGCATCAAGCCGTTTCTGCTGGCTGGGAACCGAGATCAGCTGGCGCAGTTCCCGAAGCAGCGCGCCGACCTTCGCGGCCCCCGCGTTGGAGGGCTCGAGGTAGGTATCCTCTCCGGTAATGATGAAGCCACGCTCGCCCGTCTCCGCGTCCGTCATCGCCTGGATGACGCCGTCGAGCTTCCCCAGCACCTTATAGGTGTGCGTGACGCTGTCAGCCGAGACAATCAGCTCGGTCGTGTTCTGATAGGAGACCACCCCGAGCACGACCAGGATCGCCAGCCCAAGGGCAAACCCACCGCCGATTTTCAGACCGATTGACCACTTCATTTCACTGCTCCTTGCCCGCTGTCCGCGTCCCGCCAGACGCGCACGCCTCAGGCTTCCTCTCGCACGATGATGTTCTCGTCGGAAAGCAACCGGGCTGCATCGAGGACGGCCATCCGATCACGCGTGACTCCCTTGAGATACTCCCCGCGAAGGCCCGTCAACGTGGGGAGCGATGACTGCAACTCATCCGTGGGGACCTGCACCACCCCAAGGATCGAGTTGCCCAGGATGCCGAATTCCATCCCGCCATCCTGGAGGACGAGGATTCGATCGAGGTCAGCCACGCCTCTCTGGGGGAGGTCGAAAAGTTTCCCGATGTCGATGACGGAAAGGACCTGGCCACGAACGTTTACCACGCCAAGGACGAACACAGGGGCCCCGGGCAGCGGGGTCAGTTCGTTCAAGGGACAAACCTCGCGGATGTAGCGTGTCTCGATTCCGTACTTCTCCTGCCCCAGTGTGAAGGCGACGACTTCCAGCACGTCCCGCGTGCCCGCATTTTCATCACCTGCACGTGCCAGTGCTTCCGCCCGCGCCTTGAGAACCGCCCTGGTCTCGTCGCCCGAGGCGCGGCCGGCGTGCGCGATCGCTGCCTCAGCCGCCGTCATCCGGCGATGTATCTCCGTCCAGTCAATACTCTGGCCGCTCATTGTTTTTCGGACTCCCCATTCAGCGACAAGCGAATGATCTCCGTCAGTCTGCCCGCGGTGAGCCCCGCAGATTCGGACAGCGGAACTTCCGGTTCCAGCCCCTCGAGCAGGCTCAAAGCGCAGCGGAAATGTCTCCACGACAGCGAGTGTCGGCCGAGCCGCTCCGCGAGGTTGCCCCGCGCGAAGTGTGCCATGACGAAATCCTGATCAAGGTAGAGCGCCTGTTCGAGGGACCTCATCGCCTCATCGAGCCTCCCCAGCTCCTGCGCCACCATCGCACGGAGGAAGCGATGCGAGGGGTTCAGCGCGTCGGCAATGATCGCCCGATCGCACCAGGAGAGCGCTTCCGCAAGCTCCCCCTGGTTCGCCAGGGACCGCGCCACGAAGATCGGGGAATCCGTCTCCGGAGCGTTCGGAGGAGCGGTTTTCGGCAGCTCCTCCTGAAGGACGCAGGGTTCTGGGTACCCGATCGGTGCGCTCTCCACGCTCGGGAGGAGCGGGAACGATCCGGCGGGCTTGCGGTAGAACATCGCGTCGGGAAAGTCGACGATCGTGAACTGTCGGAAAAGTTCCTGCGAGGCTTCACTCGGCGCGACCAGCAGCCATCCGTTCTCCACGAGCGCTCCATAGAGATTTCCCACGACCCGGGCGGCGTGTTCCCGGGTGAAATACATCAGGACGTTTCGACACAACACC
>JBEKTX010000353.1:0-3522 GCA_049515615.1 Spirochaetia bacterium
AGCCCATAGCGTATGACCTGAAAATCAACGCCAGAGGGGTTGTACGGAGAGAGTGGGATTCGAACCCACGGTACCCTTACGAGTACACACGCCTTCCAAGCGTGCACCTTCGGCCTCTCGGTCATCTCTCCACGCACCTTGCCGCGCCTTCCGCTCGTGGCGGAGTTTCACGGCTGGGATTGTGCGAGCTCGACGCGTGCCTGACAATGCAAGCGGCGATCAAGCATGTACCCAGCTCATCGCCGGTCCCCCATCCAAGCCCTTGAGCCTGGGCGCTGATAAAGAACTCCCGGAGAGAGTGGGATTCGAACCCACGGAGCCGCAAGCAGCTCAACGGTTTTCGAGACCGCCCGATTCGACCGCTCTCGCATCTCTCCCCTACACATCCCGCTGTTGGATGCTCCGGGGCGGGCATGACCGGCCGCTCACTTGCATCCGACGGTCCTCTTCGTGCCCAAGAGGATTCGAACCTCCGACCTTTAGATCCGCAGTCTAATGCTCTATCCAGGCTGAGCTATGGGCACATACCGCCTGCCTCGTGCTTCGCCACGCACGATTTCGGCATCCATGTCTACGCCGCGCCTCTGATGCATCCCTGCACTCGTCGCGGCTCGCCGTCCATGGCTAAGCCGCGCTTTTCGTACTTCCTGTACTCAGCTCGGCTCGACATCCTTGTCTACGGAGAGGGGGGGATTCGAACCCCCGGTACCCTTTAGGGGTACAACGCCTTAGCAGGGCGCCCGATTCGGCCACTCTCGCACCTCTCCAGTTCAAGCCTCCCCCCCCCACGGGAAGCGCACGCTCGCCTAAAAATCCCCTCAACCTTGCACGTGCGAGTGAAGCCTGGGTGCGGGGGAAACTGAGCGGAGAGGGAGGGATTCGAACCCCCGGAACCGCGAAGCGGCTCAACGGTTTTCAAGACCGCCTCCTTCGACCACTCGGACACCTCTCCGAGCATAAAAAACGCGCCCGCCGCAGATAGTCCATGGCAAAGAGCGGCAGCGCATTTCTTTCGCTCTCTCGCATCGTTGACTATACGTATCGACCTGATCTTTGTCAACAAAACCGCCCTTTGCCAGAAGTTCCCCTTCCGCTTCTCAGGCATGAGAGACGCGTTCTGCATGGGTTTTGAAGGAATCGGCCGCAGGTCTGTGTGAGTGATGGATGGACCTTTCCTTGAGCCGGCCCCTAAACCGTCCGACCTGATCGACCTGGTCGAAAAGATGGTCCTCAGTCCAGGAATCGGGCAGCGCAGCTCGGAAGGAAATGACTCGGTGACCCCGAGGTTCGCAGATTTTATTTCAGGATCTGAAGAATTCGCTCTAGGTCATCTGCAGAATAGTAGGAAATCTGGATTTTCCCTTTGCTGGCATTGCCTCTCACTTCGACTTTTGTGCCCAGTTTTTCGATGAGTCTCTCTTCCAGTGAACGGATATCGGGGCCCCCATGTCTGTTCGCACCCGATGTGGTCCGACTTTCATCTTGGGGGGACTTTCTGCCCTTACTAAGTGCGGCGGCCATTTCCTCGGCTTCCCGCACGGAAATGCCCTTGTCGACGATGCGGCGCAGGAGAACATGCTGATCGGAGACGTTCACGAGCATCAGAAGCGCCCTCGCGTGTCCTGCGCTGATCGTGCCCTCGTCCAGGGCGGACTGGGCGTCCTCGGGCAGTTTCAGCAGGCGGATCGTATTGGCAATGGTCGAGCGATCCTTGCCCACCTTCTGTGCGATCTGCTCCTGGCTGAGGTCCGCCATCTCCATCAGCCGTTTGTAGGCATGCGCCTCCTCCATAGGCGAGAGGTCCTCCCGCTGGACGTTCTCGATGAGCGCTATCTCCAGTCTCTCCGGCGCGGTGAACTCGCGCACGACGACGGGAATTCTCTCCAGCCCCGCAAGCCGCGCCGCGCGGACACGGCGTTCACCGGCCACTATGACGTATCCTCCCCGATTGTCGAGCTCTGCCAGGACGGGCTGAAGAACTCCCTTTTCCCTTATCGAATCCGCAAGCTCCTTGAGCGTCGATTCCTTGAACTCGCGGCGAGGCTGCTCTGGATTCGACCGCAAATCGGCAAGCAGCACCTCCGCCACGGACGAAGACTCGGCATGCCGGTCATCGCCGAGAAGCGCATCGATGCCCTTCCCGAGGGCTTTCTTAGACATTGAGGAGTACCTCCTCCGCCAGCTTCTGGTAGCTGCGTGCCCCGATGCATTGCGGATCGTACTGGTTGATGGGTTTTGCGAAAGACGGCGCCTCGCTCAGACGCACGTTGCGTGGAATGATCGTGCGAAATACTTTCTCCTTGAAATAGCCGGTGACCTCCTGGACCACGTCGTGCGCCAGGCGCGTACGGGAGTCGTACATCGTGAACAGGATCCCTCCGATCTTCAGCTCCTTGTTGAGCGCCTTCTGCACCCTGTTCACGGTCTTCAACAAGCGGCTCAGGCCTTCCAGCGCGAAGTATTCACATTGCAGAGGAATGATCACGAAATCCGCCGCGACCAGCCCATTCAGCGTGAGCAGGCCAAGCGAAGGAGGACAGTCGATGAAAATGTAGTCGTAGCTGTCGGCCAGCGGCACCAGAGATCTCTTGAGGAAGTATTCCCGTTCATCCTGCCCGACCAGCTCCACGGATGCGCCCGTGAGATCTATGCTGGAGGCAATGATGAACAGGTTGGGGACGGTTGAAGTCTGAATTGCGGCCTCTGAAGGCACCTTGCCCATGATCAGCTCATAGATCCCCGGCTGGTCTTTCTTTGCACCGACCGAGCTCGACGAGTTGCTCTGGGGGTCGAAATCGACCAGAAGCACGCGCTTGCCCGCCTCCGCGAGGTATGCACCGAGGTTCACTGCTGTGGTGGTCTTGCCCACGCCGCCTTTCTGGTTGGCGAACACGACGATCTTTCCCATCGCATGAGGAGTATCCCATTTTCCTGATGGTAGCAATAGACGGTGACTTGTGTTTCCCAAACATGCGTTGGGTAAATTCATGCCGTTTGTCGAAAAAAAAGCAAAAGGACTTGCACGGCAAGAGCAGTTGAGCTATACCAGAGGCCATTCCGCACGACGGCTGAGACATCCTTGGGAGGGGAACACGTGTTCGTATCCATAAAAAAGCGTAACGGAACTATTGTCCCTTTCCGGCCAGACAAGATCACCACTGCCCTCGCGCGTGCAGGTAAAGCGACTTCTGAGTTCGACGAAGAAACTGCGGAGAGGCTGACACTTCGCGTTCTCAATCTGGCGCTGCAGGCTCTCCCGGGCAGCATCCCGTCGGTCGAACAGATCCAGGACATTGTGGAAGAGGTTCTGCTCTCTTCCCAGTTCAAGGCAACGGCAAAGGCCTACATCATCTACCGCGACCAGCATGCTCGAAACAGGGAGATCGTGTCGCGCGCAGATGTCGACCTCATCGACCAGTATCTGGACCGCACTGACTGGCTGGTCAACGAAAACTCCAACATGGCCTACTCCCTGCAAGGACTGAACAACTACGTCTCCTCCGAGATCAGCAGGATCTACTG
>JBEKTX010000354.1:0-3519 GCA_049515615.1 Spirochaetia bacterium
ACCAGTATTTCATGTGGCTCGGGTGGTAGGGCCCGCCGGCATGGCTTTTTTCTACCCTGAGCCTTCGCATACGTTCAGCGAGTACCTTCTGATTCCCAATCTCTCCCGGAAAGATTGCACTACGGAATCCGTCACCCTTTCCGGGCCGCTGGTCAGGTTCACGAAAGGTCATGATCCGGCCATCAAGCTCAACATTCCCTTCGCCTCCGCAATCATGCAGTCGGTCTCCGACCACACCATGGCAATCGCCCTTGCCCGCTGCGGCGGGATCGCGTTCATTTTCGTCTCGCAGCCCATCGAGAGCCAGGCCGAGATGGTGGAAAAAGCAAAGAGATTCAAGGCGGGATTCGTCGCCAGTGATTCGAACATCCGGCCCGATGCGACGCTGCGGGACGTGCTCGCGCTGAGGGAACGCACGGGACACACCACAATGGCGGTCACGGAAGACGGCACGCCGACAGGGAAGCTCGTGGGGATGCTCACCAGCCGCGATTACAGGCTTTCCACCACGCCGCGGGACGCCCGCGTATCGGACCTGATGACGAAGTTCGCGGACCTGGTATACGGCCGGGAGGGAATCACCCTTTCCGAGGCAAACGACCTCATCTGGAAACATAAGCTGAACTGCCTCCCGATGATCTCGAAAGCCGGGCGCCTCTCCTCCATGGTCTTCCGAAAGGACTACTCCGAGCACAAGGAAAACCCGTCCGAGCTCGTGGACTCCGAAAAACGCCTCGTCGTCGGGGCTGGCATCAACACCCGGGACCACGAGAAACGCGTCCCCGCGCTCGTCGCCGCAGGAGCCGACGTACTGTGCATCGACTCCTCTGACGGCTACTCGGAGTGGCAGTCGGAGACGATCCAGTGGATTCGAAGGAAGTACGGCGAATCGGTGAAGGTCGGGGGCGGGAACGTCGTCGATGCCGAGGGATTTCGCTACCTCGTCGACGCAGGAGCGGACTTCGTGAAAGTGGGGATCGGCGGCGGCTCGATCTGCATTACGCGCGAGCAGAAGGGCGTCGGCAGGGGCCAGGCGACGGCGGTCATGGAAGTCGCCCAGGCGCGGAACGCCTACTTCAAGGACACGGGCATCTATGTGCCTATCTGCTCCGACGGCGGGATCGTGCAGGACTATCATATCGCGCTCGCGCTTGCCATGGGAGCGGACTTCGTCATGATGGGGCGCTTTTTCGCCCGGTTCGACGAAGCCCCGGGCCGGAGGCTGCGGATCGGCGGTAATTTCGTCAAGGAATACTGGGGCGAAGGCTCGAACCGGGCGCGGAACTGGCAGCGCTACCGCGAGGGGGGCCAGGAGGGCCTGGGATTCGAAGAAGGAGTGGACGGCTACGTGCCGTACGCGGGAAAGCTGAAGGACAGCCTCGACGTTTCCCTGGACAAGATCAGGAGCACCATGGTGAGCTGCGGGGCTGCAACCATTCCCGAGCTGCATGCCCGGGCCCGCATCACCCTGGCTTCGGCGGTGAGCATCCGGGAAGGCAGCACGCACGACATCGTTCTCAAGGAGAACGAGATGATCACTCCCAATTCCTGACCAGGGATTCGGAGAAACCTTCAGTCGATGAAGCCCTCGCGCCGCAGATATGCGGTTGCCTCCGCGAGAAGACGGTCGGCTTTCATGATCGCGGTTTCCGCCAGGGCGTTGTCGACGTTCGCGAACAGCTCGTAGTCCGCTGTTTCCCGGTCATCCTTGAGGTTCGTGAAAAAACGCCCCAATTCCCGCTCGAACTTCCCCGTCTTGACGAAAAGCAGGTTGAACAGAGTCACCGCGCCCTAATGCGTCGTGGGATTCTGCCCTGCGGTCACGAGGAGGGCACGGACAGCATGGAACGCGGCATAGTACGCGCGGGAGACCGCATCGTCGTGATCGCGCGAGGCGAGGAGCCTTCTCGCCACCGCAAGCTTCTGGCTCGCTTTCTCCATGTATGCCGCGATGAGGTCCTTAGTCGTCGAGTCCAAGCCTCACCCCTTCAGCCGCGACATTGGAGAGAAACGGAGTCGGAATCGCTGCCAGCCGGTCGTACTGCGCTTCGGTGAAGATCTTGAGAGAGATGAGAGACCCCGTCTCCAGCTGAACATCGAGGACCGCATCGTAAAGCTGGTCCACGAGCTCCTGCCTTCGCTCGGGAACGATCACCAGGACGTCAAAGTCGGAATCAGGACGCCAGTTGCCGCGCGCTCGAGAGCCAAAGAGGTACAGAGCCGTAATGTGATCCCGAAGCGCCCGAGCTTTCCCGATGAACATTTGCAGCGCCGGATGCATGAACAGACTCTACTCCCCGTGCAGGCAGCCGTCAAGGAAAGGGCGCTTGCAGCGATCACAGATCGCCGTCCAGCTCGATCCCGACGGGACAGTGATCCGAGCCCATGATCGAATCCATAATCCAGGCCCGGCGAAGCCTCGGCCGAAGCGCTTCGGATACGCAGACGTAGTCTATGCGCCACCCGATGTTCCGTTCCCGGGCGCGCGTTGCAAGGCTCCACCACGTGTAGCGCTCGCTGTCCTCGGGGTGAAGCGCCCGGAAGCTGTCGACGAATCCCGCCCCGAGCAGACGGGTGAAGCTCCGCCGCTCCTGGTCCGTAAATCCCGCGTTCATCCTGTTGTCCTTCGGCCGGGCAATGTCGATGTCTTCGTGCGCCACGTTCAGGTCTCCGCAGAACACGACCGGCTTCTTCGCTGAGAGGGCGCTCACATAGGACCGGTAGCTCCTGTCCCATCGCAGGCGGAAGGGAAGCCGCGGGAGCCCCCGCTGGCTGTTCGGCACGTACACGCTGACAACGTACAGCGTGGGATACTCCACCGTGACGACCCTGCCCTCATCGTCTGACACCGTGTGACCCATGCCAGCAGCCCAGGACAAAGCGGGCGCACGGGAGAGCACCGCGGTGCCTGCGTAGCCGGGCTTTCGGGTCGTGGCGAAGTACTGGTGCGGAATCCGCGGAAGGACCTGTCCCACTTGCTCCTCAGCGGCCCGCACTTCCTGGAGGCAGAGAACGTCGGGCCGACGACGGGAAACGGGACCGAGTGCCCCCTTGCTGATGAGCGACCGCAGCCCGTTCACGTTCCAGGACAGGATCGTCGCCATGCGCGCGGGGTCACAGCCCCGCGATGTTGTAGCCGGTGTCCACGAAGTGCACCTCGCCGGTGACGCCGCTTGCCATGTCCGACAACAGGTAGAGCGCGGAACCGCCGACCTCCGCGGTGGTGACCGAGCGATGCATGGGTGACCTGCTTTCCATGATCCCGAAGATTTCGCTGAAATTCGAGATACCGGTGGCCGCGAGCGTGCGGATGGGACCCGCGGAGATCGCATTGACCCGGATCCCCTTTTCTCCCAGCTCCGCGGCAAGGTAGCGCACAGTGGCTTCCAGCGCGGCCTTGGCGACTCCCATCACGTTGTAATTGGGCATGGCGCGCTGCGAGCCGAGGTAGGTCATCGTGAGGATCGATCCGCCGTTCTTCATGAGCGGCAGCGCCGACTTCGTCACCCCGATCAGCGA
>JBEKTX010000355.1:0-3504 GCA_049515615.1 Spirochaetia bacterium
ATCTTGTCTGAATGCGGGCAGCGCGCACGATTCTCTTTTTCGTTCTCCCCCTTGTCGCCGCGGCGATTCTCGGCATCCTCGGGAACCTCGGGGTCCTTCAGCGGCTCGACGGACGGGCGTTCGACCGTCTTCTCCAGTTGAGACCCGCTCCATCCGCCGCGAAAAGCATCCTCCTGGTGGACATCGAATCGCAATCGGGATCGCTCGCCGGACTCCTCGCCGACGGGCTGGTGATCCTCAAGGAGATGGATGCGCGGTACGTGGTCCTCGACCTTCCCCTCGCGCAGAAGAGCCCGCCGGCGCTTGATCCCGCGGTTCTGCGGCAAACGCTCCCCAACGCGCTGGACCGGGAGTTCTCCCAGATGGAGGAGAACATCCAGTCGCTTTTCGATGCAATCCGCCGCGGGTCGGTGCGGCCGCGGGATGCGTCGCGCTACGTGTCCGACCTCGTAGGGCTCGTCGGGAAAGCCAAGGAAAGACTTTCCAGCGCCGCCACCGGCATCGAACGCGATGATGACGCTCTCCTCGGGCAGGCCGCTGCGTTCTTCGGCCGCGTTTTCGTCCCCGTCGGGCTGCTTGCCGCGGCCGATTTCCCCGCGTCCCCGGAGCTTTCCGACCTCACCCTGCAGCGCCAGTCGATGCCCGTGCTGGTCACGGGGCGCGACCCCTCGATCCCTGCCGGTGGCATCCAGCCCTCGGTCCTGCCCATCGTGCGGGGCGCGCGGGGAGGCGGCTTTCCGCCCGACGCGGCCGACCCTGATGACGTGCGGAGGAGAACACGACTCTTCGCGGAGATCAGGGGGCGACACCTTGCGCAGCTCGCCTTTGCCGCGGCCCTCGACCTGCTCGGCAACCCCGCGGTCGAGCTCACGCCTCGACGCGTGCTCCTGCGCGGCGCGTCGATCCCCGGAGGGCGGGCTGCCACGCTCGAGATTCCCCTCACCGATTCCGGGGAAATGCTTCTCAACTGGCCCCGCTCTCCCGCCGCCGACGGTTTTCGGCACCTCTCGTGGACCATTCTCGTCCAGGAGAGACGGCTTGAGGATACCCTGGTGTCGGACTTGAGAGACCTCGACGCGAAGGGCTATCTCACTTATCTGCGTTCTTCCGAATCGCTGCTGGACGTCTATGAGGAGGGCGGTCGGCTGAGTCGAGGCATGCTCGCGGCCGGAAACGATTCCGACGCGGCTCAGTGGCGTGGGGTCCGCGGGCAGTTCTTTTCCCTGTGCGGCCAGTTCCTCGATGGCGACGCCGAGACACGGATCATTGCAGACGCTGAGCGCGCGCTGCAGAGTGGGGAGCTCTCCGACGAGGACAAGATCATCGTCCGGGCGCAGAAGGACAGGGTCCCCGCGGATTTCGCCGACGCGAGGCAGGTCCTTGCACGCCTCCTGGAGCTGCGTGCATCGCTGAGGGACAGCCTGGCCGGGTCTTTCTGCATCGTATCCCTTGAGCCGGGGGAGGGCGCGGCACGCCCGGCCGTCACGCCGTTCGACGCTCCCGCCACGGACGCCCGGGTTTCCGCGGCGCTGCTCTCCACCCTGCTTTCGGGAAATTTTCTGCATGAATCGCCGGCGGGCGTCCCTCTCCTGGCGGCCGCGGTCCTCTCGCTGCTTCTCGCATTCGCGGTCCTGCGCTTGAAGCCCCTGCTGTCACTGCTCGTGGGAATCGGCGCGGCGGCCGCCGCGGTTGCCGGCCTGGGTATCGTTTTTGCGGAGTACGGCCGCTTCGTGCCCCCCTCGGTGCCTTTTGCGAGTCTCCTTGTCACCGGCGCCGCCCTGGCCTCTCTCAAGCTGGCATGGATTCACGGGGCCTCGCGCACGGTGCGGGCCGCATTCGCCGGCAGGGTGTCCGCAGAAAGCCTGCGGGTGATCGATGCGGCCCGCGGCCGGCGCGCTTCGGAGGGCAGCCGGCAGGAAGTCAGCGTCCTGTGCCTTGCAGAAAGGGTCATTTCGATGGAGTCCCCGGCGGAGGAGCCGAAAGAACTGGTCCGACGGCTGCGCACGCATCGTGCCGCGGTCGGGGAGGCGATTCTCGGACTTGGAGGGATGCGAGCAGGAACCGGCGGCGGGCGGATCACGGCATTTTTTGGCGCGCCGGTCGAAAGCGAAGATCACGCGCGCCGGGCCTGCCTCTCGTCCCTCCGCGTCCAGGCGCTCGAGCGGGAGTTGAACGGGACATCACCACCTGTCTTTGCCTCCAAGATGGGCATCCACTCGGGGGCCTGCGTTGCCGGTTTCCTGGGCACCCGGAGCCTCCCCGAGTACTCACTCGTCGGGGCGCCCACCGACGTTGCCGCGCGCCTGGAGGACCTGAACGGGCGTTTCGGCACATCGATCATCGTCTCCGAGAAAGTCCGGGAGGCGGCAGGGCCCGGCTTCCAGGTGAGGATGCTCGGCACCATTCCGGGCGACGGCGGCACGGGCCGGATGCGGTTTTACGAGCTTCTTGCGGAGAAAGGCGAAACGGATGCCCGACAGGATCGGCTGATCGAGGAGTTCGAGGAAGGGCTCGCCAGGTACGAAAGAAGCGATTTCGCCGGGGCTCTGGCGATCTTCACCGAGATCCTCGCCCGCGCTCCCGGCGACGGCCCCTCGGCCGCGTACGCCCTGCGATGCCGGCAACTTGCCGCGCGCCGGGGCCTGGACGTCACTTCCTTCCCGTGGTGAGCTGGCGCTCGACGAGCTTTCTCATCATCTTCAGCCTCACCACGGCGCCGCCCCCGTATTCGGGGTAGGCGCGGTATCGCTGGCCGTCGTCCCAGAAATCCGCGCCTGCTTCCCCGGGGAAGGGGGCGGAGCGGCGCTGGTGCCAGACCACGGCCGGGTCCCGCAGGCTCACCGCCGGGGCGGCCGGATCGAAGGTGATGAGGGATTCGTGCACGCCCCTGTCGCTCTGCCCCGCTACGTCGGTGGACTGCAGATAGCGGATGGTTCCCCCCGCCATGTCGATGGACTGGATGATGGCGGAATGGCTGGTCGTGCCGTCCTGGCCCCGGAAGACAAGGACGTCGGCCGGCCTGAGGTTCCGCACTTCGTCCTTCACTATCTCGAGGTTTCTGTTGCGTGGATCGAAAAACCACGTGCCGATGTACCATGCCGCGGTCGAAGGGCGGGAGGCGCCCACGTAGCGCGCCAACGCCCGGTTCAGATCCAGGCCGCCTGCCCGCGCCACCGAGGTGAGCACGTACCAGACGAATCCCGAGCAATCGACCCAGAGGCGGCCGACGCTGTACAGGTAGTTGTAGATGTCGGGTGCAGTGATGCCCCGCGCCTTCGTGAGGACGCAGGGCTGGTGGGGGAGCCCCGGGTACACGCCCCCTTTCATCTGATCGATGGCAAACCAGTCGCTCGTCGTGGACCAGCCGCGCGTTTTCAGGTCGAACATCACGATCTTTTCACGGCCGTCCGACAGCGCGTCCGAATAACGGGAAAAATCCGGCGAAGAGATCAGCGCATCGATCTGGTCCCAGATGCCGAGCGGATCGCCCTTTCCTCCCCAGGG
>JBEKTX010000356.1:0-3495 GCA_049515615.1 Spirochaetia bacterium
TCATTGCCTCGCTGATGGTGGAGTCCAAGCGGGAGGTCTGGCACGACATTGTCAAGCGCGCCGAGGATGCGGGGGCCGACGGCCTGGAGCTGAATTTCGGCTGCCCGCATGGCATGAGCGAGCGAGGGATGGGCTCCGCGGTGGGCCAGGTGCCGGAATATTCCTGCACGATCACCGAGTGGGCCAAGGAGGCCGCGCGGACTCCAGTGATGGTGAAGCTCACGCCGAACGTGACCGACATCAGGGTCATCGCGCGCGCCGCGCGCAAGGGCGGAGCGGATGCCCTCTCCGCGATCAACACGATCAACTCCATCACCGGCATTGACCTTGACACCCTGACCCCCCGTCCGAACGTGGGCGGCATGTCCGCTCACGGGGGCTACTGCGGTCCGGCGGTGAAGCCGATCGCCCTCCATCTGGTCCAGCAGATCGCGTCGGACCCCGAGGTGCGTCTGCCCGTGTCAGGCATCGGAGGGATCCAGAGCTGGCGCGATGCGGCGGAGTTCATCCTGGTGGGCTGCGGGACGGTCCAGGTCTGCACCGCGGTCATGCACTACGGATACCGAATCGTGGAGGACATGATCGACGGGCTCTCCAACTGGATGGACGACAAGGGCTACGCGTCTCTCGATGATTTCCGCGGTCTTTCGCTGCCGCGCATGACCGAGTGGAAGCGCCTCGACCTGAACTACAAGATCGTCGCCCGCATCGACCCGTCCAAGTGCATCGGCTGCGACCTCTGCTATGTCGCCTGCTGGGACGGCGCCCACCAGTGCATCCATCACGAAGGTTCGCGGGAATCCCCGGCCGCCCGGCAGGCTCGAAGCAGGCAGAGCATCACTGTCACGCCCATTGCGAAGCTGGATTCCGCCAGGGGGACCAACGGGCACGTGTCGCGGGTGCCGAAAGTGGATGACGAGGAATGCGTGGGGTGCAACCTCTGTTCATTGGTATGCCCCGTGGAGAGCTGCATCACGATGGTGGAAGTCGAGGCGGGAAAGCCGAAGGAGAGCTGGGAGCAGAGATCATCCGGGCGCGTGTACGCGCGGCCTGGGCAGGAGTGAACGCCGTATGGCAAGCACGTTGATTCGGAACGGCAAGGTGGTCACGTCGAAGGAGACGAAGAGCGCGGACGTCCTGATCGAGGGAGAGCGGATCAAGGAGGTGCGCCGCGGAATTGATGTGAAATCCGCCGAGAAGGTCATCGACGCGAAAGGGCTGTATGTGATCCCCGGCGGAATAGATGCCCACACGCACCTGGACATGCCGTTCGGCGGCACCACCTCGGCAGATGACTTTGAAAGCGGCACGCGTGCCGCGGCGTTCGGGGGTACGACGACCATCGTGGACTTCGCCATCCAGGCCCGCGGCACGCGGATGCGCCAGGCGCTGGACACGTGGTGGAAAAAAGCCGAGGGCAGGGCGTCAATCGACTTCGGGCTCCACATGATCATCACGGACCTTGGCACCTCTGGCCTTGAAGACATGGACGACATGGTCAGGGAGGGCGTGGCGAGCTTCAAGCTGTTCATGGCTTATCCGAACGTGTTGATGGTGGACGACGCGACGATCTTCAAGGCGCTCTCCCAGACTTCGAAGAACGGGGCGCTCGTCTGCATGCACGCGGAAAACGGCAGCGTGATCGACGTGATCGTGGCCCGTGCTCTCGCGGAGGGAAAGACGGCGCCCATCTACCACGCGCTCACGCGACCGCCGCGCGCGGAGGCCGAGGCCGTGCACCGGGCCATCGCCATGGCCGAGATCGCCCAGGTGCCTGTCTACATCGTGCACCTCTCATCGGAAGAAGCTCTGAACGAGGTGCGGGAAGCCCGGGACCGCGGCCTGCCGACATTCGCGGAGACCTGCCCCCAGTACCTCCTCCTGTCGCAGGACGATCTTGCGCGGCCGAACTTCGAAGGAGCCAAGTATGTCTTCACTCCGCCGCTTCGGCCGAAGGAGCACCAGCCGAAACTCTGGGAGGGCCTGAAGAACGATCACCTGCAGGTGGTCTCCACGGATCACTGCCCGTTCTGTTTCAAGGACCAGAAGATCCTGGGCAAGGACGATTTCACCAAGATCCCCAACGGCGGCCCGGGTATAGAGAACCGGCTCCAGCTCATCCACCACTACGGGGTGAACCAGGGAAAGCTTTCGCTGAACCGGTTCGTCGAGCTGACCTCCACCACGCCGGCCCGCATATTCGGGATGTACCCGAAGAAGGGGGAGATCGCGGCAGGCAGTGACGCGGACATCGTCCTCTGGGACCCGAATGAGTCTTACACGATCAGCGCGGGCACCCACCACATGAAGGTGGACTATTCGATGTTCGAAGGATTCACCGTGAAGGGCAACGCGCGCATGGTGCTCTCCCGCGGCGAAGTGATCGTGGAAGGAGACAAGTTCCTGGGAAAGCCGGGACGCGGCCAGTACCTGAAGCGCGCCGCGCGCGGGGGCGCCTGGAAATAGTTGAATCGAAGAATCGCACAGGAGGAAAGTCATGGTGAAAGTGGAAAGAAGCATCCTGATCAATGCCCCGGTGGAAAAGGTTTTCGACTACATGGCCGATGTTCACTCCAACGTCGAGTTCATTCCGGGAATGATCGACGTGAGAGACATCCAGGAGACGCCTGGCCACGTCGGCACGCACTTCAAATGGACCTACAAGATGGCGGGCATCAAGTTCGATGGCGAAACCACGGTCCTCGAGTGGGATCAGTACAAGAAGGTCGTCACGGAGAGCAAGGGCGGAATCAAGTCAAAGTGGTGCTTCATGTACGGCCCTGAAACTTCCGGCTCGAAGTTGTCCGCCGTGGTCGAATACGAAGTGCCCGTGCCTGTGCTCGGGAAGCTCGCTGAAGTGATCGTGCGCCGGCAGAATGAAAAAGAGCTCGAGCTGGCGCTTTCCAATGTGAAGGAGCACGTCGAAGCTCCATAGGAGACCTTCAGCGGCCGCGGCGTTGGCAGCCTGCCCGGCCGCTGAGATGTTCCATTACTTCTTCTTCGTCCTGTTCTTTCCCTTTTTTCCCCGGCTCTTCTTGCGCATCTTGATGCTCCAGGTCCGGTTCCAACTGACCTTCGCCATACAGCCTCCTTCGAACTCCGCCGGGAGCTTACACTGAAACGCCCCATCGAGTCACCTGGCACGTGAAGATCGGGCAGAGGCCCGACGTGCCGCGATCGCAGCGCCTTACGGCGCCTCGCTGACTTGACAAACGGCGTCGCCTGAGGCTATAGGTGAGCGGTCGGCGCCGCGGAGATCGTGTTGGATCCTCGGCACCACTCGTGTCTCCTTCGTCTAGGGGTTAGGACACTGGGTTTTCATCCCGGCAACAGGGGTTCGAATCCCCTAGGAGATAGTAAGCGGTCGAAAGGCCGCCATTTTATTGTGGAAACGTGGAAAGGTTCGGTTCAAGGAATTGAGGTCGCTTGCAACGTAAGCGCTCAGTCCTGCCGAGCCGCCGTATGCGGACCCGTATGTACTGTGACATGACAAGG
>JBEKTX010000357.1:0-3462 GCA_049515615.1 Spirochaetia bacterium
CGATGGCGGCAAGCTGCGCCCGGATCTGGTGGTGGCGGCCGGTTTCCAGCTCGATCTCAAGCAGGTGGTAGCGCTCGAGGCTGAAGAGGAGCCGGTAGTGGAGGCGCGCCTCCTTCGCCGCGCCTACGGGCGCGGGCACGGCGTAGGACTTGTTCTGTTCGGGATTCCGTTTCAGCCAATGCACCAGGGAACCGGAGTCGGCGGACGGCCGCTCTGCCGTCATCGCCCAGTAGATCTTTCTTACTTCGCCTTCGCGGAACATTGCGCTCAGACGCTCAAGGGCCTTGTCCGTGCGGGCGAAAAGCACGACGCCGCTGGTGGGCCGGTCAAGGCGATGAGGGATTCCCACGAAGACATTGCCGGTCTTGCCGTACGCGGCGCGAAGGTGCTCGCGCACCCGGTCCGCAAGCGTCTCGTTCCCCGTCCGGTCTCCCTGCACGATGTCGGAGGGCATCTTGTTTACCGCGATGATGTGGTTGTCCTCGTAGAGAATGCGCAGTGAATCCTGGGCCACCTGGTGCGTCTCCCGCCACCGGTATAACGAGAATCGCGGGAAAAGAAAACCGGGCGGCCCGGGGAAGGCGGGCTCTACACCTGTTTTCCTGCCGGCACAAACCGCAGCGATAGGGAGTTCACGCAGTGCCGAGTGTCCTTCGGCGTGAACCTCTCACCCAGGAAAACATGCCCGAGGTGGCCTCCGCAGCTCATGCATGTGATCTCGATCCGGTCGCCGTCCGCATCCGTCGTGCGCCTCACCGCCCCGGGGATCTCGTCATCGAAGCTCGGCCAGCCGCAGTGGGAATCGAACTTGTCCTCTGAACGGTACAAGGGAGCATTGCAGCGCCGGCACAGGTAGGTTCCCGCGGCTTTGTGGGAGACATATTCTCCGCTCCAGGGTCTTTCCGTGCCCTTGTGAACGATGATCCGCTCCTCTTCCCGAGTGAGCGGATTGGGTGTGTCTTTCATGGCGGAGAGAATTTCGGCACACACGCGCCGCGAGTCAATGGATCTCAGTCCCGCGGTCATGAAGGAGGGCGGCCCTGCATGCAGGAAGGTGAAGCGGTCGCCTGGCTTGCCACGTCTCCGAGGAGATTCTATCCTCGGTCCACCTATGAAACGCAGAAGCCACGCAGCGCTCCTTGCCCGCCTGGCCGCGGACTACGAGCGGCGCTCACCCCGGTCCGCCGCGATTCACCGCGAGGCTCTGAAGCACCTCGTCGACGGGGGGAGCCACACGATCCGCCTGCTTCAGCCCTTCCCCCCGCGCATCATCGCGGCCGAGGTAGCCTACGTGACGGATGAGGACGGGCATCGGATCCTCGATTTCTGGCAGGGACACTACGCGAATATCCTCGGCCACAACCCTCCCGTCGTCGCGGAAGTCCTGGCGCGCGCCTTCAGCTCGAGGCAGGGATTGCAGACGGGATTCACAGACTCCCTGCAGGTGAGAACGGCGGAGCTGCTCTGTTCACGCACAGGAGCCGAGCGGGTCCGTTTCACTTCCAGCGGGTCCCTGGCCACGATGTACGCAACCTTTCTCTCACGGGGCTTCACGGGCAGGGAGACGGTCATGAAAGTCGGGGGCGGCTGGCACGGCGCCCAACCGTGGGGTCTGGTCGGCGTCGATTTCCACGCGGAGAGCGCGCACAGCTTCGAGCAGCAAGAAAGCAAGGGCCTGCCGCACGCGGTTGCCGAACAGGTGATCGTGACGCGCTTCAACGATGCATCGATGCTGGAAGAGCAGTTTGCACGGCACGGCAGCCGTATCGCTTGCTTCATTTTCGAGCCCTTTCTTGGCGCAGGCGGATTTCTCCCCGCGACAAAGGAGTTCCTTCACGCCGCCCGGGAGCTCACCACGAAACACGGGGCGCTCCTGGTCTTCGACGAGGTGATCTCGGGCTTCAGGTTCTGTGCGGGCAGCATCGCGCGGCTCTTCGGAGTGCAGCCCGACCTCGCCACCTACGCGAAGGTCATGGGCGGGGGCATGCCAGTGGCGGCTGTGGCAGGGAGGGCGGATGTCATGAAGCTGGCCGGTCGGGGAGGGGGCGTGAAATTCTCCGGCGGTACCTACTCGTGCCATCCCGCGTCGATGCTCGCGTCCTTCACCATGATGGAGCACCTCGTCGCGCAGGAGGCTTCCGTATACCCCCGGATCACGGACCTTGCGGAAAAGGCCCGGCAGGCAGTCGAACAGGCGTTTGCCGCGGAGGGGATCACCGCGAAGTGTTCGGGCCGTCACAGCGATGCGATCCCCGCAAGCTCGATGGCCGCGGTTCATTTTCCGCATGATCTCTCCACCCCGTGCGACTCACCCGAACAGACACGCAATCCCGACGTGTGCGATGTGGAGCTCTCGGAGTCGGTCCTCCAGCTCGCCTTGCTGCTGGAAGATGTTTTCGTCATGCACGGGCTGGGGGCGGTCAGCACGGCGCACACGGAAGAGGAAATCGAAAAATTGGGCGATGCGTGCGGGAGGGCGGCAAAGAGGATCATTCGCTTTCTCTGAATCTCGATGCTGCCGCTCCGACGTTCCTGCATTCACGTTCTATGAGATCGATGAGACTCCAGGGTATTGCTGTGGTACAATTGTAGATGGGGTAGAGACATGGAATACGGGGGTCCAGGTTGAGAAGAACAGTGAGGCTGGGAATCGCTGCTTTCATCCTTCTGATCAGTGCGACCGCTGGACTCTCTGCTACTTCCTACGTCTGGAACGGCGGGGCCTCGAACTGGAATCTCATTACGAACTGGACCCCAAACGGAATTCCCGGGTCTGCGGTTGGCGACATCGTAACGATAAACGCCGGCACCTGTACTCTGGACATCAATCCAACGAATTCCCTTGCCTCTATAACCATCAATGGTGGTTCACTGCTCGTTAATGGCCAAACGCTATCCATGGGTACTGTTTCCGGCGCCGGAACTTTGGACGCAAGCGCCGCCTCAAGCGCAGTGACGGTCACAGGCGATTGCACCGTTTCCATACTCTCGGCATCCCCGGCGTCCGGATCGTTTTCGGTGGGCGGCAATTGGAATGTGGCGACACTTATTGCAAACCTCGGAACTGTCCTGTTCAACGGGGGCGGAGCTCCCTCCATTACATCCAACGGCCAGTCCTTCAACAACGTAACCCTCAACAACGCGGCAGGCGTGTTCACCGCTATCGATGCGTTCGTTGCATCGGCTACCCTCACGGTGACAAACACATCGGGGGTCACTTTCTCGAGCACCGTGAGTGCAGCGACCATCGCTCTGACCGCAACTACGGGAACGATAGCATTCAATGGCGCCGTTACAGCCACAGTATTCACCGCCGCGGCTGCGGGTTACAACGTGACACTGAACGGCGGGGGGACGATCACCAACCTTGTGACCTTCAACAATACGGGCACGTTGAGCATCGGGGCGGCAGGGTTGACTTTCACGGGAGGGGCGACTGACACGGCGGGAGCGAAGAGCTTT
>JBEKTX010000358.1:0-3445 GCA_049515615.1 Spirochaetia bacterium
GCCTGGTGGAGCGGTACATGGCGGCTGACTGCGCGCCGGATACGGACGCCAGCCGCGCGGAGTACACCGACAGCATCATCGACCTGCTCTTCGCGAGCGTTTTCTCCCCCGAGGAGGTGGAGAACTGGGTCAACCTCGTGCGCAAGCGCGATCGCTGCCAGGAGCTCGGAAGGGTGGTGTCGGGGGAGCACGCCAGCGCGGAGGCCATCTGGCGCGCCCTGCGCGAGTTCTGCGACATCCCCAAGGGGGAGCTCTATATATCGCGCGAGGAGGCCGAAGGAATCCGAGTCGCGCTCCTCTCCCACTACATCTCCAGCCAGCTCCCGTTCATCGGCATCGCCAAGAACCACGTGACCATTCGCGATATCGACGCCGTGCTGGGCCACACGATCGGCCACGTCACCTACCCGGGCAGGCTGGGCGGCAAGGCCGCGGGCATGATCGTGGCGCAGAAGATCCTCCTGCCGATCCTCTCCGAGCGTGATCCGGATTTCGAGAAGTACATCGCCGTGCCCGATACCTGGTACATCAGCTCGGGGGTGATGTCGGATTTCATCGACCGCAATCACTTCTACGGGTTTCACACGCACAAATACCGGGACCGGGACGCGATTGACGAGGAGTTCAAGCTCGTCGGCGGGCTGTTCGAAAAGGCGGCGTTTCCCCCGGATGTGGTGGAGGATTTCCGCGCGCTGATCCGCCAGATAGGCGAGCACCCCATCATCGTGCGCTCCTCCAGCTACCTCGAGGACAGCTTCGGGCTGGCCTTTTCCGGGAAGTATCAGTCAATATTCCTCCCCAACCAGGGCGGCGAGGAGCAGCGTCTGTCTGCGTTCATCCGCGGCGTGAAGACCGTGCTGGCAAGCATGTACGGCCCGGACCCGATCATCTACCGCAGGGACCACGGCCTGCTGGATTACAACGAACGGATGGCCATGATCGTGCAGAAGGTCGTCGGCAGAAGGTTCGGCGACTGGCTCTTCCCGCTGGCGGCCGGGGTGATGTATTCCTCCAATGCGTGGGTCTGGAACCCCCGCATCCGCAAGGCCGACGGGCTGGTGCGGCTCGTCTTCGGCCTGGGAACACGCTCGGTGGACCGCGTCGGCGGGGACTATCCCCGCATGATCCCCCTGAGCCATCCTGCCCTCAGGCCGGAAGTCACACCGGAGCAGATCTCCAAGTACTCGCAGAGAATGGTCGATGCGATCAACCTTCGAACGGGTGAGTTCACGACCATCGATTTCCGGACGCTCGCGGCGGAGAGCCGCCACCCGGACCTGTTCCTTGCGGCTTCTCTCCTGGAAGAAGGAGAAATGCGCGCCCCGCTGTTCCGCACACAGGAGCTCCCTCCTTCGTCGCTGTGCCTTACCTTCGAGAACCTTCTCACGAAGTCGGCGTTCGTGCCGCTGGTGAAGAAGGTGCTCTCCACCGTGCACGCCGCCTACGGGAGGCCGGTGGATATCGAGTTCGCCTGGGACGACAACAAGCTCTACATCCTCCAGTGCCGCTCCCTCTCGATGCGCCGCGAGGTTGAACGGGTGGTCCTCCCCGTGGGCGTGCGCGACGAGAACACGCTCTTCATCACGCAGTCGGGACTTTCAAACGCCGTCATCACCGACATCGAGTACGTTGTGTACGTGGACCCCCGCGCCTATGACCGGTTGGACACGGTGGAGAAGAAGCACAAAGTTGGATGGGCCGTCGGGCAGCTCAACAAGCGCCTGGCCGAGCATCGCTACGCGCTCCTGGGCCCGGGCCGGTGGGGGAGCAATGACATCAACCTCGGCGTGCGCGTGAGCTATTCAGACATCAACAGCACCCGCCTGCTCGTGGAAATCGCCTTTGCCCGCGACGGCTATACCCCTGAAGTCTCTTACGGGACCCACTTCTTCCAGGACCTCGTGGAGGCGGACATTTCGATCCTGCCGCTGTACCCTGATACGGCGGGAAGCCGCTTGAACGAAGACTTTCTGCTCGGATCCCGCAATGCGATCACGGACATCGACCCTGCGCTTGGCGGGCTGGCAGAAGTGATCCGTGTGATCCACGTGCCATCGGTCCGTGACGGGCTGCTCCTCCACGTGTTTCTCGACGCGGAATCCCAGAAGGGAATCGGGATGTTTGCGCCCGCCGCCGGTTCAGGGCAGAAATAAATCCTTTCGACCGAGAAGTAATTGCATTTCCACCGCCCTTCCGTTAGGATTCCAACCCAATCCGGAGGGCCGCCATTACAACTCAACAGTGGATCGCGCTGGGGATATTCGTCCTCTCCTACGGGCTCATCATTTCCGAGAAGGTGAACCGCACCATCGCCGCCGTCATTGGCGCCGTGCTCGCCTTTGCCTTCGTGCTTGGCCCGCAGAACCTCGTTCAGTACGAGAACTGGGAGACGATCCTCTTCGTCTTCGGGATGATGGCGATCATCGAGACCATGAGCCTTTCAGGCTTCTTCCGCTGGCTGGGTCTGCACAGCGCGCGGTGGGTCAAGCTGGATCCCCTGAAGCTCTTCATCCTCTTCCCGTTCGTTGCGGGATTCCTCTCGGCTTTCGTGGACAGCATCACGGTCATGCTGTTCATGTCCGCTCTCACGATCGAGGTGGCTGCCCACATTGGGATCAACCCTCTTCCGCTCATCCTGTCGGAGATATGCGCGGCGAACATCGGCGGGAGCTCCACGATGGTGGGGGACCCTCCCAACGTGATTCTCGGGACCTATTTTCAGCTCTCCTTCATGGATTTCGTGAAGAACACAGGCCTCATCGCCTGGATCGGGTTCATCATCAATACCTCCTTTTTTGTATGGTTCTTCAGGCGCGAGATAGGCCCCGCGCGGAAGAGGCTCATGAAGAATCCGAAGTGGCTGCAGGAACAGGTGGATGCCATCAATCCCGGCGCGGCGATAGAAGACAGGCGGCTCTTCGCCGCGGGCGTGATTTCGCTCATCTTCGTCGTGGTCGCGCTCGTCACCCACCAGATGACGCACCTCTCGGTGGCGACCGTTGCCGTCACGGGTGCTGTGCTGGCCTTCCTCATGGGCGGCAAGAAGATGGGAGAAGTGATCCAGAAGATCGACTACGCAACGATCGTTTTCTTCGCCGGCCTCTTCCTCATCGTGGGGGCGATGGAACACGTGGGCCTGCTCACGGTGGTGGCCGGCAAGGTGCGCGAGCTCTCGGGCGGGAATTTCTTCATCGCGATCTCCATCATCCTCTGGGTGAGCGCATTCGGCTCCTCGATCGTGGACAATGTGCCCTTTGCTGCCACGATGGCGCCGATCCTCAAGCACTTGAGCGGATTGCACGGGTTCACCCTCGGGCCGTTGGTGTGGTCCGCGGCGCTGGGGACCGACATCGGCGGCAACGGGACACCGATCGGCGCCTCCGCGAACGTGGTGGCGATCGCGACATACGAGAGGCTGACAAAGAAGAAGGTGGGGTGGGGGTAC
>JBEKTX010000359.1:0-3909 GCA_049515615.1 Spirochaetia bacterium
TAAGCAGCGTGTTCATGAGCCGTAACCGGCTTGAATGGAGCTGGGGGGGTTGCTTTTTCTGGTGTGCAGATCCACGGACGAATCCGTGGAATACCACCGCGGGGCACCGCGGCGCAAATCCGCGAAGCACGGCGGCGTGCGTGGAGGCCTCTGATGTCGTATGAAGTCACCGCCACCCGCAAGCGGCCACTGACTTTCGCCCAGCTCGTCGGCCAGGAGTTCGTGACCGCGACGCTCACCAACACGATCCGACAAGGCCGGATCGCACATGCCTACCTTTTCTCCGGGCCGCGAGGGGTTGGCAAGACCTCAGTGGCTCGCATCCTCGCCCGCTCCTTGAACTGCGAAAAGGGGCCGACGGACACACCGTGCGGAGCCTGCGCAAGCTGCCGGGAGATCGCCCGCGGCGCCTCCCTGGACGTGATCGAGATCGACGGTGCCTCCAATACCAGTGTGAATGACGTGCGGGAAATCCGGGAAGAGGTGCTCTTCGCGCCAAACGCCGCCCGGTACAAGGTCTACATCATCGACGAAGTGCACATGCTCTCCAACAGCGCGTTCAATGCGCTGTTGAAGACTATCGAGGAGCCGCCTCCGTATATTGTTTTCATTTTCGCCACGACCGAGGTGCACAAAGTTCCTGCCACCATCCGCTCCCGCTGCCAGCAGTACAACTTTCGCTTGATTTCCACCGGCGAGATCAAGGAGAAGCTTCGCGAGGCCGCAGGCGAGCTGGGCGTCGACGCCGAGGAGCGAGCCTTGATCTGGATCGCCAAGGAAGCGACCGGGTCCTTGCGCGATGCCTACACTCTCCTTGATCAGGTCGTGTCCTTTGCGGAGGGCGCTCTCACGCTGGATCGGATCCGCGAGAAGCTCGGCGTGCTGGGCATCGATGAGCTGAACGACTTCGCCCGGCTTTTCCGCGCAGGGGATGCGGGGAAAGTCCTGGAACGCGCGGATGCAATCCTCGCCACAGGTGTTTCCATCGAGCAGTTCGTCGCCAACCTCGCCGAGTATTTCCGCAATCTTCTGTTCCTGAAGAGCGGCATTGCCAAGGACACCCTGCTGGGCTATTCGCCGCAGGATTTTGATCGACAAGTCCTGGAATCGATGACCGCAGCGCAGATCGAGAAAGCCATCGAAATGCTCCTCTCTCTCTACAGGAACTTTCGCTTCTCTTTGAATCAGCGCTTCGAGCTGGAGCTGGTGTTGACCCGCGTCGCACAGCTCGATTCACTCATCACGCCCTCTGAGGTCCGCGATGCCTTGAAAGTCTTGAAGGGGCACCTCATTGCAGGGCCTGGAGCGAAGATGGCGGCACAGCCCGCGCCGGGCTCGATCAGGGAGAATGAAAAAGCGGGCGATCCGCTGCTGGCTCTTCGGAGCGTCGTCGAGGCACTACGACGCGAGAAGCCGGCCCTGGCCTCCGCCCTGGAAACGGCGGAATCGGCGGCTCTGGACGCGGAGGATCTTGTTCTCACCTTTTCGGCGAGGGACAGGTTCCAGGGAGAGATCGTGCATAAGGACCGGGAGATGCTCTGCAGCCGGATCTCTTCTTTTCTGCCCGGTGTGACGAGGCTTCGGCTCGCCTATCGTGAGGCAAAGACAGAGACCGCACATGTGGACCAGAGGGTCGAGCTGCTGAAGAAAGTGTTCCGCGGCGAGATCGTGAAAGGGGAAGGGCATGGCGAGCAATCCTTTTGAAATGTTCAAGCAGCTGCAGGGCCTGCAATCCCGCGTGGGGGAAATCCAGGAGAAGCTGAGGGCGGTGAAGGTCACCGGATCTTCGGGCGGAGGTCTGGTCACGGTCGACATGAACGGCCAGATGCTGGTGGAGAAAGTAACGATCGCCGCCGAAGCCGTGGATCCCCGTGACATTCCGATGCTGCAGGACCTCGTGCTCGCCGCGATGACGGATGCCCTCGAGCGGCTGAAGGAAAAGATCCGGGACGAAGTCTCGCAGGCCACGGGGATGCTCGGCCTGCCGCCCGGGATGCTCGGGTTCTGAGCATGAACGTCCTGGAGAGGCTGGTCGGGAACCTCGCCCGCCTGCCCGGCCTGGGGAGGAAGAGCGCCTCCCGAATCGCGTACTATCTCCTGCGGGCGGACGAGACCCTTGTGCGCGCCCTCGCGGAAGACCTCGCACAGCTGCGCCGAAACATCCGTGCCTGCAGTGTGTGCGGAAACTATACCGATGTGGACCCCTGCGGCATCTGCACCGATTCACGGCGGGACAGATCGTCCATCTGCGTCGTCGAGGAGGCGCGCGACGTTTTGACCATAGAATCGATCCACGAGCACCAGGGGCTGTACCACGTCCTGATGGGAGCCATCTCGCCGATCGACGGCGTCGGTCCTGACAACCTTCGAATCGGCAGCCTGCTTGAAAGAGTCTCGAAAGGCGGGATCCGGGAAGTCATTCTCGCCACGAATCCTACCGTCGAAGGTGAGACCACCGCTCTGTACCTTGTAAAAGCCTTGAAAGACACGGGCGCGCGGGTCTCCCGGATTGCCTTCGGCCTTCCGGTTGGCGGGGACCTCGAATTTGCGGACAAACAGACCCTTGCCCGTTCGTTTCGGGGCCGCAGCACGTTTTAGATCTGCCTTACAACTTGTCGACGAGCAGTGAGCACTTGCCCGACGGGATGGGCAGCGTCTTGCTGCGGGCGCCGAACAAGTCGATCGTCAGGTAGTACAGCTTCTCGCTCTCAAGGTGCACCTCCCACCCCCTGTTGCTCTTGGCGCTGAGGATTGAGATGAGGTTCCGCTTCAGGGCGAGATCGCCGATGCCCATCGCTTCGAGCGTGGGGATCGTCCAGTCCACGGTCTTGCGGGGGAGAGAGATGTCCAGGCCGATGATGTTCTCGAGCATGAGGGAGATGGTTGTCAGTGCCGTGTAGGGCAGGAACATCATTCGGGGGAATCCCCGTTTCCCTGGCCACTTCGCGGGGCCTTCTGTATGGGGAGCGTAGGCCTCGTACAGGGAACCCTTCTTGCCCGTTCCCGTGTACAGGCCGTCCAGGACGTGGTACAGGTGACGGATGGCGAACTCGCGCGCCAGGTCATGCCGCTTGTATTTCTCCAGGCCCTTGATCACCATGTAGTTCAAGGGCGGGTACACGGACCCTCGGTAGCCTGATCCCTGCGCGTCGAAATGCTTGTCCTTGACAGCGAGGGTGGGGAAGGGGTTCTCGATTCCAAACTCGTGGGGATCAACCAGATGCTCGATCAACCGCTCGCCGCGCGCTTCGTTGGGGATTTCCGCGATCAACGGCCAGAACGAGGCGATCGTCTTGACCTTGATGCGCTTCTCGGATGCGTCCAGGTCATAGTAGAAGCCTTCCCGCTCGTCCCACATGAGCGCGTTGATCTTCGTCTTCAGCGAAAAATAGGCCCTCTTGTATGTGTAGTTGGTTTGTAGGACATCCCGTCACGCGGGGAGTTCTCCATCATCGTCGCGGCCAGCGGCACGGAATAGAGGCCGTTTTCGGCCTTGAAGTTCTGCTCGATCCACCTGAAGTAGTTCTCTAGAACAGGCAGCACCTCGCGGATGCGTTTTTTCACGCCGAGCTTGTGATAGATGTTGAACTCCGCCCAGGCGAAAAGCGGCGGGAGTACGCCCTTTGGATTATCTTTCGGGTGTACCGGCTTCCCATCCGATTCCCGATACTCCCCTCGAATTGCGCCGGATTCCTCCTGTTTGGAATAGAAGTTGTCCAGGCCCGACATCACAGGATAGATGCGGTTTGAATAGACCAGGAAAAATGAGGAAAAGCACGTCTCGAACTGGTTGATACGCGTGCTGTCGGGATGAGCGAAAAACCTGCTGTGCAGGCCGTTCTCCGAAGTCCCTTTCTTCCAATAGTCCTTGATCAAGAGCCACGTTTCGTCGTAGAGCGATACAAGATC
>JBEKTX010000360.1:0-3403 GCA_049515615.1 Spirochaetia bacterium
GTCGGGTCCTGCGAGGAGATCATGAGGGGCACCGACTTCCCGCTGGCGAAAACCTGCCCGTCAGAAGCGGAAATGATCTGCAGGGCGGCCGCATCGGTCTTCGGAGACATGAAGAGAGACTGGTCCCCGCAGGAGACCAGCAGCGCGAAGATCGGAACGAGCAAAGCCCGGCGGGCGGAGATGTGGGCCATTCAAAGCAAATATATCACCGGGGGGGGCGAAATCAATTGCCCGTCGTGTCCGGTTCCTCTTCACGGGCAAAGTGAAGCACCTCGATCACGACGTCCCCACGCACGTAGCACTGGCAGGCAAGCCGGATGTCGTTGCCGGATGGCTCTCCCGCCTCCGCCAGTGACGCGAGCCTGCGCATCTCCATCTCCCGCCGCGGGCTGAAGAACTCCGCGCCCTCACGGATGCGGATCAGGTCCCTCCCGCAGCGTGCGCGCCCCCCGCACACCGTATGGATGGGGAAGCCGTTGCGGAGAAGGACGTTCAGGACCGACGTGGTGAGATTGCACTCGAAGACCTCCGGTCTTCCATGGATTCGTATTCTCGGCATCTATTGGATCAGGTCGACGGCCAGGAGGACAACGCACAACCAGGGAATCCGACGATATTTCATGACTATTACAATAGAAAGAATCGTGCTGCCGCGCAAGAACCAGTGGTGGGGAAACCGGTCTCGGGGACGGGGAAGCGCAGCCGTCTCAGATGTCCCGTGAGTCACACAGATCGACAACAGGGCAATTCGCGTGATCGGGTTTTCTCGCCGCACAGCGCTTCCTTCCATGGAAGGTCACCGCATGTGAGAAACCGGTCCATTCCAGGGGCGGCAGAAGGTCGCCCAGCTCCCGCTCGATTTCTTCTGGATCGTCGCTCCTGGCGAGGCCGAGCCTCTGCGTCACGCGCCGGAAATGCGTGTCGACGACAATCGCCGGGGCTCCGAAGCAGGTGCCGAGCACCACGTTTGCGGTTTTCCTGCCCACTCCGGGGAGCGAGAGAAGGTCGTCCATTGTGTTCGGGAATTCGCCGGCGAATCGCGACGCGAGGGCCTGGGAGGCGCCCTTGATGCTCTTGGCCTTGTTATGGAAAAAGCCTGTTGACCTGATCAGAGCTTCCAGCTCCTCGATGTCCGCTGCCGCCATCGCCTGGGGCGTCGGAAATCGACGAAAGAGATCGGGAGTCACTCTATTCACCCGCTCGTCCGTGCATTGAGCGGCAAGCATTGTCGCCACGAGGAGCTCGAAAGGGCTTGCATGGTCCAGCATGCAGCGTGCATCGGGGTACTCGGCGGCAAGCGTGCGGGCAATCTTTTTCGCGCGAGTCTTCCGCGCGCCCGCGGTTTCCTCAGGCTTTCCTGCGCGACGTGAACCAGGCATCGATTTCCTCCGTGTCCTTGCAGTTCAAGACGTCGGCCTTTGTGAGCCAGGCCTTTCGCGCCATGATCACCCCGAAGCGCATGTCGTCGAATCCGCCGATGTCATGCGCGTCGGGATCGACTGCCACAGGGACCCCCAGGCGCGCGGCACGCTTGAGCACGCCCCAGTCAGGGTCCAGCCGGTGCGGGTTGCAGTTGTGCTCCAACGCCGCTCCGCGTTCGGCCAGGGCGGCAAGCACGACCTGTTCGTCCCACGGGTACCCTTCACGGCTGAGGAGCAGCCTCCCGCTGGGATGGCCGAGGATGGTGAGGCGCGGATTGCGCGCCGCCGCGAGGAGGCGGGCGGTCGCCGTATCCCTGTCCATCGCGAGCCGGGAATGAATCGACCCGATCACGAAGTCCAGCTCCGCAAGGACGCTGTCGGGATAGTCCAGGCTGCCGTCGGAGAGGATGTCCGACTCAACACCCGCGAAGATTCGGAACGGCGCGAGAGTCTTGTTGAGGATGCGTATCTCCTCGACCTGGGCGATGAGGGCATCTGCCGAGAGGCCACCGGCATAGGCGGCGCTCCGTGAATGGTCGCTCAGGCACAGCCATGAATAGCCGCGCCGGATGCATTCCCGCGCCATCTCCTCGATGGTGCGGATCCCGTCCGACGCCGAGCTGTGCACGTGTATCATCCCGTGGAAGTCCTTTTCTTCAACGAGCGTGGGGAGCGACCCTCTTTCCGCGGCTTCGATCTCACCGTCGGCTTCCCGGATCTCCGGCGGGATCCATTGCAGGCCGACCTCCGTATAGACCTCCTCCTCGTTCTTCACGGGCACCGCCTCACCGTCCAAACCGTAGACGCCCCACTCGCTCATTTTCATGCCCATGGTCTTCGCCCGCGTGCGCAGGGAGGTGTTGTGCTCCTTTGAGCCCGTGAAATGCTGAAGTGCCGCCGGGTACGATTCCTCGGGGACGATCCGGAAATCGACCTGCAGCCCCTGGCGCCGGATCGAGACCTTGGTGTCCCCCGCGCCGATCACCGCGGGGCCGTCGGCGCCCGTGTCCGCGAGCTCGATCAACCGATCCCGTATCTCGGCAATTTTCCCGCCATCCCTGGGCACGAGCAGAATGTCGATGTCTTTGAACGTCGTTTTTCCGCGGCGCAGGCTCCCGGCGAGATCCACGTGGGCGAAAAGCTTCGAATCACCCGTTTTCCGCGCGAGCTCCTCACCAATCTCCAACGCCTCAGAGTAGAGCCTGCTTGCCTGGGTGGTCTTCTTGAACTCGATTGCCTGAAGGATCTTCGCCTGGGACTTCTCCCCGAACCCATCGAGCCCCACGAGCCTGTTCTCCCGGCATGCGTACTCCAGCTCACCGATCGAGCCGATGCCGAGCTTCTCGTAGAGCGCCTTCACTTTCTTCGGACCTACCCCTGAGAGGGAAAGCAGATCCGTGATCCCTTCCGGGAATCGCGCTTTCAGCTCCTTCAGCAGGCTTGAATCCCCGGTCTTCACGATTTCCTGGACGATTTCCTCGATGCTTGCGCCTATGCCCTTGATCTCCCGCAGGCGTCCCTCCGTGCTGAGAGCAGCAACGCTCTCGGGGTGCTTCTCCACCGTGCGTGCCACACTCTGGAAGGCCCGTGACTTGAAGGGGTTTTCGCCCGCCAGCTCGCTGAAGACCGCGATGTCGTTCAGAAAATCCGCGATGGCGCGGTTGTCCATGGCAGATCGAATCTATTCTCTCGCGCGCCAAAAGTCGAGCGTCCCGCTTTGCTTTCCTTTTGCCGCCGGCGTGGGTATATCTGAAGAATGATCCACTCCGTCTATGTATTCCTGAAGGGAATCGGATACGATCATCCGATCCACCCCATGGTCACCCATATCACCGTCGGACTGACGATCGGCACCCTTGTCTTCGGTCTCATCTCCCTGATCTTCCGGCGCGCAAGGCTGAAGCTCACCGCCTGGCATTGTGCCGTGCTCGCCTTCGTGAGCGTCGTGCCGACCGCCCTCTTCGGCTACATGTACTGGAGGG
>JBEKTX010000361.1:0-3398 GCA_049515615.1 Spirochaetia bacterium
TGGGCACAGAAACGGACACGAGCGGCTTTTTCTTTTGAGATTGGAGCCAACGACAAGCTAGTGCATCCCCGAAATGGAGGCTAAAACGAGAATCTCCGGATGGCTCACCTTTTTCATGAATCACGGGAAATCTCACATTCTCGCCACGATGTTAGCTTATCCAGCCATCGCGTCAAGGCAGTTATTGGCCCTCGTCCTATCTCGGCCGATTTCTCCAAAGACAATCCCTTCAATCTCAATCCGTATAGGGCGGCGTGGGGACTCCTAAAAAGCCAATGGGCGACCCGATAATTTACAGGACCGCGTCGAGTTCAAACTTGCTGATGCTTCTTCTTCGCCCCGGGGAGGTAGCTCACAATGATCCGTTCGATTTCCGAATCCACTCCTTTGCGAAGCTTCGCGAGGAGCTCGGTCAGAAGGCTATTCACATGCTGGGACTTCTCGCCTTCCTCTCGAAGCAGCTGTTAAGGCAAGACGTGTAGCTCTTCCGCTATTTTGCGTAGGTCGGAGCGCTCACCCATCGGCGGCACGCTTCGATGTCGTTCATGCGGCTGGCCGAGATGTCAGATCGTTTGGCAAGTTCCATCTGGCTGATACCGAGCTTCTTGCGGGCATTCTTAAGTGACCCCGTAGAGGGAGAACGTGGCGCCGGGGTCTGACCGAATACCGAGAATACCCAAGCTTGACTGTCGCAGTTGCGTCTTGAGTGTGGGAATCACAACAGAGTAGCTTGACGTAAAAGATTGGCTCTCCCTTTTTTGACGGTCGTCGGTAGAGTGAGAAAGGGTTTCGGTCTGCCATGAGCGCCTCCCCGAGAGGTGACACTTGCGGTGATACCAGGCGATTTTGCGCCCATAGATCCCCCGTGCCCCGGAACCGCTTTGCTCAACTCCGTGTCGCTCAAGAAGTTACAAGCGGCCTACTTGAAAAGACCGGATTGGGCAATGCGCGATTCGAACGCGCGGCCTATGGCTCCGGAGGCCATCGCTCTATCCAACTGAGCTAATTGCCCAAATGCGCGGAACATGCAATCCTCGTGCCGCGCGTTTCCACGACGATACCGGGAAGAAAGGCGATTGTCAATCGAACCATTCAAGCGGATCTACTGGATCGTCCTTGACGGCATGGGAATCGAGCATGCCCGCTTCTTCCTGGGGGCGGAAAGCTTCCCTGGTCTTTCGAAGTTCGAGCGGGAGGGCATCCTGGCCGCCTCCATGCCCTCGTCCCCCGCGTGTCAGACCCCCACGGCACTCCTTACGCTCTTCAGCGGCGCGGAGCCCCGTGAGAGCGGAGTCTGGGGATACCATATGCCTGATCCGCGTCGCCCCACAAGGTCGATCAGCGGCTTTGTCGCACCGACGAAAGAGATCCGCACCATCTGGGACGAGCTCGGAGCTCGAGGCTGCGCCTTTTCATTGATGAATGTTGCTTTCAGGAATGACCGGGTGTGGATGGGCAGGACTCGAGGCCTCGACTTCGGATATGACGGGTATCGCAGGTGGAAGAAATCGCACGTCTTCCTCGTGAGCCGTCGGAGCTCACGCGTGCGCTGGCAGGGCATCGAGATCACACTTGTTCCTAAACGCAATGGGGTCCAGATCAGAAAGGGGGGACGAGCAAGGGCCGAGCTTCTGCCGGGGGTCTGGCGCACCGTCGAGCTCACTCGAAGCCTGCGCGCATACGCGTGCCTTCTCGACCAGTCTCACCTCGCGCTGGCTCCCCTCACGAGACCGCTCGTCCGCGGTGCCTTCCCACCTCACGCGGCCGGGGAGGACTTCGTCGATTTCAACGTGCACCGTGCAGTTCGAAGGTTGAACAGGGGCAGAGATGAACGGTTAAAAATCCCGATCAGCGTCGAGATGGCGCCCGTAGAGCTGGGCATGAAGCAGAAAGAATCCCTGATGATCGATGCGATCAGGGGCACGCCTTCGCGCGTGGTGATCGGGTATTTCCCGTTGGTCGATGAGATCAACCACGCCTGTTTCGACCTGCTTGATTCACCGCATCCCGATCCCCGAACGCGTGAGCTCTTCCTTTCATGCGCGCACCTGGTCGATGGCCTGGTTTCCCGGGTGATGCGCGAGGCCGACCGCGACACACTTGTCGTGCTCTCCTCCGACCATGGGGTCTCCGCGTTCCGCAGCTGCCTGCATGTGAACGAGGTCCTCGCGCAGACCGGACTTGTCGCTCGTTCCGGCCAGGGATACGACCTGCGCCGTTCCCGGGCATACTATCACCCCTCGGACTGCGGCATCGTCCTGGCCCGGCCCTGGGCGGGCGGAGGGGCGGTTCTCACCGGCATCCGGCGGGCCGTGGATCGAGCGCGCGACCAGCTGGGAGTCCGCATCGGCATCGAAGAGGGAAGGCCGGATGACCCTTTCATCGCCTTCCTGTATCCACTCTCGGATTCCTACCTGACTGCCCGGGCCCCGCGGCGTGGCGGGGAGATCCTGGACAGGACGCGTTCAGGTGGACAGCACCTCTCGCCCCTGGCCGCCACACCATGGATCCAGGCCATGCTGGGGCTCTGGACTCCGAGGACGACTACCCTCTCTAGAGAGCTGGACGCCGTCCCCTCCGCCAACCGGATGATGAAAAGCTTCCTCCTGGGGATGCTTGAAGGAGCATGAGGGCCATGGAAACGATCATTCTCGCTTCGGGTTCACCGAGGAGGCGCGAGCTGCTCACGAAAGTGAAGCTTCCCATCAAGGTCATTCCTCCGGATATCGCGGAAGACTATTCTTCCGGCCTGCCGGTACCGGAAATGGTCGTTCGAATCGCGCGGAGCAAGGTTGATGCGATACTGGCCCTGTTCAAGACCGAGTCGCCGCGCTGGGTGCTCGGGCTGGACACGGTCGTGGAAATCGACGGGAAAGTGCTCGGCAAGCCTTCCGGCCCGGAGGAAGCGGAATCGATGCTCAGGACGCTTTCCGGGAGGGTGCACAGGGTCTACTCGGGAATCGCCCTCCTGGTGCAGCGCGGGAAACCGATCGAGGAGGAGGTCGTGTGTACCGAGGTGAAGTTCCGGGCCATGGAAGCTGGAGAAATTCGCTTCTATATTGAAACAGGAGAGTGGGCCGGTGCGGCTGGAGCGTACCGCATCCAGGAGAGGGGCGCGTTCCTCGTGGATTGGATCAAAGGCTCATACAGCAACGTCGTAGGCTTGCCACTGGAAGCGTTTTATGGCATCTTGGTCAGGAACGAATACCATTTTTGACCCTGGCCAGGGACGGCAGGGGCGAGCCAGTCCAGGGATGGACGTCGAGCGAGACCCTTTCTATCTCACCCCCCGTTTTGGGCGGGTGCATAAGCCAGCGAGAGAGGGGAAGGAGGATCATTTTGGCTGTTGTCACCATGAAAAACCTGCTCGAGTCGGGTGTCCATTTCGGGCACCAGAC
>JBEKTX010000362.1:0-3390 GCA_049515615.1 Spirochaetia bacterium
AACGCCGGCCACCTCCTGAAGGACAACGAACCCGACCGGACGGAAAATGCCACGCCTTGGGCGCTCGGTGGGCACCTCGGCCGCCGACTCAGTCCGACAGGCTCCTAGGCGGGACGCGAGAGCGTCCCTTGCTTTTTTCGATACACGTGCGCCCAATCGAGTTCCCTTGTGAAATCACCCGCAGGCAGTATTTCGATCTTGCTCGCTGACTACTCGAGCTCGACCTGAACTTTCGCGACTTTTCGCAGATCTCTTTCGTAGAATCTCGAGGCCGTCAGGAAAAGAAGCCCGGCGACACACGACGAGGCGGGGACCACGAGCATGGCGAGGCGAAGCCCGTAGCGATCGGAGAGAGCTCCGACGAGAATCGGCCCGAGCGAGCTGCCGACAAGGTTCTGGACGATCACGCAGATGCTCCAGGAAATGGCCCAAAGTCCGGGATGCACGACGTCCTGGGTGAGGGCGGCAGCCCCCGAAATATAGAACGCGGCGATTGTCGCGCACACCATCAGCCCCACATACTGGCCTGTGCCCCTCAGGAGGCCGAATGCAGCCAGCCAGAGGCCCGCCGAGAGAAGACTGGCAAGGCCAGCGAACAGCGGACGGGCATTCGCGCGACGCTTCAGCCATGCATCGACAAGCAGACCCCCCAGTGGGGCACCGACAACGGCGAATATCAGCACTGAAGCGCTTTTCAGCCCGGCCTGGCTCATGGGGAGGTTCGAGTAACGGTTGAAATAGGAGGGCAGCCACGTGAGGTAGGCGGTGCTGAGCAGCGTGTTTCCGGAGAATGCAATATAGGTGAGCAGAAGTGACGGGGTCCGAAGAAAGGAGCGAGCGACATCGATCGGTCTCATCGCGCGAACCGTGGTATCTTTTTCCGACCGCTCTTCGAGCTTCACCGTGCGGTAATCCCTGGCAAAAAAGAAGAAGAGGATCGCGAGTGCAAATCCGGGCAGGGAGACGAGCCCGAACGCATGTTTCCAGCCCCAGTGCGTGGCAACAATTCCACCGATCGCCACTCCGAGAGCGGAGCCCAACGGGATCGAGGCGTTCCAGAGCCCCATCATGCGGGACCTCTTTTCCCTGGGGTACATGGCAGAGATCATGGCCGTGCCGCCCGGCGAATACCCTGCCTCTCCGATGCCGACGCCAAGCCGCGCAAGAAAGAGCTGCGGGAAGGTTTTCACGAAGGCCGCGAGCGCAGTGGCAACGCTCCACAAGACGACCATGATGCCGATGCTTCGTCTTCTGCTCCAGCGATCGATCAGGATTGACGCCGGAAATGTGAGAGCGACGATGGACCAGTAGACCGCCGAGACGAGCAATCCGGCCTGCGTGTCCGTAAGGCCGAGGTCGGCCTTGAGAAAGGGAAAGAGAGATGTGACGACCTGGCGGTCGACATAGTCGAACATGTAGAGCAGGAAGAGCATTACAAACAGCCAGGTCACCCGGCGGTCGGCCCTCGGGAGCGAGGCCGGAAGCTCTCCTGAGGCCTGATTGTTCTGCTGTAAAATCTTCAACGCTCTCCGTTCCAGGTCCTTCATTGATCGGCCTCCCTGGTCCTGTCTTTCAGCTCACGGGTTCATTCGGGATCACTCATACATTCATCAGCGATTGTCACCACTTGGGCAATTGGCAAGACGGATAAGTGGGGCATGATCTCGCTCCCAAAAGACTATTTAAATCGAATGAATATCGATCGAATCAGTCTACAACATGGGAAGAAGGAGTCAAGAGGGAACGTGCAGGAGTTTGGCGACTCTCATAGGCTTGACAGCCAAGAACGACTGTGTGAGACTTTTTCTAACTGCCAACAGTCGTAGCTTGTGGGCCTCATCCTTCTAGGTACTTCATGCAGCTTGGCGAGCGGAAAGCATGGTGAAGGCCGACCGCCATTAAGTACTCGAAGGATCGTCGAGGTTTTCCGTCAAACTGCTGTTTGGCTAATGGAGGAATAAAGTGAGAATACGAATGGCCGTTGTTGTAGTTTCAGCGGTTTTTGTCGCCCTGGCTTTGATAAGTTGTCCTTCGGCAAGTGCGGAGACGAGAGATTTCCTTAAGCTCGTAAGCACGGGAACGCCGCAGAGCGTACAATCCGCCATAGACAACGGCGCGGACATCACGGTTCAGGACAAGAACGGCGTGACCGCGCTGATGTATGCTGCCAAATTCAACCAGAATCCTGAGGTGATCACGACGCTGCTGAATGCCGGCGCGGACGTGAGCGCAAAAGACAATTCGGGAAAGACGGTCTTTGATTATGCCCAGGGGAATAGGAAGCTGAAAGGCACCGATGCCTGTCAGCAGCTATTCTTTGAGCTGGTGAAAGCCGGGAGCCCGCAGAGCATTCAAGCTGCTGTCAGCAAGGGCGCTGAGGTGAACACCCACGACAAGAATGGCCTGAGCCCGCTGATGTACGCCGCCGCGGACAACCAGAGCCCTGAGGTGATCACGACGCTGCTGAAGGCCGGCGCAAACCTCACGGCTCAGAACAAGGACGGCGTCACTGCGCTGATTTGCGCGGTCAGCAATAATCAGAACCCCGAGGTGATCACCGCGCTTTTAAAGGCCGGCGCGGACGCGAAGTCTCAGAATAAAAACGGCTTTACGCCGTTGATGTACGCTGCTGAGAACACCCAGAATCCCGACGTGGTCACGACGCTGCTGAATGCCGGTGCCGATATCAATTTTCAAAAGGTGGATGGTGTGACCGCGCTGATGGTTGCTGCGGCGAACAATCAGAAAACTGGAGTGATCAGCACGCTCGTGAAGGCCGGCGCGAACATCGAGGTCCGGGACAATGCCGGCATGACAGCGCTGATACACGCCGCCAGCAATAATCAGAATCGCGAGATCATCACCATGCTTCTGAAGGCCGGCGCGGACATCAAGGCTCAAGACAAGAACGGCTCGACTTCGCTGATGTGGGCAGCCGCACGGAACCAGAATGCGGAGGTGATCACCGCGCTCCTGGAGGCTGGTGCGGACGTCAATGCTCAGGACAAGATCGGCTGGACCGCGATCATTTGCGCAGCCAGCAATAATCAAAACCCCAGGGTGGTGAGTGAGCTCCTGAAGGCCGGTGCGGACGTGAGTGCAAAAGACAATTCGGGAAAGACGGCTTTTGACCATGTACAAGGAAATGAAAAGCTCAAGGGTACGGACGCCTATCGGCAGCTCTTCTTTGAGCTTGTGAGGGTCGGCACGCCGCAGAGCATTCAGGCCGCTATCAGCACGGGCTCTGACGTCAACGCCAAGGACAAGAACGGCGTGACTCCCTTGATGTATGCCGCCGAGTGGACCGAGAGCTCTGAGGTGATCACGACACTCCTGAAAGCTGGCACGGACCTCAAGGCTCGGGACGAGGACGGTGTGACCCCGCTGATG
>JBEKTX010000363.1:0-3388 GCA_049515615.1 Spirochaetia bacterium
CCGCGGTTGTCGGAGTGCCGTCGGCTGTGGGGGGGGAAAGCGTGTGGGCTTTTATACGGCTGAAGGAAAGTGCGCAGATGACGATCCAGGAGGTCCTGGACTACTGCCGAGGGACGCTCGAGCCTTACAAGATACCCGGCCAGGTACGATTCGTGAGTGAGCTTCCCCAGGCTGAGACAGGCAAGTCACAGAAGTTCAAACTGCGTGAAGCGGCTATCCAGGAGCTGACAGGAGGCAGGACGTGAAAGAGGCCCGCAACCCCATCACCTTCGAGGAGTTCCGGCATCTGATTGCCAGGGAGCTGCACGTAGAGGAAACCCTTGTCGTGCGTGACGCCTCATTCGTCGATGACCTTTTTGCGGATTCGATCCGGCTGGTGGAGATGATGCTGCGGCTCAAAGAGGAAGGGATCACCATCCCCATGGAAGAGGCCTGGAACGTGAGGACAGTGGGGGATGCCTACCGGGTTTACTCCAGCCACGTCGACAACAACGATACCATCAAAAAGCCTCCGACGGGCACATCGTAATTCCATGCGCACGGTCCCGGCGCTGCCGGGGGTCGGCGAGAATCATTCATTCGGCTGCCAGAGGAAAACCTCGGCTGGAGAGCCGCTGTAGCACAGGGCAGCGGCGTACCCTTCCCTCACTGGAAGGTCATGAAGGCGCCATTCGTTGTTCTCTTCAAGGTCGGAGGGCATACGCAGGAGCTGCGGGGGCCCGCCAGGATCTGCGGAAACGATGACCCTCTCCGAGAGCGCCGCGATGCTGCCCCCCAGAGCCTTGACCGCCGCCTCCTTTCGCGTCCAGCAGGCATAGAATGCATCAACCCTCATTTCCTCGGGCAGGGCACGGATCGATTCGTCTTCCAGGGACGAGAAAAAGCCGCGGGAGATTTCTTCGATCCTGGCGGCACCCCGCACTCTCTGGACATCCACACCGAGACGCCTCTGCTTCGCCAGAGCAATCATGGCGAAGCGCCCGGAGTGGGAAACGTTGAACCCGATGTCCAGCTCGTGAAAATCCGGATCGAGGGATAGTTTCCCATGATCGCCGGTCGTGAATCGGACCTTCGCAGGGGCCACTCCCCCATACCGGCCAATAAGCATCCGAAGGTAGCCGCGGCAGAAGCAGAAAGAATCCCTGTCCCTCCGCAAGTGGCGGCCTTCGGCTCTCCGCTTTTCTTCAGAACAGAGGATGTCGAGGTAAACCCTGATACGCTCGGGGGGCTGCTCCAGGGAGAGGCTCCACAGATGGACCTCCGAGGCCGAAAGGGAAGGGGGGCCGCAGCCGCTCTGCCAGGAAAAGTCGCTCGCGCGCATGACTGTTCAACGGAACCTTCTTTCTATCCCTTTGTATAGCCCCACGGACACGGCACTGCTGTCATGACGGAGTTTCGGCTTTGGCAAAGCCTTCCCTTTTGAATGTGACTCAGATAGACTCAAATGAAATCAATCCCCAGAAGGATCGCAGGGACTGCCCGTTGCAGCAGACGATTCGGCGACCCCTTTCAGGCCGCCGAAAGGCACACGGCTGGGGTTCAAGAAAGAGGATTACCACAATGAGCAATGACAAGTACGAGCGTGGATTGAAGAAACTAAGGGAAATAGATGGCGAGGCAGGTGAACGTGTTATCGAAAGTCTCAAGGAAATTGCCCCTGACCTGGCGCGCTATACGATCGAGTTCCCATTCGGTGACGTGTACAGCCGTCCAGGGTTGGATTTGAAAGCCCGAGAGATCGCTACCGTGGCTGCGCTGACGGCGCTGGGCAATGCCGCCCCGCAACTCAAAGTTCATATTCACGGAGCGCTCAACGTGGGCTGTTCGCGGCAAGAGATAGTTGAGGTCATTATCCAGATGGCGGTGTACGCGGGCTTTCCAGCGGCCCTGAACGGGATGGCCGCCGCCAAAGAAGTTTTCCAAGAAAAGGGCAAGCCGGGGCAACGTTCACGTTAGGCTCCGCTTTACTGAAGGGAAGGCTCATTACAAAAGCAATGTCCCCATCTCACGAAACTCGCTGCTGGCGTAAAAATCTATCCCGGAAGCATAAAGGCGATTCGCTTTAAAGACAGCCCCCCCCTCCCAAGCATTCTCAGTCCAGGCGAAAGGGCGGGTAGACGTCAGTTACGAGGATGAACGCGTAGGCGCAGACGCGAACCGCCCATTGCATCACGCCGACTATGAAATCGAACAGACCACGCGGATACCTGGCGGTGAACAGGATGGCAAACCACGCGATTATGACGGCCCCGAGTACCCCAACGAAAAGAAAGGCCAGGACGACATAGTGGGGAATCGCCAGGAACCACTTCACAAGGGGAAGTCCGACCTTCAACTCTTTGGTCACTTCTGGGTACCTCATGGCGAGGTGAACGGTCTGCGCCTCGTCTGTCGATGGGTAGCGGTCGGTGAGCAGTGTGAAGTATGCTCCCACCCTCAGCCCAAAGCATGTAAGGTTGAGGTTCCAATCGAACCACCAGCGCGGGTACTTCCATCGGAACAGCAGCATCATCAGTGTGGAGGCGAATACGATCCCGCCAGCGGCGAATGGAAACCTCCAGCTCGGTCCACTCACAAGGACGAGGACGAACACGATTGGGACGATGAGGATGACCCGGAAGACAGAGGTCAGCCTGTTGAGATCGCGATCCGGATAGTCGATCTTCAAGCTGACAGGGTAGGAAGCGGATTTGCTCTTGGCTGACATTCGTTTCACCTCCTTGGGAATACCGTGATTGTATCCTTGGCAGGCAACACGTTCAATGGCATTTTCTTGCCCGTTCGTGACCGAGGCGCCGACGCTGCAGGTCGCTCTCAACAAAGTGCTGAGAGGTCCTGCTCTCTCACGACCATAAAAGCAAGCTAAAGTTTCGCCGCCAGATCACTCGCCCATGCGCGGATCGCATCCCAATCGCGGATGTCACTTGAGGGCATTCTTTTCATTGCAGGAATGAGATTCATTGGGAAGCGGAGTTTCGTCGGGTCAAACTTTCCACCAAATACTTTGCGAGTAACCGGGGAAAACCAGGGAAACTTCGCAAGCTCCTTTTCCAACTGGGAACGCACACCCTGCCACTCCTTCTCCTCGTTGTGAAATGGACCAAGAGCGAAGACTGCCACGGACAGCTCTTCGAGCGCTTCCCGGTGCTTCGATAGGAAGGCCAGCGCGTCCTTGTGCCAACGGAACATGTAAAGCGGCGCCCCAAGTACCAGCATGCGGTATCCAGCGAGAGTTCGCACATTCCGCATGGGCTGGAGATCAACTTCAAGCCCGCTGTCGCGCAACGTGGCTGCGACTGCCTTGGCAACTTCTTGTGTTGAGCCGCTACGCGTTGCATAACCCACAAGGACTTCAGCCGACATGGTTGTCTCCTCTTGCATCCTTGTA
>JBEKTX010000364.1:0-3379 GCA_049515615.1 Spirochaetia bacterium
GTCGGGTGTCCTACCCCGCGATGATGATCGTGGTCCTGGGATGCAACCTGCTCATGTACCTGTTCTACTTCCTTTGAGCGCTGTTCGCAGAAAACAGCCCGCCATGCGGCGGGCTTTTCCATGTGTGCCGGGCATGTTCGAGGGCGGCTACTTCGTCGCGTCCGGCAGCGAGATCATACCGTCCCACGTATTGACCACTTTTCCTTCCCGGGCCTCCGTCTCGGAGAACCAATGGGCGGTAACCGTCTTCAGCTCGGTGAAGAACCGCACAGCGTCGGTGCCCATGGTGTGCAGGTCGCCGAAGAAAGAGTTCTTGTGTCCCGTGAACCCGAACATGCCGAGGGGCACGGGAATACCCACGTTGACGCCGACCATTCCGCCGTGCGTGCGTCTTGAGAACTCCCGCGCATAATAACCGGCCTGTGTGAAGATCACCGAGCCATTGGCAAACTCGCTCCCGTTCATGAGCGCGAGGCCTTCCTCGAAGTTCTTCACACGTTTCACGCAGAGCACCGGCCCGAACACCTCGCGGTTCCCGATGGTCATTTCCGGCTTCACATGATCGAACAGCGTCGGTCCGAGATAGAATCCCTTCTCGTAGCCCTTCACGCAGACCCCGCGGCCGTCGAGGACGAGCTTGGCGCCTTCGTCCACCCCCTTCTGGATCCAGTTGATCACGGACTGCCGGTGCTCCGCGTTTACCAGCGGGCCGAGCTGGCTCGTCTTGTCGTATGCGGGCCCGATTTTCAACTCTTTCATCATTGTCGCGAGAAGGCTGACTAGCTTGTCCGCCACTTCCTCCTCCACGACCACCGCGGGCAGCGCCATGCAGCGCTCTCCCGCGCATCCGCAGGCCGAGGCGACAATGCCGCGTGCCGTTCGCTCCAGGGCCGCGTCCGCCAATACCAGCGCGTGGTTTTTCGCTTCGGTGAGCGCCTGCACCCGCTTGCCATTGGCGGCGGCGGTCGCATAGATGTGGCGGCCGATGGAGGTGGAGCCGACAAAGCTCACCCCTTTCACGTCGGGATGCTTCAAGAGGATCTCGGCTTCATTGCGCGAGCATGTCACCAGGTTTATGACCCCCTTCGGGAGTCCTGCCTCCTCCCAGAGCTCCATGATCCGGATCGCCGATTGCGGCACGAAGCTTGCAAGCTTGAGGACGAGTGTATTCCCTGTGGCAATGCACAGAGGCGCGATCCAGCCCATGGGCAGCATGGCGGGGAAATTCCACGGCACGATGCCCGCGAACACACCCAGCGGCTCCAGGTACTGGGTGGTGTCATAGCCCGGGGTGAGGTTCATCAACGCAGGCCCCTTCAACATGTGCGGAATGCCGCAGGCGAACTCGACAAGCTCAGTCACCTTCACGGCGTCTCCCAGGGCTTCGTCGAGGACTTTGCCGTTTTCCGTTGCCACGAGTCTCACCAGCTCATCGAGGCGCTTGTCAAGGAGGGCTTTCATTCTGAAAAGCACCTGCACCCGCTTGCTGGGCGTCGTGTCGGCCCACCCGGGAAATGCCGCTACGGCGGCGGCAACAGCCTCATTCACCTCATTGACGGTGCACTGGGGGGCCAGGGCGATCACCTCGCCCGTCGAGGGATCGAAGCAGTCCATATATTTGGAGGTTTTCGATTCCTTCCAGCCCGCTGCGTAATAGGGCAATTTTCTCGCGACAACCGGCATATGTGTCTCCTTCGGAAATCAAAGTGGGGAGAAGGAGGATACCATTGCTCCTCGATTCCGTCAACGAAAACCTCGTGGGTTTCACCTGCATAAAAAACGTAAAATCGTAAAATTATTTCTTGCTTTCCCGGGAAACCCATTTTATAGTGGGGCGAAAATCACATCTATAACTTAGGGAAGGAGGCGCTATGGCAGACGTCGCTGTGACACCGAAAGGGTATACAGAGAACCCGGATCTGATGCCCACTCCCCGCAGCAAGCAAAAGTACAGCGGTTGGACATGGACTCTCATGATGTTCTCCATGAACACGTGCATCCCCATGTTCTTCCTCGGGCCCATTGGGAAGGGACTCGGCCTGGACTTCTGGCAGTGCCTGTGGGGATCTCTCGTCGGCAACCTTGCGGCCGTCATCGTCATGTGGCTGAACGGAGTTGTCGGCGTAAGGCACGGGCTCACGTATCCCGTGCAGCTGCGGTCCACATTCGGATTCAGGGGTACACACATCCCTGTCATCATGAGGGGCCTCTCCGGCCTCGTCTGGTTCGGTGTGGAAGCGTGGGCAGGCTCCCTGGCAATCACGATGATCGTCGTCTCGTTGACCGGGGTTTCCAAGGACATGGTCACTGCGGTGGCGATCAAGTACCTCATCATCGCCCTCGTCATCTACCTCGGATCATTCGTGCTGGTCATGCTCTTCGGCCTCCAGGGAATCGGGCAGATGGCAAACTGGGCAGGCCCGATCATGCTGGTGTACTTCATCTGGCTCGTGATCTGGCTGGCTACCCGGTCCGAGTTCGCGGGGAATGCCGCCCAGATGTGGGTGAGCAAGGCGGGCTATTTCAGTCTCCCCTTTGCTGCCTATCTCGCCGTGCAGACCAACTGGTGGGCTACTGTGGCCCTGAACATCTCCGACATTTCGCGCGGCATCAACCCTGACAAGAAGGGTGCCTTCGGCGGCGGTCTGTTCATAGGCATCGTCCTCTGCCAGATTCTCGCCACCGGGCTGGGATACGCGGCGGTCGCGCTCACCGGCACGATCCTGCCCCAGGACATCATCGTCAAATTCTCTCCAGGGATTATTCCGGCGCTCATCGGGCTCCTCTTCGCGTTCCTTGCACCGTGGTCCACGGACATGACGGCGAATTCGATCCCGCTGTTCAACATCCTCATGTCTACTTTCAGGCTGCGCTGGAGGCCGGCGGTCATCATCGGAACGATCATCGCGTTCTTCGCTGTGCCCTGGTGGTACGTGACCGGCGGGCAGGCCTATGTGGACTATATCCAGGGATGGGCCTCGAACTACGGGATCCTCCTGGGCCCGATCGCAGGCATCATGATTGCGAACTACTGGCTGGTGCACAAGCAGAAGCTGGACATGGGTGCGCTGTACACCAAGGGGTCCGGTGCGTACTGGTACCGCGATGGGTGGAGCCTCTCCGCGTACGCGGCGCTGGTGCTCACCTGGGTGGTGTGCTATGTGATTGCAGCACTGATCAACCAGATGTCGTACATTCCCGTCGGATCGGTGAAGATTCCCTTCCCCGGCGGAGTCATCTGGTATTTCGCCGTCGTGGTGGCCATCCTTTTGGAATGGCTCTTCGCGACCGTGCTCAAGAAGACCGAGACGACGTAATTCTCACGGGGCGGTAATGAAAAGCGCCGGGCCTCCCCGGCGCTTTTCTTATCCATGGCTAC
>JBEKTX010000365.1:0-3359 GCA_049515615.1 Spirochaetia bacterium
GAGCGCCATCAACCCGTACCTCGCCATCGAGACGATTGCCGACCTGAAGGCGCGCGGCAGGCTCCCCGCCTCACTCAACCTCGAGACGGCGATCGAGCACTATATCACTTCCCTGAAGAAAGGCCTCCTGAAGGTCATGTCCAAGATGGGAGTCTCGACGATCCGCAGCTACAAGAGCGCCCAGATCTTCGAGGCGGTGGGGCTTGCGGAAGATTTCGTCCAGAAGTACTTCCGCGGCACTCCCTCCCGGATCGGCGGGATCGGGATCGAAGCCATTGCCCGGGAGGTGCTCGCCCGACACTCCGCGGCGTATTCCCGCACGCCCGAGCAGCGTGAAGCCCTGGATTCGGGCGGAGCCATCCACTTCCGAAGCTTCTCGGAGGGGCATCGCCTTTCCGCGCAGGCCATTGCCCTGGTGCAGCGTGCCGTGCGGGAGAACGACTACAGCCTGTACAAGCAGTACGCCGCTTCGATCAACGACGAGAGCAAGAGCCTTTGCACGCTTCGCGGCCTCTTTTCCTTCACCAAACGGGACCCCGTCCCCCTGGACGAGGTGGAGCCCGTGGAAACGATCGTCAAGCGGTTCGTCACTTCGGCGATGTCGTTCGGCTCCATCAGCAAGGAAGCGCACATGACCCTGGCCATCGCCATGAACCGGCTCGGGGCCGCGAGCAACTCGGGGGAGGGCGGAGAGGACGAGGCGCGCTACGCGCCGCTTCCCAATGGGGACTCCGCGCGCAGCGCCATCAAGCAGGTGGCTTCGGCGCGATTCGGGGTGACCTCGAACTACCTGGTGAACTCGCGCGAGCTGCAGATCAAGATCGCGCAGGGGGCCAAGCCCGGCGAAGGAGGCCAGCTCGCCGGCCTCAAGGTGGACCTCGAGATCGCGAAGGTCCGGCATTCCACCCCCGGGGTTACCCTTATCTCCCCGCCGCCTCACCACGACATCTACTCCATCGAGGACCTTGCCCAGCTCATCTTCGACCTGAAGAGCGCCAACCCCGACGCCCGGGTATCCGTGAAGCTCGTGGCAGAAGTGGGAGTGGGCACCATTGCAGCCGGCGTGGCGAAAGGGAAGGCGGACATGGTCCTGATCGCCGGGTACGATGGGGGAACGGGGAATTCCCCGATCTCGTCGATCAAGCACGCCGGAATCCCGTGGGAGATCGGGGTTGCCGATACCCAGCAGACCCTCGTGATGAACCGGCTGCGCGACAGGATCCGGGTCCAGGCGGACGGCCAGATGCGCACCGGCCGGGACATTGTGATCGCGGCCATGCTGGGGGCCGAGGAATACGGCTTCGGCACGATCTCCCTGGTCACCATCGGGTGCATCATGATGCGCAAGTGCCACCTGAACACCTGCCCCGTGGGCGTGGCGACGCAGGACCCCCGGCTGCGGGCCCGGTTCACCGGCAAGCCCGAGCACGTGGTGAACTTCATGAGGTTCGTTGCCCAGGACGCGAGGGAGATCATGGCTTCCCTGGGCTTCCGCACCTTCGACGAGATGGTCGGTCACGTGGAGGCGCTGGAGACGCGCACCGCACTGGACCACTGGAAATCTCGCGGGCTGGATTTTTCGCGCGTGCTTGCCCGGCCCGAGGTTCCTTCCGGCACCTCGCTGCGGTGCACGACGAAGCAGAACCACGACATGAGCCTTTCCCTGGACAAGGAGCTGATCCTCAAGTCCCGTCCCGCCCTGGAAGCGGGAGAAAAGGTGCGCCTGTTCATGACCATCCGAAACTGCAACCGGACCGTCGGCGCCACTCTTTCCGCGGAGGTCTCGAAGCGCTACGGCGCGCAGGGGCTGCCGTCGGACACGATCAACGTGTCATTCACCGGTTCCGCGGGCCAGAGCTTCGGCGGGTTCCTTGCCCACGGGATCAGCTTCGAGCTGGAAGGAGATGCGAACGACTACTTCGCCAAGGGGCTCTCCGGTGGAAAGATCGTCGTCTATCCGCCCCGCGCCTCAACCTTCCGGGCGCGTGACAACATCATCACGGGAAATGTCAATCTCTTCGGCGCGACCGGCGGCGAGGTGTACATCAACGGCATGGCCGGAGAACGATTCGCCGTGAGAAACTCCGGCGCGGTGGCGATCGTGGAGGGCCTCGGCGACCACGGCTGCGAATACATGACGGGCGGCCTCGTGGTGGTGCTGGGCAGGACGGGAGTGAACTTCGCGGCCGGCATGAGCGGCGGCATCGCCTACGTCCTGGACGAGGACCAGCTCTTCGACACGATGTGCAACCTCGAGATGGTGGACATCGAACCGGTCACCACGGCGGGCGATCGAAAGATGCTCAAGGAGCTGGTGGAGCGCCACGTGATGTACACGCGCAGCGAGCACGCGACGCGAATCCTCCGGGACTGGGATGAAATGCTCCCGAGGTTCGTGAAGGTGATGCCCATCGACTACCGCAAGGCGCTGGAACGCATGGCCAAGGACCAGACCCGGGAGACCGAGGTTGTCGGCCTCACCGAAGAGGTGTACCGCTGATGGGACATCCCTCCGGCTTCATCGATCACCCCCGTGTCTCCTACTCGAATCTCCCCGTGGATGAGCGCGTCAAGACGTGGAAGGAGTTCAGCATCCCGGTCTCGGACGCGGAGCTTGCGCGTCAGGGATCGCGCTGCATGGATTGCGGCATCCCTTTCTGCCATTCCACAGGGTGCCCCGTCTACAACCTGATCCCTGAATGGAACGACCTGGTATACAGGGGCGACTGGAAGGAAGCCCTCACGCGCCTGGAGATGACGAACAACCTTCCCGAGGTGACGGGCAGGATCTGCCCGGCTCCCTGCGAGTCGTCGTGCGTGCTTTCGATCAACACGAGCCCCGTCACCATCAAGCAGATCGAGCTCACGATCGCGGAGCGCGGCTTTTCCGAAGGATGGATCGTTCCGCGGCCGCCGACGAGGCTCACCGGACGCCGTGTCGCGGTGATCGGCAGCGGGCCGTCCGGCCTGGCCGCGGCGCAGCAGCTGCGCCGGGCGGGACACGAAGTCACCGTCTTCGAGCGTTCCCGGAAGGTCGGAGGCCTCCTCCGCTACGGGATTCCCGACTTCAAGCTGGAAAAGCACGTCCTGGACCGCCGGGTCCATCAGATGGAAGCCGAGGGAGTGCGGTTCGAGACCGGGGTGGTGATCGGAGACGACATCTCGGCGCGGTACCTCCGGGGAAGCTTCGACGTGATCCTGCTCACCATGGGCGCGGGACACCCCCGGGACCTCCCCGTGCCGGGCCGTGAGCTTGCGGGCATCCATTTCGCAATGGATTTCCTCACCCGCTCAAACCAGCTTCGGGCGGGAGAGATCGGCGCCGACCAGGTCATCTCCGCGAAAGACAAGATCGTTCT
>JBEKTX010000366.1:0-3337 GCA_049515615.1 Spirochaetia bacterium
ATTACTACCGGATGGCGATTTCCATGCTGCGGATCGTGGCGGAGCGGCTGGAGCGCGAGTCGGGCATCCCCCGCTCGTCGATCCGGCTGTTCTCCAACTCGCGCATCCCCGAAAAACCCCTGCTCGCGGCCACCGGCATGGCCGCGTACGGCAAGAACGGCTGCGCGCTCGTTCCCGGGCTCGGGTCGCTGTTCGTGATCGCCGGTGCCGTCCTGCCCGTGCGCACCGATTTTGAGGAACGCTCCAATCCTTCGACCCCGACGGACCCCTGCGGCTCCTGCCAGCGCTGCCGAGCCGCATGCCCTGTGCGCGCAATCGAGCGGCCGTACATGGTGCGGCATGACTTGTGCCTCCAGGGGAAAGCCGGATCCGCGGAGGAGCTCTCCGAGGGGACGATGAGGCTCTGGGGTGCGCGGTTGTACGGGTGCCAGGACTGCCAGTCGGCCTGCCCGCACAACGTCTGTTTGAAAGAGGCCGCGCCCCCATCGCAAGGAGAGATCGGCCCCGGCGTTCCCCTTCTCGCGTACCTCTCCGAGGACGCGGCGGAAAGAAGGCTGCGCTTCCGCGGCACCGCCCTGGGCATGTCCTGGGTGGCGGGCGACGCGCTGCTGCGAAACGCCCTGGTGGCAGCCGGGAACGCGGGGGACAGGTCGCTCCGCGGACTCGTGGAGCGGCACCTCTCGGACGGCGCGGACGCGGTCCGGAAGGCCGCCCGCTGGGCGCGGGAAAGGCTCTGAGAGAGCTCCGGTGACGACTTGACGGGAGCCTCTTTTTCTTCCAGGCTATGCGCATGGGATGGAGCACGGTCTACCTGGTCATCGCAGTCATCGCGGGGATCATCGGGATCTGGAACCTCGCCCGGCAGAGGGCAATTTTCCTTTCCCTCACCGGGATTCTCTGGTTCCTGGTCGTGTTGTTCGAGCGCTTCATTCCGAAGGTGTACAACTACACCATCGCGGAGGGTGTGCCAGGGCTCGGCTCGCTCTGCCTCTACGTGGTGGTCCCGATCTTCCTGATCCTGGCTTTCTTCACGACGTTCTCCCGGAGGTAAGCTCAACCAGAGAGGAGCCCCCGCGGCCGCCCGTTCGCGGGAGCGTCATGGGGAGCGCACGCCCGCCATGGTCGATTCCGCAAGCTCCCGCAGCGCGGCGATTGACCGACGCGCGGCGGCGAAGGGGAGCACGAGGGGAAACGGCACCGGCGCAATTTCCTGAACGGGCGACTGGGGAATCGCGCAGCGGCTCGAGCTCGCAATGTCCTCACTCGCGAGGGCATCGAGGGCATCGGCGAGGGCCCAGAATGCCGCGTCTCCCCCCGATGAGGGCAGCCGTCCGGAGAGAGGAATCCACAGCGTGGCCCCGGATGAGAGCAGCGCCAGCTTCTGCCTCCAAGGTCCGAGACTCGGTGCCGCGTCCAGCGCATCCGCCAGGGGAATTCCGGTGTCCACAAGGGCGAGCGGCCGGTCTCCAAGTGAGAGGATGGCTGCCGGCATCCCGAGGGTCGACGCGATGGATGCGGTGACGACGGTCCAGTCAGCCTCGTCCGGGGAGAGTGTGCGCAGCATGTTTCGCATCGTCTGCCCCGGAGCATATGAGGAATCATTCGAACCAGCCGGGGTGGCCCCGTTTACATCGTGCGCCTGCTTTCTCGCTGCGCCGAGTGAAGCGAGGATCCCGGCGAGCTCCGCTATCGGCTGGGGCGGATCCGGGCGTACGCCCTCCAACAGTGAATCCGGGAGGCTCGCAGCAAGGGTGTCCCGCGGCACCGCACGGCAGGCGAGGCTCTCCGCAAGGCTCCGCGGAGTCGCGTCCCCGGCAGCCTGCGCGGAGAACGAGAGAGAGAGCGAGATTCCTGCCTGCCCGCGTTCGTACGTGATCAGCGCGAATACCGGCACGGTCGATGCCGATTGAAGGATTCCCTCGTCGGCAGAGCCGAGCGGGATGCGCACGTCACGTTTTTCCGACGGAGGGATTTCACCCAGTGCAGCCAGGGCGGGGGCCGTAACAGCCGAGGGAATACCGGCGTGAACCCGCACGCCGTGCAGTGCCTGGGTGCCCGAATTCTGCAGCGTGACCTCCAGCGCCAGGGCCGTGCCGCAGGGCTCCGTGCGCCCAATGATCACCCGTGCGGATACGACTTGGACCTCGTGCAGGCCCCCGAGCGCCTCGCGGACCTCCCTCCTTCGGGCAAGGACGGTCTGCAGCATCCCGGCAGCCGCCTCGTCCTCCGGAGAGACCACGGCAAGCTCGCGAAGCGTTTCCGCCGTCCGGAGCCAGGCACCATCCGCACGCTCGTACAGGAGGTCGCGCGTCAGCCCGTCCGCGAAATCCGCGTATCCCGCGCCCTTTTCGCGCAGGAGCGCGGTGCGGGCGGCATCGCGCTCGGCTTCTGGTCCGCCCGCCTGAACGAGCAGCTCGCCGAACTGCAGCGACATCAACCCGAGCCCGCTGGCTCGCGCGAATGCCGACGCTTCCTGAAGATCCCCCTGCTTCCGCGAATCCAGCGTCTCAAGCAATGAGGCGAACCGGGCGGCCGCGCCGGCCGGGGAGGAGGAGAAGCCCAGCAGCCTGCGCGACTGCGCGTCGAGGATCGTGAAGGAGCCGTCGGATCGATTCGCGGCGAGGTCGAACAACGACGGCAGGCTCTCGCCCGGCCGTCCGGGAATTCGCGCCAGCCTCCACACCGGAACTCCGGTGCTCTGGAACTTCCAGACCTCCGCGGAACCGGCAAGGAGGAAGCTGCCGTCATCGAGGACCGCGAGCCGCTGCGGGAGCTGCATGAGGGAGGCACTGAAGAGTGGTCGTATCGAGAAAACCTCCTGCCCTCGCGGAGTGAGGATGCGGACGCGCCGCTCCCCGGCGTCCCAGGTCCAGAGGTTGCCCTCCCTGTCCAGGTCGAATGCCGGCACGTACGCTGCCGCGACGGGCACGACGCGGGTTGGCCCGCCTTCCAGGGGGAAAAGGCGCAGCCCCGGCACACCGAGCTTCCCCGGCAGTGCGGCCAGGGTTCTCCTCCCGATCAGCCGGGCGGGGAGAGCCGAAAGTCCCTGCGCATCGGTCATCTTTCTGGTGCCCAGCCTCGGGTCGACGATTGCGATCCGGGCTTCCCGCTCGGAAAGCAGGAGAAGCTGGCCGCCCGGTCCCGGGACGATGCCGGAAAGCTGCAACGGCTCCCGCCCGATGCTCTGTCCATTGATGTCACGGATCGTCGCCGCGGAGATGCGAAACAGCGGTCCGAGCGTGAGGTATCGGCGGGGAAAACAGATCGTGATCTCATCGCCCGAAGCCGCAAGCCCCACCGGCTCCAGCTCCTCGGGGTTCCATCCGGTCAGCGCTCC
>JBEKTX010000367.1:0-3308 GCA_049515615.1 Spirochaetia bacterium
CGGCGTCTCCTCCTCTTCGAGCCGCTGGACCGAGGCCACGATCTCCACCTCGGTCACGACAATCGAGCCGAGCGTGACCGCCTCTCCCTTTCGAAAGGGGTGCGGGATCCGGACCTGCGCGCGGCCTACGCGCAGCTCGGCGACAGTCGGGTGGATCATTCCGTAGCCGCGCATGCTGCTGTACGCGAGGGCGAGAACGCCCCCGGTTTCCGCCCGCGCGAGCATCTGCAGCCGGCCGCTGCGATCCAGCGGGAACGCGGCCGATTCCTGCGTGATGTCCGTCGGCGGTCCCGGATTTCCCAGAGGTGACGGGGCGACAAGGCCCTGCTCGCGGAGGATTGTGACGACCTTTCGAAAGCGCCCCGGCTCAAGCGGCGCCGCGTGCGGCCGCCCATTCCCGGCGCCCAGCGAAGCCTCGAAGTCCAGCACCGCTGCGCGTTGTTCCTTCTGGGTTTCTTCTGCAAGCGAGAAATCGAGGATTCTCTGCTCGTAGTCGGACGTGGACCCCAATACCTGTCCGCCGGGGATGGTCTTGAAGGCGCTGGAGATGCGCCTCAGGATCCTCATGCTCTCCGTGTGCACGGGCAGGGAATCGACCATGCGCCGAAGCGTCGAACGATACGCGCGCAGCAGGAAGGCAGCTTCCAGGGGATCGCCCGAGGCCTGCTTCAGCGCGAGGGCCGCGTGAAAGGGGGAGTACAGCCCGCCTTCGCTCATGACCCTGTCCACGAGCGGCCCCATCTGCTCCATGATCTGCGCCACGGAGACAGGCGCGCTGGTCCCCCGCAGCCGCAGGTAGCGGTTGAGCTTCTGCGAGTTTTCGATGGCCGTGATGCCGCCCTGGACCGCGACGTATCCCATCAGGCGACCTCCACCGTGCTCGTGCGGGGAATGCCAGCGACCCGCCCCTCGGGATCAAGGAGGAACAGATCCACTCCCAGGGGAAAGTGCCGGTTCGCCTTCTGACGTTCCGTGGCGTAGGCCGGATCCAGGCCGGCAACTGAGAGCCGTATTGTGTCCTTCACGCCGGGCCCGGCGAGCACCAGGTCGCAGACAGGACTCTCCGTGTCATGCGGCTCCTGCGAAACCTGCAAGACGCAGAGGAGCGCGGTCGCGGAGCTTTCAGGAAACTCCCGCGAGCCCCTGTTCAACCTCGAGAACCCTCCGTCGTATGACGCCCCGTCGAACAGGACGTAGTCGGCATTCTCGACAATTGTGAATGGAGTCGCGAGGTTGACCTCGAGATATCGAATCCACTCCGCCCGGGCGTGCGCTCCGCCGATGGAAAAGGAGACCCTGTGGTCGCACAGAGTCTTCAGCAGGGTGAGCGCAGGCGGGCAGAAACCGCGGGGAGGCGCCTGGTAGGCGCAGCGGGGGAGCTGGCTGACCTTGCCGGGCCTGCTCATCGAATCGAGCAGGACCCGGAATGTCGCCTGGCTGTCGAACACCTCGTCGAAACCCACCTCTCGGACCCTCACCGGGGACGTCTCCTATCGCACATCGAAGCTGACACGCGTGGAGGCCACGGCGCTGCTCTCCGCCTCCCGGCGGGCCCGTATCTTCTGCTCTTCAGCCGCCAGAAGAGGCTGGACTTCAGCGCCGAAGGAGTGCGCGCCGCCGACCACGGCGTCCACCAGGGCGCCGCAGAGAGCCCGAACCTCGCCGGAGCCCAGGACGCAGCCGTACCCCAGAAGGCCATCGACCTCGACCTCGCATTCGGTCACATACGTTTCGCCGAGGAAGAAGAAAACGTTCTCGAGGGGATCAACCTGTCGCACCATCACCATGCCCGGCGCGGGCGGCTTGAGAACTTTCACTGGCAGGCGGTTGACGATGAGCTCCGCGATCTCCCGCAGCGCTTCCTCCGCTCCCTCCGCGACTATCTCCGAGTGCTCCATCATTTCACGAGGAAGGGACACCGGCAGGATTAGTTTTGGATGAGCGGAGAGTTAATAATCCGTTGTTTTTCCGATGAGCTGCTCGACCTCGTCAGTCACGATGATCCGTGCGTGCGGGGCGAGGAAAACGGCCTGGCGAACGGAATTTACGGTCCAGAAGAGCAGCGAGAACCCCAGAAACCTGAGCGCGCCGAAAACGCAAGCGGCTCTTCGCGCGCCAAGCATGGGAAGGATTTCCGCGGGAAGATTGAGGAACTGCGGCCTGAGGCGCAGCACTGCTTTCGCAAGGCCGAATATGCCCCCGCGCGTTGACTCTTCGCCGATCAGGCAGCCCACGGTGAAGCCCTGCCTTCGAAAGGGAATCAGGAGGTTCGGGTCGAATGAGGAGATCATGAGCCGCTCGCGCGTCCGGTGAGCATCGAGAATGCGGGCAATGCGATCACTGTCGGGGGGTCGGAGCGTCTCTGCTTTCAACTCCAGATCCAGGTACGCCTCTGGCGGCAGCGATTCCAGGAGCTCCTCCAACAGCGGAATACGCTGGCCGCGGCCGAAATCCAGCTTCTTCAAATCGTCGTGGGTCGTTCGAGCCACCTCGCGCGGCGCTCCAGTGACCCTCTCCGTCCCGGGGTCGTGGATGACGACATAGCGACCGTCCGCGCTCTTCTGCAGATCGCATTCGATCCCGTCAGCGCCGGCCCTCAGCGCTTCGCGAAAAGCGAGCAGCGTGTTCTCAGGGAACCGGGCGCGATACCCGCGATGCCCGAGGATAAGAGGAGCCGGGCGAAATCCTTTCATGCCTCCTCCTTACGAGCAGACCGCATCACCTGTCAAGAGAGTTCATTTCACACCAAATTCATGGAGAGCTAACACTCGATTAACAGAAAGGCGCGATTGTCAGGCCGACACCACACCGGTGAAAGGAGCATGATGACATGAAAAGCATTCGAGTCTTGGTCCTCTCGGCAGCGCTCGCTCTGGCCGTCACGGCACTCGCTGGCGCGGCCGGAATCGCTCTGCAGGTCGGAGCGACCGCCTATGACTTCAACGCGTTAGGAGCCATCCAGGGGGGCTCGGGAGCCAAAGCAATTACCAACACCGCCGACTTTTCCCCTGATCCGTTCATCAACGGGTCGTATCTCCTGCAGCTCGACGAGAACACCAAGCTGAACCTTGGACTCATGGCCGAGGACATGATGGGCTTTGACTCCTCCGCGGTCATCCAGATCGGCCGCATCGAGCCCTATGCCGACTTGTCATGGGGGGCCCTCTCCGCCCGGGTGAGCTTCCCCATGTATCTCCTGGGCTACGACAGCACGAATGACTCGGGTAATGCGCTGATCACGTACGTCCTGGACAAGTACTACAAGGGCATCAACCTCAGCACCTACTACAACACCTCGAACACCTTTG
>JBEKTX010000368.1:0-3263 GCA_049515615.1 Spirochaetia bacterium
GCACGGTCCTCTTCGACACGGACAGGGACACCCTGCTCGCCGCGGTGCGCGAGGGCAGGGAGGTCCCCGCTTTCGAGATGGCGGGACCCCGGCGCAGGATCTTTTTCGACCCTGCCAGGGTCAAGGCCGCGATCGTCACGTGCGGCGGGCTGTGTCCCGGCATCAACAACGTGATCCGCACCCTCGTATTCGAGCTCCACTACCGCTACGGGGTGCGCTCCATCCTCGGAATCCGCTACGGCTACCGGGGGTTCATTCCCAAGTACGGCTACGAGCCCATCCCGCTCTCCCCGGACGACGTGAAGGACATCCATGAAAGGGGCGGCAGCGCGCTCTCCTCGTCCCGGGGCGAGCAGAGCTCGGGAGAAGTGGTGGATTTCCTGCAGAGAAAAGGCATCTCCCTTCTCTTCACGATCGGCGGGGACGGGACGCTGCGCGGCGCCATGGCGCTCCAGCGTGAAATCAAGAAGCGCGGGCTGCCTATTGCCGTGATCGGCATCCCCAAGACCATCGACAACGACATCGCCTTCGTGGAAAGGACCTTCGGCCTGGAGACCGCGTTCTCGATTGCGGCAGAATCCATCCGCAGCGCCCACACCGAAGCAATCGGCGCGCCGAACGGGATCGGGATCGTGAAGGTGATGGGACGGATGTCTGGCTACATCGCCGCCAACGCCGCACTCGCCCTGAACGAAGTCAACTTCTGTCTCATCCCTGAAGTGCCATTCGGGCTGGAGGGGAGCTTCGGCCTGTTCGCGCTCACCGAGCAGCGGCTGCGGCAGCGCGATCACGCCGTGATCATCGTCGCCGAAGGGGCCGGCCAGGAGTTCGTGGAAGACAAGACCGGCAAGAAGGATGAATCGGGAAATGTCCTTCTGGGTGACATCGGGGTGTTCCTCAAGTCCAGCATCAAGAAGTACTTCAAGGAGCACACGGACCTGTACGTGAACCTCAAGTACATCGATCCCAGCTACATGGTGCGCTCCGTCGCGGCAAACGCGCACGATGCGATCTATTGCATCCAGCTCGCCCAGAATGCCGTGCACGCCGGAATGGCCGGCAAGACGGGAATGATCATTGGCCAGTGGAACGGCCAGTTCACCAACGTGCCCATCGCCCTTGCCACGTCCCGCAGGAAAGTCCTTTCGCCGGCGGATCCGTTGTGGCTCGCGGTGCTGGAGTCAACGGGCCAGCCGGTGAAGATCGGGTAAGACGCTCCCGGCGGGCCCGCGACGGTCTTGACGCACAATCACGCGCGCACTACTATCCCGGGCTGGATCGTGGATCCCGTGGAATGATTTGCGGCAGATTGCAACCACGTAAAAAAGTGCTAAAAAACCAGGATCGACTTCGCAAGCCTGCCTGAGTTTTTTAGACACCCGTCCAATGCGCGGAGGATGTTTCGTGAGCCACAGAAAAGACTTCATCTTTACTTCTGAAAGCGTCGGGGAAGGACACCCTGACAAGGTATGCGACCAGGTCTCGGACGCGGTGCTTGACGAGGCGCTGCGGCAGGACCCCACGTCCCACGTCGCTTGCGAGAGCTTCACCACAACCGGCCTCGTGATGGTGGGCGGCGAGATTACCACCGCGGGGTACATCGACCTTCCCGCGGTCGTGCGCGGAGTGCTGAAGGCAATCGGGTACACGGACCCTTCGTACGGGATCGACTACGAATCCTGCTCGGTCATCTCCACCATCCAGCGGCAGTCACCCGACATCGCACAGGGCGTCAACGGAACGGGGCTGCATCACGAGATGGGCGCGGGGGACCAGGGCATGATGTTCGGCTATGCCTGCACGGAGACCCCAAGCCTCATGCCTGCGCCGATAAGCCTCGCGCACCGAATCATGGAAGCAGCGGCAAAGGCACGCAAGGACGGGACCCTTTCCTTCCTCCGACCCGACGGCAAGTGCCAGGTATCGGTGCAGTACATCGACGGGAAGCCTTCCCACGTGGCGACCGTGGTCCTCTCCCACCAGCACTCGGAGGAAATCCCGTACAAGGAGCTGAAGGAAGCGCTCATAGAGTCAGTGATCCGCAAGGCAATCCCCGCCGAGCTCCTGGACAATCGGACCGTGTACCACGTCAACCCGACCGGACGTTTCGTTATCGGCGGGCCCCACGGGGACACGGGCCTGACGGGGCGCAAGATCATCGTGGACACGTACGGCGGCATGGCACGGCACGGCGGCGGGGCGTTCTCGGGGAAGGACCCGACGAAAGTCGATCGGTCCGCATCGTACATGGCGCGGTACGTGGCAAAGAACATCGTGGCCGCGGGGTTGTGCGAACGCTGCGAGGTGCAATTGGCCTACGCCATCGGCATCGCCGAACCCGTTTCTCTCTACGTCTCCACGTTCGAAACGGGCAAGGTTCCTGATGAGAGGATCGAGAAGGCGGTCTCCGAGATATTCGACCTCACGCCCCAGGGGATCATCCGCGCCCTCGACCTGCTGCGTCCGATCTACAGGGAGACCTCGAACTACGGGCATTTCGGCCGTGACGGATTCACCTGGGAAAAGACGGACAAGGTCGATGCCATCAAGGCCCGGGTGGGATAGGGCGTGAACGCAGGCCAGGCAGAGCGCGCGGCCCGTTGGTACGAGCCCCGGACCGATGGGAAGATCGCCTGCCTCCTCTGTCCCCACCGGTGCGTCATCTCGGAGACGCATCCCGGAAAATGCGGAGTCAGGCAGCTCAGGGACGCTGCGCTGGTGCTGCCCTTCTATGGCCGCATCTCTTCGCTGGCAGTCGACCCGATCGAGAAGAAGCCGCTGTACCATTTTCATCCGGGCTCCCGGATCCTTTCCGCGGGGTTCGTCGGGTGCTCGTTCCACTGTAAGTTCTGCCAGAACTGGCAGATCTCGCAGACAACCGAAGCCGGGACACGGTTCATTTCCCCGGAGGACCTGGTCAGTGCGGCGATAAACGAAGGATCGTTCGCGATCGCCTATACCTACTCCGAGCCGCTCGTCCACGCGGAATACGTGGTGGATACAGCTCGCCTGGCGCACGAAGCGGGATTGAAAAACGTCCTGGTATCAAACGGCTACCTCAACCCTGACCCGGCTTCGGAAGTGCTGAGCCTGATGGATGCGGCGAACATCGACCTGAAGGGATTCGACCAGCGCTTCTACCGGGTGGAGACAGGCGGCTCGCTTGCGGAGGTACAGAGGTTTCTGAAGCAGGCGGCTGGATGCGTGCACCTCGAGGTCACCACGCTCGTCATTCCCACCAAGAATGATGACCCTGCTCAGAT
>JBEKTX010000369.1:0-3228 GCA_049515615.1 Spirochaetia bacterium
CGAGGAGGAACAGGCGCATTGCATCAGCGCCGTAGGTTGAGATGACCTCCATGGGGTCGGTGTAATTGCGGGCCGATTTCGACATCTTCTTTCCCTCGGAATCGAGGATGAGCCCGCTCACGATCACGTTCTTGAACGTGGGTTTGTCGAAAAGCGCCGCGCCGAGCACGACGAGGGTGTAGAACCAGCCCCGGGTCTGGTCGATGGACTCGGAGATGAAATTCGCGGGGAAGTTCGCGTCGAAGTGCGCGCGGTTCTCGAAGGGATAGTGGCTCTGGCCGTAGGGCATGGCTCCCGACTCGAACCAGCAGTCCAGCACTTCCGGGATGCGCCGCATCGTGCCTCCACAATGGCAGGGGTACGTGAGGGAATCGATAAAGTGCTTGTGCAGGTCCTTCGTTCTCGCGCCGGTCTTCCTCTCCAGCTCCGCCCTGCTGCCCAGGCATTCACTGGCCTTGCAGGAATCGCAGCGCCAGACCGGGATCGGATTGCCCCAGTAGCGGTTGCGGGAGATTGCCCAGTCCCGCGCGTTCTCCAGCCACTTGCCGAACCGCCCCGCCTTCAGGTGCGCGGGCATCCAGTAGATCGTATCGTTGGCGGCGAGCATGCGCGGCTTGATCTTCTCCACATTCACGAACCAGGACGAGATCGCACGGTAGATCAGCGGGCTCTTGCAGCGCCAGCAGTGCGGGTAGCTGTGGGTATACGTATCGTGCCGCACCAGGGAGCGCTGATCCTTCAGCGCCTTGATGATCGACTTGTCCGCGTCCTTCACGAATTGCCCGGCCCAGGGAGCCACTTCCGCTGTGAACTTCGCCTCTTCATCCACCGGGCAGACCACGGGAATGCCGGAAGCCTTCATGAGGTTGTAGTCGTCTTCACCGAAGCCCGGGGCCACGTGCACGATGCCCGACCCCTCTTTCGTTGACACGAAGTCGCCGTTCAACACCTTGAACGCCCCCCGTGCCTTCAAGTCCGCGAAGAATGGGAAGAGAGGCTTATAGGCCTTCCCCGCGAGCTCCTTGCCCGTATACCGGCCGACAACCTGGTATGCGGCAGGATCCTTGTAGTACGCAGGCAGCCGATCTTCCGCCAGGATGTACTGCTCCGCCCCGTCTCTCACCTTCACGTAGCGGATGTCCGCGCCCAGGGCCAGCCCGAGGTTGGAAGGAAGGGTCCAGGGAGTCGTGGTCCACGCAAGGAAATGCGTGCCGGGCTCGTCGTCCAGCTCGAACTTCACCGTGATCGCAGGATCCGACACGTCGAGGTATCCGCCGAGGTTCAGCTCGAAATTGGAAAGGGACGTGGAGCAGCGGGGACAGTACGGGAGGATGTAGAAGCCCTCGTACAGGAGACCCTTCTTCCAGAGCTCGCTCACGACCCACCAGATGGTCTCCATGTAGTCGGGATCCATGGTCTTGTAGTCGTGGTCGAAGTCAACCCAGCGCCCGAGGCGCGTGATGACCTTCCGCCACTCCCGGGTGTACCTCAGCACGATCGATCGGCACGCCTCGTTGAACCTCGCCACGCCGTACTCTTCGATCTGCTTCTTGCCGGAAATGCCAAGCTCCTTCTCCATTTCGTACTCGACAGGAAGGCCGTGGCAGTCCCAGCCGAACCGGCGTCCCACCTTGCGGCCTTTCATGGCCTGGTACCGGGGGATTGTGTCTTTCACCGTGCTGGGGACGAAATGGCCATAGTGGGGCAGGCCGGTGGCGAACGGGGGGCCATCGTAGAAGACAAACTCCTCCGCGCCCTCACGCTGGGAGATGGATTTCTCGAAAATCTTGCCTTTCTCCCAGAAGGCGAGAACCTTGTCTTCAATCAAAGGGAAGCTCGCCTTCGGATCCACGGGCCTGTACACCAAGTCCTCCTTGCGACTATATACGGAAAAAATCCGGCGCGAGTCAAGGCAGCAGCCCTTTTCAGGCGATGCCGGGGCGGTCGCGAGGCCGCGCCCTTGCGCAGGCGGCGGCTGTTTGCTTAAATACCCGACACGTTATGAAGAAATACCAGGAACAATGGCGGCGGATAATCGCCGAGGCCCTCGGCAGCCTCGCCTTTGAGACGGGCGCGGACGGACTCGACACCAGCACGCTCGTGGTGGAGACCCCGCCGAAACCGGAAATGGGCGACATTGCCTTCCCAATGTTTCCGTTCGCAAAGTCGCTGCGCAAAGGGCCGCCGGCAATCGCCGCGGAGGTCGCACGGCGTGCGGCGGTCGCCCCGGGAGCCGCGAAAGCGGGCACGGCAATTGCGGCCGGCCCTTACGTGAATGTGCGGCTCGCGCCGGCCGCGGCGATCGATGACATACTTTCCGAGATCGCAGCGGACGGCGGCTCATACGGGCGCGGCGCGGCCATGGGCGGGAGCCGGGTGATGCTGGAGTTCTCCTGCCCGAACACGAACAAGCCCCTGCACCTCGGGCACCTGCGCAATGACGCGATCGGTGAGAGCCTTTCGCGGATACTCTCGGCGGCGGGCGCGACGCTGCGGAAGGTGAACCTCATCAACGACCGGGGCGTGCACATCTGCAAGTCCATGCTCGCCTACCAATTGTTCGGCGGCACAGCGACACCAGAGAGCGAAAGGATGAAGGGCGACCACTTCGTCGGCGACTACTACGTGAGGTACGCACAGTACGCGAAGGAGCACCCGGAGGCGGAAGAACAGGTCCGCGAGCTTCTGCGCAGATGGGAGGAGGGCGACGCCGAGGTCGTGGCCCTCTGGCGCCGGTTGAACGGCTGGGTTGTCCGGGGGATCGAGGCGAGCTACCAACGGACCGGCGTCACCTTCGACCAGGTCTATTTCGAAAGCGACGTCTACAAGCTGGGCAGGTCGGAGATCCTGGCCGGCATCGAGAAGGGCTTCTTCCAGAAGGATCCTGACGGCTCTGTCTGGGTGGATCTCACCGACCAGGGCATGGACCGCGAGGTGCTTTTGAGGAGCGACGGTACGTCGCTGTACATCACGCAGGATATCGGCGTGGCGATCCAGCGTTCGAAAGACTGGCCATTCGACCGCCTGATCTACGTGGTCGGCTCCGAGCAGCGCCATCACTTCCAGGTCCTCTTCAAGGTCCTCGGTGTCCTCGGTTTCCCGTGGGCCCGAAGTCTCCACCACCTCGCCTACGGCATGGTGAATCTGCCCGAGGGCAAGATGAAATCCCGGGAAGGCACGGTCGTGGATGGGGATGAGCTGCTCGACGAGCTGGAAAAGCTCGCGGCA
>JBEKTX010000370.1:0-3201 GCA_049515615.1 Spirochaetia bacterium
CCTGGTCGAAGGCCCTGACCGCAGGAAAGGCTTCCTGGCCGGGCGGACCGAAGGGCGCATCCCGGTCCGGTTTGAATGCGCGGACGACTCCCTGATCGGGACATTCCTCTCCGTGAGGATCACCTCTGCTGCCCCCCTCTCCCTGCAGGGCGCGCTCACCCCGCCTCGCGCTGAATTCATCCTCTCGTAACAGAAAGCTCATTCTGCGCTAACGCGGCTCCCCTACCCTCAGTCCGCGTTCTGAAACACGCGACACAGCTCTCTGGAAAGGAAGGAGAACCATGAAGAAGATACTGCTCATCCTTGCCGCCGTCCTGGTCTCGGCCGCCGCGATCAGCGCGGCAGACAAGCCCCTTGTCATCGTGTGGTATCCGAACAACTCGAGCGACGACGTCAAGGCCGCACGCCAGGTCCTCGATGATCTCATCTCGAAGGCAACCGGCCGCCCGGTTGTCGACAAGCTGACGACGGACTACGTGATTGCCATCGAGGCCATCGCCACCGGCAATGCCGCCATCTGCTACCCCGGCGCGGTGGGATATATCCAGGCGGAAATGAAAAATCCTCATGTCGTGCCCCTCGTCACCAACTCCAGCCCCAAGGGAACTCTCGATGATTCGGTGTACTACAGCAGGCTCGCGGTGAGGACGGCGGATGCCCCGAAGTACATGAGCAACGGCAAGTACTCGATCGACAACATCAAGGGCAAGATGATGTCCTACGTGTCATCGAGCTCGACGTCCGGTTTCATGGTCCCCAGCACGATGATCAAGGCATATTTCGCAAAGAAGATGGGGTGGACCGCCGAGCAGAGGGTGGAAGACCTCTTCCTGCAGGGCGGTTCCGACCAGTTCTTCAGCCAGGTTATCTTCGGACAGTCCCACCAGGGCTCGATCTTCAACGTTCTCAGCGGCAAGGCCGATGTGTGCGCGGTGGATGATGTCGATGTTGACCGGTACTTCGACCTTGTCTCTGGAAAGGCGAATACTCCGGGCGCGGTCTACAAGACCAGGGTGGACGCCGCCGCTCCGTTCGACACGGTGCCGGGAACCTCCTTCACCGTCATCGCGGGATACACCGTGAAACAGGCGCCGATCGTGGTCAACACGGAGCTGATCACACCCGCGATGTTCAAGGCCCTTCGCGCGGCATTCACCTCGGATGCCACCACGAACAACCCGAAGGTCTTCGTGCCGGAGGGTTTCAAGGACGAAAACGGCAATGAGGTCAAGGGTTTCTTCACGAAGACGGACAAGGAGCGTTTTCTTCCTGTCGATGCGGCCTGGTACAATTCGATCCGCGCGATGATGGAATAAAATCCTCCGTCTCCGTGCATGGCGTATGGCCCTACTCGAGATCACGCACCTCTGGAAGCGATACAACGACGTCACCGCGCTGACGGATGTCAGCCTCAAGGTCCATGCAGGAGAGTTCGTCACCGTTATCGGTCGCTCGGGAGCGGGCAAGTCCACCCTTCTTCGCTGCGTGAACCGGCTCGTGGAAGCCAACGCCGGCACCATCGAGTTCGACGGGGTTGACGTGCGATCCCTGAAAAAGCAGGAGCTCAGACATCTGCGGACACGCATCGGGATGATATTCCAGCACTTCAACCTCGTGCCCCGTCAAACCGTGATCGAGAACGTGCTGCATGGGCTCCTCGGCTACAAGTCGACCCTGGCCGGCGTCCTGGGCTTGTACACGGCCGAGGAGAAGGAAAAGGCGTTCGATCTCCTGGAGCGCGTGGGCCTGAAGGACCAGGTCCGCAAGCGCTGCGACCAGCTTTCCGGCGGTCAGAAGCAGCGGGTCGGGATCGCCCGCGCCCTGATCCAGGAGCCCCACCTGATCCTGTGCGACGAGCCCATTGCATCCCTGGATCCGGGATCCGCGAAGAAGATCATGGACCGGCTCCACCGCATCTCGAGGGAAATGAACATCACGATCCTGATGAATCTCCACCAGGTCGACGTCGCCATCAAGTATTCCGACCGCATCATCGGCGTGCGCGAGGGCCGGGTCGTGTACGACGATGATTCGAAGAAGCTGAAGAAGAAGGTCGTGGCGGAGATCTACGGCTCGGAGGCTGAGGACATCCTGTTCGAGGAACAGGCGGGATGAGGACGCCTCCCGCCGTGCGGGCGGTGCTCGTGCGGCGCAATCTCGTGTTCCTCGCGGGACTGGCCGTCATCGGCGCGATGACCGTCGGCTCGTCCCTGGTCACCGAGTTCAGCCTTCGCGCCGGCGCCGCTTCCGTCCCCAAGGCCCTTGGATGGATGGCGGTGAACTTTGTCCCGAATGCGCGCTCCCTGAGGGCGCTGCCGAACATCGGCATCAAGCTCGCTGAAACGGTGCTCGTGTCGGTCATGGCCACCGTGCTCGCGGCGGGGACGGCGCTGGTGCTGGCGATCCTCGCCTCCCGGACCACCCGGCCGCATCCTGCCGCGTCGGCCGTCGTGCGTCTCATCGCCTCGGTGTGCAGGAACATTCCCGTTGTCGCCTGGGCCATGATCTTCCTCCTCTCATTCGGCCAGAATGTCCTCACGGGGCTCCTCTCCCTGTTCATTGGAACTGTCGGCTACCTGGCCCGCGCCTACGCGGAGGCCATCGACGAGACCGCTGAGAGCTCCGTGGAGGCTCTGCGCGCTTCCGGTGCGTCCTGGCTTCATACCGTGGCGCAGGCGGTTTTTCCCGCACTCATGCCCCAGCTCACCAGCTGGATGCTGTACATGGTGGAAACAAACATCCGCGATGCAACGCTGGTCGGCATTCTCACGGGAACGGGAATCGGGTTCCTTTTCGACGTCTACTACAAGAGCATGAACTACTCCTCCGCGGCGCTCGTCGTCATCGGGGTCGTCATTGTCGTCATTGCCATAGAATCAGCCTCGAACGCTCTGAGGAAGATCATCCTGTGAAAAGCGCGCACCGGCGCATCCGACTGCGGGAGAGGTCCGCCTCGTCCATCGCGCTGAACGCGACGCTCCTGGTGCTGGTCGGGGTCACGGTGGCGGGTTTCTTCCTGCTGGATACGAAGCACCTGGATGTCGCCCGGGCCGGCGCCAGGCTGTTCAAGGACATGGGCGGCATGATGACGCACCCGGCCGCGCAGCATTTCACCGTTGGAGAAGCGCTGAAGTCCATCCTGGTCACGCTCTGCCTCGGCTTTCTCACGACGTTCCTTGGTGCAGTCCTCGCCCTTGTCTT
>JBEKTX010000371.1:0-3194 GCA_049515615.1 Spirochaetia bacterium
GCGCGTTCTTCGGCACCGTGGACGCATGGCTCGCATTCCGATTGACAGGGGGACAAACCTACGCCACCGACCACACGAACGCTTCTCGCACCCTCCTTTTCAACATCACACAGCTCGACTGGGACAGGCGGCTCCTTGCCGAGTGGCACCTCGAGGGGCTGCGGCTCCCCGAGGTGCATCCATCATCACACCGCTACGGCGAGACTGATTTCGATGGGAGGCTCCCCGCCCCGATCCCCATCTCCGCAATGATCGGAGACTCACACGCGGCCGCCTTCGGGGAGCAGTGCCTCACCCCTGGGACCGCGAAGGCAACCATGGGCACGGGATCTTCGATCATGATGAACGTCGGGCAACAGCGTCGCTCAGCCCAGGGCGCGATGGTGAGCACGATCTGCTTCAGCCTGAGGGACCGGGTGGACTACGCCCTGGAAGGGATTATCGTCAGCTGCGGCGCAACCATTGCATGGCTGCGGGACCAGCTGGGCATGCTGGCGGAAAGCAGGGACTCTGAATCGATGGCGCGCAACGTGCCCGACAATGGGGGTGTCTACCTCGTGCCGGCTTTCAGCGGGCTGGGCGCTCCGTGGTGGAGGATGGACCTGCGTGCAGCGATCCTGGGCTTGACATTCAGTTCGACGAAAAACCACATTGTCAGGGCTGCCCTGGAGTCAATACCCTATCAGATCGCGGAGGTAATCGCCGCGATGGAGGCGGACAGCCTGGTGAAGCTGACTGAGCTCAAGGTGGACGGGGGACTCACCGAGAACGGCTTCGTGATGCAGTTCCTCGCCGATCTGCTTCCCGCGGCCGTTGTCTGCAACGGGGTCGAGGATGTGTCAGCCCTTGGAGCAGCAGGGCTCGCCGGTCTTGAAGCCGGGCTGTACCCCGACCTCGAGGCGTTGGCAAGATTCACAAATGCGCCCCGGCGATTCACTGCAGGAATCCAGAGCACCGGCGCGAAGAAATGCCAGGTACAATGGAAAAAAGCAGTAACGACGCTTCTCTAACGATGCTCGCTCTCCAGAGGCGGCGGAAGATCCTCGAGCTGCTCCAGGAGGATGGCAGCGCGCGGGTCAGCTCCCTCAGCAGGCTGTTCAAGGTTTCCGAGCCAACCGTGCGTCAGGACCTTGAAAAGCTGGAGGAAGAGGGATTCATCATCAGAGAGCACGGGGGGGCCTTCCTGAAAAGCGTCCCCCAGCAGGTGAAAAGCCTGAGCCTCCAGCACCTGGAGAACATGGACAAGAAATCCCGCATCGGCCGCAAGGCGGCGGAATTGGTGCAGGATGACGACTCCCTGATCCTCGATTCCGGCTCCACAACGACAGAGGTCGCGAAGAACCTCTCGCTCAAGAAAAACCTCAAGATCGTGACGAACGCGTTGAACATTGCTCTGCTGCTGGGAACGGAGATTTCATTTGAAATCATGGTCACCGGCGGAGAGTTCAAGCCACCGACGCTCTCTCTCACCGGAGAGAAGGCGGGAAAGTTTTTCGAACAGATTCACGTAGGAAAATGCTTTCTCGCCGCTGGCGGGATCAGCCTCGAGGCAGGACTGACCTATCCCGGGTTCATCGATATCCACGTAAAAAAAGCCATGATCGACGCTGCGGCCGAGGTTTATGTGGTTGCGGATTCGACCAAGATTGGAAAAGTGTCTTTCGCCTCGCTGGGTCCCATTAACCTCGTCGGCTGCATCATCACGGATGAAGGCATTTCCGACTCGGACAGGCTGGCCCTGGAGTCGAAGGGCGTGAAGGTCATCATCGCGTAAGAGGCTCCGAGCTCAGGGCGTGAAGGCAGTCGTGGATTTGATGGCTGAATGAAGCCGATGAAATGGTCGACGCCTCTTGTAGTGCTTGCACTTCTTTTCGCCGTTGCCGGAGCGGCCGATGCGCAGGCGATCACAGAGCAGTCCTTCCTGGACGCATACAACAAGGCCCAGGCGGCGAGCAAGGCCGCCGATGCGGCCAAGGCGGAGCTCTTATGGAAGAAGGCGGTCGACTTGGCCGAGATCCTCTACGGGGAGGCGCACAGGAACACGGCAGCCAGCTACTATGGCCTCGCGGGGGCCTTTGCGGCGGCGGAGGACTACAAAAGCGCTGCCGCCTGGTACGGCAAGGCGGTCGCCGCCTACGCCAAGGTCCTTGGCGAGGCGGATCCCGACCTGGCCCGCCTGCGAGAGACAGCGGCGCGCGCCTGCGTCAAGACGGGGGACTACAAGAGCGCCTGCACTCTCCTAAACGCCGCGCTCCCGGTTCTCAGGAAGGCCGAAGGCCCTTCGAGCCCCTTGGTCGCCCAGACTCTGTACGAGCTCGGCGACGCCCTCCTGGCCATCGGTGACAACGAGGGAGCGCTCGCGGACTTGAAGGATTCCCTCGACATCGCGAAGAGCATAGGGGTGACTGACCCTGACATGCTCTACGGCCTTTCCGATGACTTGGGCGCGGCCTCATACAACAGCGGAAAGTATCCCGAAGCGGCGGCTCACTATGAAGACGCCCTCGCAATCGCGAAGAAGGAGCTGGGCAGCGACGATCCGAGCCTCGCTACGGATCATCGCGACGCAGCCGACGCCCGTTTGGCCGCGCACGACTACAAGGAAGCGGGCGCCCATTACCTGGAGGCGGCAAGGATCCTCGAGCTTGATTCCGGCTCGGACCCGAAGCTCGTTGCTTCGATCAATTCCGATCTGGGCGCCTGTCTGCTCGCGCTGGGCGACGCAGCCGGTGCGCTGGCCAGCTACCAGAAGGCTCTTCTGTACTATGGCAGGGCGAAGGACGCCGATGCCCTCGACAAGGCGGGAGTGGAGCGCGACATCGCCAATCTCTACAAATCGGAGAAGGACTACGAGAAGGCGGTTTTCCACTACGAAGAGGCGATCAGGATCGCCGGAGGATCCAAGAAAGGAGGCGACCTGCTTGCGGAATGCGGGCCGAAGCTCAGGGACTCGTGCTTCGCGCTGGGCGATGCCAGGTTGAGTGCCGGCGCCTACGCCGATTCCCTCGCCTTCTACGAAAAGGCGCTCACCGCGATCAACGATCTGCCGGGAAGCCAGGACGTGGACCGCGCGATCGCCTACCAGAAGCTCAGCGTTTTGAAGGGGAACATGGAGGACTACGACGCTGCGATCGCATTCGTGACGAAGGAGTTGGAAATTGTCGCGAAGCTCGAGGGGGAAAACAGCACGGCGT
>JBEKTX010000372.1:0-3099 GCA_049515615.1 Spirochaetia bacterium
AGGATCCGCTCCTCACCGGTGATCCAGCAGCTCACACTGTCGCAGACCAGGATGACGTGCCTGCCCACGGGCTTGCGGAAAATGAGCTCGTAGAAGGTGGCAATGGCTTCCACCTCTTCCGTGCCCATGCCGAGGATCCCGGCCACCTCTCCGATCGCCTCGTCGGGGACCCAGCCGCGGCTCTCCTGCACAATGAAGAGCGCCTCGGAGACGGCAGCCCTCGGATGCTCGTGCAGCCGCGCCTCCTCGAGGATCCTCTCCTTTTCCCGCTCGCTCAGCATGTCCCCCCCGTCCCCGCCGTCACCGCCGCCGCGGTACTCCGCGGACTAGGTGACATTTTCTGCGTCATCGGTCGATGTCCGCCAGAACGTAGTCGATGCTTCCCAGGATCACGACCAGGTCCGGTATCGTCAGGCCACGGCACAGGAGGGGCACAATCTGCGTGTGGGCGAACGAGGGGGTGCGGATCCGGGTGCGGTAGCTCATGGTGCCCCCGTCACTCACCAGGTAGTACATGTGATTCCCCTTGGAACCCTCGGCGACCATGCACGCCTCGCCAGGGGGGATCACAGGGCCCCAGCTCACGCCGAGGAAGTGCGTGATGAGGGTCTCGATGTCGTGCATCGTCCGCTCCTTGCGGGGAGGGGTGGCCAGGGGATGGTCGGCCTTGTAGTCTCCTGCCGGCATGTTTTTCAGGCATTGCTCCATGATCCGCAGGCTCTGGCGGATCTCCTCCGTGTGCACGACCAGCCTGTCGTAGCTGTCCCCATGGATGCCGACGGGCACGTCGAACTCGAAACGATCGTACCCTCCGTAGGGCTTCTTCTTGCGGAGGTCCCAGTCCACGCCGGTTGCACGGAGGAAGGGGCCTGTTCCCCCCCACCCGATGGCTTCCTCCCTGCTGATGGTCCCAAGGCCGATCGTCCGCGCCTTGAAGATGTGGTTTTTCAGCACCGCGGCGTCGTAATCCTTCAGCCGGCGGCGCAGGTAGCGGATAAACTCCCGCACCATGCCGTCCCATCCATTCGGGAGGTCCTGCGCAACTCCGCCGATTCGAAACCACGCGGGGTGCATTCGGCCGCCGGTCACAGCCTCCACGATGTCGAAAGCGCGCTCGCGGTCCGTGAAGAGCCAGAAGACGGGCGACATCTGGCCAGTGTCCGCGCTGAAAGTCCCGTAGTAGACGAGATGGCTGATGATCCGGAAGAGCTCGGCCATCATGATGCGGATCACCTCCGCGCGTTCGGGAACCTTGATGCCGGCGAGTTTCTCAACCGCGAGCACGTAGGGGAAATTGTTCAGAAGGCCGCCGAGGTAGTCGATGCGGTCCGTGTACGGGATATACGTGTGCCAGGTCTGGCGCTCGCCCATCTTCTCCGCGCCCCGGTGGTGAAAACCGATCTCGGGGACGAGGTCGATGATCTCCTCCCCGTCTAGCTGAACGGTCAGACGGAGGATTCCGTGCGTGGCGGGGTGCTGGGGACCGATGTTGATGAACATGTACTGGTGGTCACCGCTCTCCCGCTTCATGCCCCATTCCTCGGGCTTGAACTCCAGCATGGCGAGCTGGCGCTGGGCTTCTTCGGAGCTCAAGTGGTAAGGCTCCATCTCGGTGGCGCGCGCGGGATGCTCCTTCCTCAGGGGGTGGCCCTCCCACCAGGGAGGCAGAAGGATCCGCTTGAGGTGCGGATGACCCTCCACGGTGATCCCGAACATGTCCCAGACTTCGCGCTCGTACCAGTCCGCGTTCGGCCAGAGGTCCGCCACGGTGCGTACGGATGGCCTTTCCCCGCGGAGGGCGAGCTTCACCCTCACGTCCTGGTTCCTGTCCAGCGAGCAGAGGTGATACACGATGCTGAAGTCGGCGGGGGGCTGGCCTTCCCTGTGGGTGCGCGCGCGCTCGTCGATGGCCGTCAGGTCGAGGAGCATCGCGCAGGAGCCGCCCTGGGGGCTTTTCAGCCACTGGAGGGCGTCACGGAGCTTTTCCAGGCTCACCCAAGCGGTCTGCACCTCATCCCGCGTCATCTGCGGGATGACTGCATCCGCGCCGATCCGTTCCGTGAGCCCGCCGATGATTCCCGTTGCTGCGACCATCACCCCTCTCTCTTGCGCAATGCGGCGCGTGCATTTGCGCGACCATCGGCCGCGCTAGATTTCGTCAGGTGAGCGAAGATCGGTCTGCTGCTGCCGTTCGGAGCGCATTGCGTCCCTGAGGGAAGGCTTCACGGTTCGCACCACCCCCTGGGGTCCGACGACCCATGAAAGCGGACGCTTCTCGGAGACGACCGCTTCCCCGAGAAGGACCAGGCCCCGCATGAATGCATCCGGGCTGGGAGGACACCCCTGCACGTAGACGTCGACGGGAAGGAAGGTGTCGACGCCCTGCACGACGCTGTAGATGTCGTACATGCCGCCCGAGCCGGCGCAGGAGCCCATGCAGATGACCCAGCGCGGCTCCATCATCTGCTCGTGCATGTGCTGCACGAGAGGCGCCATTTTCTTGAAGACCGTGCCGGCAACCACCATCACGTCGGCCTCGCGGGGGGAGCCGCGGAGGATTTCGGAGCCGAATCGCGCAATATCGAACCTGCTGGTCAGAGAGGTGGCCATCTCCACGTAGCAGCAGGAGAGGCCGAAGTTGAACGGCCACAGCGAGTATTTTCTTCCCCAGGAAACGAGGTCGTGCCTGCGCGCCAGGTACACGTCGTTGCCCTCGGAAGGCGCGCGCGGCGTGCCCCGGTAGTCTCCCATGACGGGCGTCTTCTCACGCACCTTACAGGCCGTGCCTTTTCCGGTGCTCTCGAAGCCGCCGCGCACCCCAGTCGAAAGCGCCCTTCCGCCACAGGTAGGCGAGGCCGGCGGCCGTTTCCACCATGAACACCAGCGCGGCAACATAGCCGGGCCATCCCAGCTCCCGTGCCGCAACGGCCCAGGCGAAGAGGTACACCGCCGAAATGTCGAAGATGACAAAGAACATTGCGACGAGGTAGAAATCCGCGGAAAGGCGAAGGCGCGCGGACCCGGTGATCGGGACCCCCGACTCATACGGCGTGCCCGTTCCGAGCTCGAAATGCCGCTCTCCCGAGAGGTGGGTCACGA
>JBEKTX010000373.1:0-3073 GCA_049515615.1 Spirochaetia bacterium
CGAGCTCGCCGTGAGCGCCTTCATCAATACGAACACGGCAACAGCCATGGCGGCCCTCGCGTGGCTCTTCATTGAATGGATCGTGGCCAAGAAGCCGACGGTGCTGGGCGCGGCAACCGGCGCGGTGGCCGGGCTCGTCGCCATCACGCCCGCCGCGGGCTTCGTCACGCCGATGGGGGCGATCGCGATCGGGATTTGCGTGGCGATCGTGTGCTACATCGCGGTCTCCGTCATCAAGGGGAAACTCGGCTACGACGACTCGCTGGACGCTTTCGGGGTCCACGGGGTCGGAGGAACCGTCGGGGCGCTGCTGACGGGGGTATTCGCCAGCAAGCTGATCAACCCGGGCGGAGCAGACGGTTGGATTTTCGGGAACTTCAAGCAGGTAGGGATCCAGGCCATCGGCGTTGCCGCAACGATCGGCTACGCGGTGGTGATCACCCTGGTCCTCACGAAGGTGCTCGACCTGATCATGGGTCTCCGCGTGCGCGAGGAGGAGGAGGCAATCGGCCTCGACAACACGCAGCACAAGGAGAGCGCCTACACCCTCATCGACTGAGCGCGCATAACCTGGAGGAACGCATGAAACTGATCATTGCAATCATTCAACCGCACAAGCTCGACGACGTGATGCGCGAGCTGGACGAGAAGGAGATCTACCTCAAGACGGTGACGAACGTCCTGGGCTGCGGACGGCAGAAGGGCGTCACGGAAGTCTACCGCGGGGTGAAGGAGGTCGGCACGCTGCTGAAGAAGATCCGGCTGGAAATCGGCGTGAACGATGCCTACGTGAAGCCCGCGGTGGATGCGATCATCAAGGGTGCGCGGACTGGCAACATCGGAGACGGGAAAATCTTCATTCTCCCGATGGAGGAGTGCATCCGCATCAGGAGCGGAGAGACGGGGAAGGTGGCAATCGGCTGATCCTGGCGGGGGGCACGCGCCCCCTCCCCTTTCTTTTTCGGGGAGAGTCGGCCCATGCAACTTGTAGTCAAGAATTGACTCCCTCTCGTATTGCGGCGCTGAAGTCGCGCGGCAAACGCCGAAGAACCTCTCGCCTGCCAATTGCTTTCGCTCCCCCATTGACACGAACGCAACATTCGTATATATATGCCTTCTTCTGCATAATTATGCGCAGCCCTGACGCACCAGTGTGACGCGTATGCGGCAGGCAGGCGGGAGCCAGATTCTGTTGGGGGGAGTGGTCATGCTTGCTCTGAAGAAAGGCATCGATATCCTTGCCGAAGTAGGAGGCATCGAGAGCCTCGCGGAGGCGACAAAGGTGTTCACGACGTCCCTGGACGCCTCGAATCTCGCCAAGATCAAGTCAATTGCGAACCCGGAAGCCCTTGTCCGCATCGCCAATGCGATCTCGATGTGCGCCCCCTCGGAGGTCTTCATCGTCAGCGGCTCCGCGGAGGACGCGGCGGCCTGCCGGGCGCGCAGCCTCGAGAACGGCGAGGAACGTCCCCTCGCGATGAAGGATCACACGCTGCACTTCGATCTCCCCGAGGACCAGGGGAGGATGGTCGACCAGACCTATTATATCGCCAACGAAGACGAGGAGGTCAGCACACTCGCCAAGAAGATGCTGCGCGCCGAGGCCCTCTCCTACATCCGCGAAAACATGGTCGGCATCATGAAGGGCAAGACCCTGTACCTGGGATTCTACAACCGCGGTCCCATCGGCGCGCAGGCGGCAATCCCCGGCCTGATGATCTCCAGCTCCGCCTACGTTCTGCACAGCGCGAACATCCTGTACGCCAACGTGTATTCCCAGTTCGACGCCGAGGTCCGCAGGGCCGGCGTGTTCTTCACGAATGTCCACAGCCAGGGGACCAACCGCTCCGAGGACATCCCACGGGCGCGGATCTTCATGGATCGAAGCTGGTTCACCACCTTCAGCATGTTCTGCACCTACGCGGGGAACACGCTGATGCTGAAGAAGGGCAACCACCGGTTCGCCGTCGACCTGGCCACGTATTTCCGTCGCGAGAGCGAGCTCTCCGAGCACATGTTCATCACGGGCATGACGGGACCCGGCGGAAGAAAGACCTTCTTTGCCGGCGCCGCTCCCTCGGGATGCGGCAAGACCACAACCGCAATGGTCGGAACCGACTACGTGGGAGACGACCTCGCGCAGATGTGGATCGCGTCTGACGGCACGCTGCGCGCGGTGAATCCCGAAATCGGCGTCTTCGCCATCGTGGAGGACCTCAACAAGGAAGGCGACCCCTACCTCTACAAATGCCTGCGGGAGCCGGGTACGGAGGTGATCTGGTCCAACGTTCTCGTGGACGAGCACAACGTTCCGCACTGGACGGGCAGCGGGGAGGCGTTGCCGGCGAAAGGAAAGAATTTCCAGGGTGACTGGTGGCAGGGCAAGACCGACAAGAACGGCAAGCCCGTTCCCGTGTCCAACGCAAACGCGCGAGCAACCCTCAGCAACACGGCCATCGGGAACTACAACCAGAAGATCGCCACTGATCCCGCCGGCGTGCCCATCAAGGTCATCACGTACAGCGGCCGGGACAGCGACACGATGCCGCCCGTGTGGGTGGCCAGGAGCCCGGACCATGGAGTGGTGATCGGAGCGTCAATCCTCTCGGCGGCCACCGCAACCGAGGTGGGCGCAAAGGGAATCAACCGCCAGCCGTGGGCGAACTCGCCCTTCATCCCCTGTCCTCTCGGGGACTACATGGAAGCCCAGTTCCTGTTCTTCAATTCGAAGAAATTCTCGGCGGCGGGACGGCCGCTCATCGCGGGGTTGAACTATTTCCTGCTCGACTGCGAGCGTGGAGGAGACTTGAAGAAGCTCCTCGGGGAAAAGCGAGACGTGAAGGCGTGGTTGTCCTGGCTGGAACGCTATGCGCACGGAGAGTTCGGCGGGATCGAGACGCCCATTGGCTTCATCCCGCGCTACGAGGACCTTCGCATGGTTTTCGAAGGAACGATCGGGAAGGACTACCCGAAGAGCCTCTACGAGAAGCAGTTCGCCTTCTACATCGACAATATCCTCGGCCGCATACAGCTCCAGGAGGATGCATACCGCAAGGAGAAGAAGATACCGGCC
>JBEKTX010000374.1:0-3021 GCA_049515615.1 Spirochaetia bacterium
GGGCAGTTGACGGGGAAAGCCCCGCGCATCGCCGCGCGGTGCGCCGTCTTCGCCACGACCGACGTCATCCATGCGATGCAGGAGGGTCACTCTCTCGCCGCGGTCTCTGCCGGCCGCTGCGAAGGGATCGCGCGCAGCATGCTGGACACGCTCCTGAAGGGAAGGACGCTGAGCGCCCCGGTGGGGCTTGTGGGAGGCGTTGCGCTGAACGCGAAGATCGCCTCCGCGATCGAGCGCCTTCTCGGCGCGGCGGTCGTCGTCCCGGAGGACTGTCAGCGGGTGGCCGCTATCGGCGCGGCCCTCTTTGGCGCCGAGCAGACGATCCGGATCGATGCGCTGCTGAAGCCCTCGACTGCCCGGCGGCAGGTCAGGACACCGCTCTCCCGTAGGCTTGCGGACTACCCCTCCCTCGACGCCTTCAAGGTGGAGGACCGGGACGAGGTGGAGATCTTCCGTCCGAGCGGAGGCAGTCGGGCCGGGACCGGTTACTATCTCGGCATCGATGTCGGCTCGACCAGCACGAAGGCCGCGCTCACCACGCCGGATGGCCGATGTGAGGCAGGGTTCTACACCCGCACCGGTGGTGACCCCATCGGGGCCGTCCAGCGGCTCCTCCGGGTGATCGGGAGCACCCAGACAGGAGGCGCACCCCGGCTTCTCGGCGCTGCCACCACTGGCTCGGGGCGCGCCATGATTCGCCAGGTCTTCCAGGCGGACCGCGAGGTGAACGAGATCACGGCGCACGCGAAGGCGGCGGTGTTCCTGCATCCCGACGTGGATACGATCATCGAGATAGGAGGCCAGGACTCCAAGTTCACGCGGATCCGGGACGGAGAGGTCTATTTTTCCACGATGAACTACGTCTGCGCGGCCGGGACCGGGAGCTTCATCGAGGAGCAGGCACGGAGGCTGGGAGTGAGTCTCGGGGAGTTCTCCGATATGGCGATGACGGACAACGCCCCCTTTACGAGCGACCGCTGCACCGTCTACATGGAGCGGGATCTCTCCACGCTGCTCGGGGAAGGGTGGTCCCGTGCGGCCCTCGCGGGTGCGGTGCTGCACTCGGTGCGCGACAACTACCTTTCGAAGGTCGTCGGCAAGAGTCCCCTGGGGGATACGATCGTCTTCCAGGGCGCCACGGCCAGAAACAGGGCGCTGGTATCCGCGTTCGAACAGCACCTGGGCAGGACGATCCATGTCTCCCCGTACTGCCATCTCACCGGCGCCCTGGGGGCCGCATTGCAATGCCGGGACGAGGGCCTGGCCACTTCCAAATTCATGTGGGAAACAGAGCCGATTGTGCTGGACACCGAGGAGTGCCGGCTCTGCGCGAACCACTGCGCCCTCACCGTCGTCGAACGGCACGGCGTGCGGACCGGGTGGGGGATGAAGTGCGGGAGGGAGTATGCCAGCCGCAGGGCGCCCGGCCCGGCAGGTTCATCGGCCGATGCCTCGGCTCCGGAGAAACGCTTTCGCGATGCAATGAGCCCTCTGTATCAGCAGCCCGTCACGCGCGCCTCGGCAGCGGCCGGCCGGCGCGGCGCGGTCACCATCGGGATTCCACGCGGGCTGTACTCGTTCTCCTACGAGCCGTTGTGGAGGAGCTTCCTCACGCGGCTGGGATTCTCAATCGAGACGTCGGACCAGCGGAATGACGCATTCGAGGAAGGGGAGGCCTCGGTGAACTCCGACTTCTGCGCCCCCATGATCCTGGCCCATGGGTACGTGAAACAGCTCCTGGACAGGGGCGTGGACTACATTTTCTTTCCGTCGGTCTCCAATGAACGCGAAGGCGTCGAGCCGGACAGTTCGAGCTTCCGCCGGAGGCAAGCTGACAGCGCCTACTGCTACTACTCGCAGTATCTGCCCTCCGTCGTGGGGAAGCTCACCGCCTTCGAGACAGGCAGCAGGCTCATTTCCCCCCTGCTCCCGCTGCGGGAAAGAAACGATAAAGAGATTGCGGACCTGATCCACGCGGCGCTCTCCGCCCGGATTCCCGGGCTCGAGCAGGAGGAGACGCGCCGCGCCTACCAGCATGCTGCCGCGCTTTTCCGGGAGGCACGGCTGAAGCTCGCCGGCACGTTCGACCGGTTGGAGCAGAGGCCCGGGAAAGGCGGCGCAGAATCCGCCTCCGGCGGCGCAGGCGATGAGCCGCTTCGAGTGCTGCTCCTCGGCCGGCCCTACGTTGCCTTCGACGCCGTCTTGAACACCTCCTTGCCGCGCACAATGGAACAGCTCGGCGCGTCCGTGTATTGGCAGGAAGAGCTGGCATTGGAGCAGTATCCCCTCACGTACGCGCGCCAGTACGAGGAGAGGATGCACTGGCACTACGGCAGGCTCATCGTGCGCGCCGCGGAGTACGCCGCCCGCGCGAAGAACCTTTTCCCGGTCTTCCTCACCTGTTTCCGCTGCAGCCCTGACTCGTTCCTGATGAGCTATGTGAAGGACATCCTGACCCATTTCGGAAAGCCCTTCCTGTTTCTCCAGCTCGATGCCCATGCCTCCGACGTGGGTTATCTGACGAGGATCGAGGCCGCGCTCCAGTCTTTCCGCAACTATCGAGCCCGGGAGCGGCTGAGGGCGCGCTCCGCCGAACCGGTTGTCCTTGCACGGAACGACGAGCTCCGTGAAGGCGATACGGTTCTCATTCCCGCAGTGGACACCCTCATCAGCCGTTTCTGGGCTGAGGCGTTCATGCGGACCGGACACCCAGCGCTTCTTCTCGACCCCAGCGCCTCCGCCCTGAGCACGGGGTTCCGCTACGCCAGCGGCGGGGAATGCACGCCCCTGGTGTCCGTCGTCGGTGCCGCGATTGAAAAAGTCGGGGCTGAGCGCCTGGACCCGGCACGGACCTTCTTCTTCATGCCAACCGCCATGTTCTCCTGCAACATGCCCCAGTTCCCGGTGTTCGCCGACATGGCATTCCGCGCTGCGGGCATCAACGGCTTGAAGATCGGACGGATCAATCTCATGGCCATAGGGGACACGCTTCCCCAGACCCTCTCGATGAAGCTTGTGGAG
>JBEKTX010000375.1:0-3012 GCA_049515615.1 Spirochaetia bacterium
GCCGAGTTCGACGACGTGAGCATGACGAACAACTACGGGTCCGGCATCGGTTCCCCGCCGAGGACCCTGGGCCTCTATCGGGACGCACTGCGGGTGAGCTCGCTCATGCGCGGCCTGCCGACGGACTCCTCCTACCTCGCCGGGTCCCTCGCCTCTTTTCCGTACACGATACGGCCGCACCCGCGGGTGCTCCTTCTTGGCACGAATGGCGGAATGAAAATAGCGGAAAGCGCGGTGAGCGGCGCGGCATCCGGAGTGGCCCTTGAGCAGCCCGGCGACGTCTTCCGCCTCGTCCGCGACCGGCTGCGCATCGTGGCGCCCGGCCTGCAAGGTTCCTCAGGCATCCGACTGCGGGGCGGGAGCGCCTTTTCCCTCCTTCAGGGCGGGAGTGAGCGCTTCGATCTCATCGAAATGTCAAGCGATTTCCTCTCCCAGGATTCGAACAACGCCTGGTCGTTCACCACGGAGGCCGTGGAGACCTACCTGGGGTCCCTCTCAAAGGGCGGCATCCTTTCCATTCCGATGGATATCTCCGAATTCAACGTCTATTGCTTGAAGCTTGCAAACACCCTTGTTGCCGCGCTTCATCTGCGGGGGATCAGTGACCCGGGCCATCACGTGCTGGCGTATCGCACCGCGTGGATGTGCCAGCTTCTCGTCAGCAACGAGCCGTTTTCAGCTTCCGACATCCAGGCCCTCGTGGCCTGGTGCTCGGACCGGTCCTTCGACACTCCCTGGTACCCGGGCATCGACCCCGGTTCGATCAGCGTCTGGAATGACCTTCCGCCCATCTCCTTCGAGCAGGGAGAGGTTCACGTCTCACCGACGGCGCAGGACGCGCTCATGATCGACCTCGTGAGGGTTTTCGGGAATGACAGGCCTCTCACGACGGAGGACCGTTTCTTCAACCTCGCTCCCTCCACGATGGACCGGCCCGATTTCTTTTCGATCTCGCGGCTCACCCGGATCCGCACCCTCCTTGCCCGCCTGCAGGTGCTGCCCGAGCGGGAAATCGGCTACCTGCTGAACCTCGTCGTGCTGGTGCAGGCGCTCGTGCTCGCCGCAATCGTCCTTCTCCTCCCCCTGGGAGCGGGCAGAAGGGCGATTCGGCAGCAGTCCGGCGCGCGCTTCCTGCTGCCGAAGGTTTTCTTCTATTTTGCGGCGCTGGGATTCGGCTTCTTCTTCATCGAGCTCGCGCTGGTGAAGAAGCTTTCCTTTTTCCTGGGAAGCTCCACCCTGGCGTTCGCAACCGTGCTCGCCGGCGTGCTCGTTTTTTCCGGGATGGGAAGCTGGCGCGCGCAGCGCTTCGGGGACAAGCGCAGGCGCGGGCTGGTGGGAGGGCTTGTCGTCATCGCCGCGAGCATCCTCTTTTTCATCTTCGGCCTGGACCCGCTCATGCGCGCCGGCATCGGGCTTCCCCTCCCCCTGCGCATGCTGATCGCCGTCCTGCTCATGGCCCCGATCTCCATGGCCCTGGGAAGACCATTTGCTCTTGGGACATCTTCCCTGGCGGGGGTATCCGATTCTCTCATCCCATGGGCGTGGGCGATCAACGGCGCGTTCTCCGTGCTCGCCACGCCGCTGGCCAGCATTCTCTCCGTCACGACGGGCTGGAAGATCGTGTTCAGCCTGGCGCTGGTGATGTATCTCTCCACTGCCCTGAGCTTCCCCGAGAGGAAGCCGGCCCGGTCAGTTCGATGACACCTCGAGAACGAGCGGAGTCTTCAGCGCGCCAAAGAGCTGGTCGGCGGGATAGTAGCGATTCTTCCCGATCATGCTGACGTTGTCTTCGTAGCGCAGGCTGTTCGATTCCCAGTCCACTGGGTACGGGTCGTAGACAACGAAGAAGCCCTTGTCCAGCGTGTACCCCTTGACCAGGATGTAGTGGCCTTCATCGTCGTCGTAATACCGGCCCACCAGATCCGTCACCGGATCCCCGTGCACTTTCTCGATGCTCCCGCTCTGGATGAGCACAAGCGCGATGTGCCCCCGATCCACGATGCTGCGGAGGTCCTCAGCCTCGGCGAGCTGCGGAGTCGTGAAGGGGACCTTGTGCCGGCCCAGCGAGGCGCTCAGATCGTCGAAGCTCACCGCGCCGTCGTCGTAGGGATATCCGATCTCCTCGCGAATGTCCTGGACAGGTATGTCCTGCCCCTGCGCCCAGAGGATGGCCATGGAAACCAGGGCGGGCCCGCAATTGGCGTAGCCCGTCCCCCATTGCGACTTGTACCAGTCCACGTCCTCCCGGCTCACCTGTCGGGAAAGGAGGGGACTCACGAACAGGTAGACCTGGTGCCGGCCTCCGCCCTTTCCCACGCTCAGCACCGTATGCCCCGAGCCTCGGGCTCGGAACCTCCACGTCGAACCCAGGCGGGACAGGAGCTCGGGATGGCCGCCGAAGCTTACCGGGCCGGGCGACAAGTCGACGGTCTCGCCCGGGTTCAGCGTCAGGAATCGCCTGGTTACCGGCTTCGCGCCTGCGGGCGGACTCTCGACCGCGTGCGCGACATGGGCGTGGTGCTGCAGAAGGGCTCCTCCGCCCGTGCGGGGACCGTGGGGGAGCGGGACGGGGGGAAATATGAGGAAGAGTATCAGAGCGAGAACTGATGTCGCCGCCATCATCGGAAGGTAGACGCGACGACCCGGAAAGACCGCCAGGATGGCGGCCCGGACAGCGGTCAGGACAGATAGAAGCTTTTTTTTCATGGGACCCGCATCTGGAAACATAACCTCCCGGGAGCTGGTTGGCAAGGCTCAGGGAGCCGCGGTGAACCGGTAGCCCGTCCCGTGGACGGTCGTGATGTGACGCGGATGGGAGGGGTCATCCTCCACCTTCTTCCGAAGGCCCGCGATGTGCTGGTCCAGGGTCCTGGTCGTCCCCTCGTAGCGCACACCCCACACCTCATCCATGAGGGTGAACCGGTCCAGCGCCTGGCCCTCGCGGGCGACGAAGAGCTGGAGCAGCGCGAGCTCCCGCCTGCTCAGGTCGAACTCCCTGCCGGCCTTGCTGCC
>JBEKTX010000376.1:0-2999 GCA_049515615.1 Spirochaetia bacterium
GCCACTGCGCGGCACTTCACCGCGTTCGCTTCGAGCCGATCCTCCACCATTTTTTTCCCGGTTCCGGAAAGCTCGCCGTGGCGTTCCCGGATCGGATCCAGGACCTTCATCAAGTTGGCGTGGAATCGCTTCTTGCAGTCGATGCACCCGATGCCGGCCGTGGTGCAGCCGTCATGGATCTCGGCAAGCTCGGGTTCCTGCGTGACCAGCAGGTGATACGACCAGATCGTGCACTTCTCAGGCGTGCCGGGATCCGAGCGCCGCACGCGCGCGGGATCCGTTTTCGCAGGAGCGACCTTGGCCCAGATCTGCTCGGGCTTATCCAATACCCCGATCGTGTTCCCCTTGCTCTTGCTCATCTTGGAATCCCCGTCCAGCCCGAGGACCCGGGGAGTCTTCGTGAGCAATGCCTGGCATTCGGGAAAAGTAGGGCCGTACCGGGAATTGAAGTGCCGCGCCACTTCGCGGGTGAACTCGACGTGCTGGACCTGGTCTTCTCCGACGGGCACGACCTCCCCTTTGTACAGGAGGATGTCCGCCGCCTGCAGGACGGGGTAGTCCAGGATGCCGACATTGACGGACGCGCGGAACTGGTCCCGCTTGTCCTTGAACTGGGTCATCCGCTCGAGCTCGCCCAGCGGCGTGATCGTGTTGAACATCCATGTGAGGTCCGCGTGACCGGGAACCTCTGACTGCACGAACAGGGTCGTCTTTTCCAGGTCGATGCCGCAGGCATACAGGGTTGTGGCAAGCTCGATGATGCGGCCCGGCAGCTCCGCGGGCTCGTAGGGGATCGTCACCGCATGCAGGTCCACGACGGAGATGTAGGATGTGTACTCGTGCTGCAGCCGCACCCAGTTGGCAACCGCCCCGAAATAGTTGCCCAGATGGATCTCTCCCGTGGGCTGGATGCCGGTGAACAGGACCTTCACGCGTTCTTCCTCCTGCGACTTTCTACTCCGCGCGCCATGCCATGTCAACGATGGACGCGCTTGTTTTGCGCCTCCGCCGATTGTAAATTGAATGAGGAGACGAGGCGGATATGAACCCCGATCAGCACAAGAGAACCCAGTTCTCCATATTCTATGTCGTGGCAGGCCTTCTGCTCATTCTCGGTCTGCAGTGGTTTCTCGGCGGGGGCGCTTCCACCGACGTCGCGTACAGCGACTTCAAAAAGGCCCTGGCGCAGGGCAAGGTGCAGGATCTCAGCGTGTCCCCCACGGACATCCAGGGAAACATGGTCAACCAGTCCGGACAGGTCATGGCTTTTCATACAATGCGTGTCGACGAGCCAGACCTCGTGAAGCAGCTCGCCGACAAGGGCGTCAAGTTCACGGGCAGGACGCAGGGATCGTTTCTGGGGAGCATCCTCTCATGGATCCTTCCGGTGGGCATCATGTTCGCCCTGTGGAACTTCTTCATGATGCGCATGGGCTCGGGCGGGCCGGGCGTGTTGAGCATCGGACAGAGCAAGGCCAAGCTCGTCGCGGATTCGGGGGCGAAGCGAATCACCTTTGTCGATGTTGCCGGGATCGACGAGGCCAAGGAGGAGCTGCAGGAGGTCGTGGACTTCCTCAAGACCCCCCAGCGCTTCGAGACGCTCGGCGGAAGGATCCCGCGCGGCATTCTCCTTGTCGGCGCGCCGGGAACCGGAAAGACCCTCCTGGCCAAGGCCGTGGCAGGAGAGGCCGGTGTGCCCTTCTTCAGCATCTCGGGCTCGGAGTTTGTCGAAATGTTCGTGGGCGTGGGGGCAGCGCGGGTTCGAGACCTGTTCGCGCAGGCTTCGGCAAAATCCCCCTGCATCATCTTCATCGACGAGCTGGATGCGCTGGGCAAGGCCCGCGGCTACAGCCCCATGGGCGGCTACGACGAGCGCGAGCAGACCTTGAACCAGCTCCTGACGGAAATGGATGGGTTCGACACGCGAAAGGGCGTGATCATCATGGGCGCCACAAACCGGCCGGAAATCCTGGATCCCGCGCTCCTGCGGCCCGGACGCTTCGACCGGCAGGTCGTCGTTGACCGGCCGGACCTCGTGGGCCGCGAAGCCATCCTGAACGTTCATGCGAAGGGGGTGAAGCTTGCCGCGTCGGTGGACCTTCATCTCATCGCCCAGCGCACGCCGGGATTTGTCGGGGCGGACCTTGCCAACATCGTCAACGAGGCCGCGCTGCTCGTTGCTCGACGGGGAAAAACGGAGGTCACCCCTGATGAGTTCAGCGAGGCGATCGACCGCGTGGTGGCGGGCCTGGAGAAGAAGAAGCGGCTCATCAGCCCGCGGGAGAAGAAGATCGTCGCCTTCCACGAGTCCGGGCACGCGGTGGTCGGGCACAGCCTGGGGAGCGCGGACGCGGTGCAGAAGATTTCCATCGTTCCCCGCGGCGTTGCGGCGCTGGGCTACACCATCCAGCTTCCCACGGAAGACCGCTACCTGGTCACGAAGAAGGAGCTCGAGGAAAAGCTCGCCTCTCTCCTCGGCGGAAGGGTGGCGGAGGAGTATTTCTTCAACGACGTGTCCACGGGCGCGCAGAATGACCTCTTCAAGGCAACGGACATCGCTCGCGCCATGGTCAAAGAGTACGGGATGAGCTCCCGGATGGGACTCTCCTCCTACGAGCGCCCCCGCAACCCCTTTCTCAGGGGAGACACCTACATGCCCACGGAAAGGGAATACTCGGAGAAGATCGCGGCGCAAATCGACGAGGAAGTGAAGCTCATCCTCGAGCAGGCCTACGCGACCGCGCGAAGGATCATCGAGGAGAAGCGTGCCACCGTGGAGGCGGTTGCCGCGCGCCTGCTGGAGAAAGAAGTCCTGGACCGGGAGGAGTTCCTTCTGCTGGCGGACGCGTAGCACGGCGAGAGCCCGGATTCCCGGCCGGTCTAGGAGCCTGTCGGACTGAGTCGGCGGCCGAGGTGCCCACCGAGCGCCCAAGGCGTGGCATTTTCCGTCCGGTCGGGTTCGTTGTCCTTCAGGAGGTGGCCGGCGTTCCACGAAGACC
>JBEKTX010000377.1:0-2998 GCA_049515615.1 Spirochaetia bacterium
CCCGACAGAGTCAACCGTCAACGCGCCTCATTCTGCCTCATACTAACGCTGCGACGGTGGAGGCTCAAGCCAGCGTCTCACTATTGTCTCCCCCATGACGCCGCCAGCGGGTGCCCGACGGCGGGTCCGAGGTCGGAGGGATCCAGCGTCCTGCCGACTTCCGCGTAGGCGTCAATGCGGCTCGCCAGGGGAAGCGAGGCGAGCGGATTGTCCGGATGGAAGAGCCCGTATCGCGGCGCGGCATCGGAGAGTCTCTCGTGCGCGATCAGCGCCCAGGTCGCGGAGATGAGATGCGAAAACTCGGGCCGCGCCAGCTCGGGACAGTTGAAAGACTGCCGGGGGCTGTTGATGTCCACGCCGCTGATCTCCATGAGCCCGTGCCGTGCGCAGAGGTCCTGGACGCGCAGGAGCTGGGCAATCGTGTTGCGCGGGGGCATATAGGCAACGGCGCGGAAGCCAAGGCGTTTCACCTCGGCCATGAGCACGTCGAGGTAGCTGTCCTCGAATTTCTCGGCCTTCTTGTCCCCCGTCGGTGAGTCGGTGACGTCCCCCAGGTACGCGTAGGTCGGTATGCCGCCCGCCTCCTCGGCGAACCGAACAGCGTCCTGGACCGGGATGCATTCCCGTGCATCCGGCTGGATGTACACCTTCTCGATGAAGGAGCTCTTCAACACGCCGAGCAGATCGAAGAGGAGCATCTCGTTCGAAGGATCCGCCAGGAGGTCGGAGACTCGCGCGGGGGGGTGAATGCCGATGCTCGTCCCCAGATAGTCCAGGAGCGCGCGGCCCCGGCCCGCCTTCTCCACAATCGCGGCTGCCACCGCGAAAAGGATGTGCCTCTCGGTGATCGTTCCTCCATCGTCGGCGCGGGAAAGAGAGCGAATGTCCCTCAGCCAGTCGAGGGTGCGCAGACCGTAACGCGGCAGGAGGGTGTTCATGCCCTCCACCATACGGCGCCCGCGCAGCTCCCGTGCCGCCTGGATCGGCCGGAGCATTTTCCGGACAAGGTCGACGCTTCGCGCGGGCACTCCGTGGATGATCATGTAGAGCACGCCGAGCGAGTCCGGGTTGTTGATCCTCCGTCCCTCCAGCGTCGTGCCGGCCGCGCTCACGCGCAGCTCGACCCCCGCGGTAGTGGCAATGCCGAGGATCGCGCCTGCCTCCCGCATCTCAGCGGCGCCGGCCATCGAGTCGTGGTCCATGATGCCCACCGCCGCGAGGCCCGCTGACTGCGCGCGCGCGGCGGCGGCGGCGGGGGAATACGGGCTGAAGGAATAGAACGTGTGCACGTGGCAGTTGACTTCCCGCTGTTCGGTGGGAGTGAACGGCCGGCCCCGGGCGGCTGCCAGGGAGCGCAGGGCGGAGAGCCGGTCCTCAACGCGGGGCGAATTGAGCCTGTCCATGCGCCGGCACTCTAACATGAGCCCACGAGGTTTGACAGCACGGTGAAGCCCGCCTACACTCTCAGGTGAGAGACTCAGTGAAGTATAAAAAGGACGCCCTCATCTACATCGAAACCGACGAGGACTCCAGCGATGTGTTCGTCGTCGAGTCCGGTGAGATCGGGCTGACGGGCACTCCCGGCATCCCCCGGTTCCGCGCGAGCCTCGGGCCGGGAGACATATTCGGCTTCACCTCGTGCCTCTGCCGCCGCCCGCGGATGGAGACCGCCGTGGCCCGGACCGACTGCTCCTGCGCGGTCCTGGAGCGGGAGCGGTTCATCGAGTCCGTGCAGTCCAACCCCGAGCTTGCCAGCCGGATCATCTCCTACTTCGCCCAGGAGCTTCGCGCCTACGATGACCTGATGACCTCCCCGTCCGACGAGGCAAGTGCCCGCGACGACGAAGCGCATCTCTACCAGCTCGCGCAGCACCTGGCACGGAAGGGTCGGCCTGCCCACGCCCTGCACGCGCTGCAGGTATACACCACCCGGTTCCCCGGGGGCATGCACGTGGAGGAGGGGAAGCGGCAGCTGGCCGCGCTCCAGGCCAAAGGCGCTGCGTCTCCGGCGCCGGTAGAGCGCGGGCTCTGCCGCGTCTTTGCCGACGGGCAGATGATCTTCTGCGAGCACGAGCCGGGGAACGAGCTGTACGTGATCAAGTCGGGGAAGGTGGAGATTCTGAAGATCTCACCGCCCGACGAGATCCTCCTCTCCATCCTGCGGGATGGAGACATCTTCGGCGAGCTGTCCATCGTCTCCACTGCGCCGCGGAGCGCCGCCGCGGTAAGCTCGGGAGAATCGGTGCTCCTTCCGGTTTCCCGTGAGTCGCTGCTCTCCGTGTTCCAGAAATCGCCCGCCACCGTGGGCCGGATCCTGGGGGCTCTGAGCCAGCGCCTGTGGTTCACCTTCATCCGCCTGCGCGCAAAGGTCTATGAGAATCCGCTCACCCGCACGTACGTGCTCCTGGAGAACAAGCTGCTGGAAGAAAGGGTCTCCCTGCTGGGGACAAAGCCGTACACCCTCGGCCTGGGGATCGCGGAAATCCTCGGAATGGCGGGCGTCCCGGCGGACCAGACGGACGGCGTGAAACATGTCCTTGGAAGCGATCCGAATCTCAGCTTCCAGTTCCGGCAGGTGACCATCGAGAATCCCAGCGCCCTGGAGGCGAAGGCCCGCTACTTCCGCACCCGCGACCATCTGGACAGCCCCGATCTCAAGGCGGCTCGTCCGAAACGTTCCCCCGCCCGAATCGGGCTGGACCTCCACGAGCTGAGGGTTCCCCCTTCGGCTATTCCCTGAGCGCCAGCAGGAGCCGCCGTATTCATCGTGCTTGACTCGGCGCATTCAGGCGGGTAGAGATTAACCCATGAGCAAGCCCGCCTTGCAAGCCACGGATCAGGAACGGGTCCTCCTGGAAGCGTGCTCCCTCTCCCCCGAGGAATGCTTCCTCCGCATGGGGAGCCGCGAGAAGGGGCTCACCGAGGAAGAGGTCGAGGAGAAGCGGCGGGAGTTCGGAACGAACGAGGTTTCGACAAAACAGGGCGGGGTGCTCCTCCG
>JBEKTX010000378.1:0-2841 GCA_049515615.1 Spirochaetia bacterium
GTGACCGTCTCCGAGGGAAGCCTCGATGAGCTGGACCGCTGGTACTCGATCTACCAGGAGACCGCGCGACGGGACAGGATCGGCATCCACTCCCTCTCGTATTACCGGGGACTTCTGCGATCATCGCGCGAATACCACGGAACGGCTCCCGATGTGAAATTGCTCCTTGCCTGGCATGAGGGAGAGCTCCTGGCTGGCAACATCGTGGCGTTCTGGAGAACCCGTGCCGCATACCTGTACGGCGCGTCATCCGGGGTCAAGCGCAACCTCATGCCGACCTATGCCTTGCAGTGGGAAGCCATCCGGCGCGCGCATGCCGCGGGATGCCTCACCTATGACCTGTACGGCGTGCCGCCGCGGCCGGACCAGGACCACGCCATGTTCGGGCTCTACCAGTTCAAGACAGGCTTCTCGGACAAGGTCCTGGCTCGCTGGGGAACTTGGGACGCGTCGTTCAGGCCTGTGCTCTTTGCCCTCTACCGTGCCGCGGAGGCGCTCCGCATGTTCTACTACAGAGGAGTGAAGAAGCGCCTCCGCGGACGGCCGACACGAGGAGCCGACACGTAATCTACTGAAAAAGCTGTCAGTTCTTGGTCTCCAAGCCTGCAAAAAGAGCTTGACAAAAGGCATTTTCAGGTCTAATAATGGTTTATTCGACCAATAAAGACTTTTGGTCGAATAGGCTAAAACAGGAGTTGCCGATGCGCGACAAAACCTACGATGAACAGAAGATGTCGGTCGTCCAGGCGGCAGCCGGAGTGATAAGGCAATTCGGGTTCGAGAAGACCACAATGGGCGACATCGCCAAGGCCCTCCACATGAGCAAGAGCTCTCTCTACCACTACTTCACGAGCAAGGAAGACATCTTCCTGGAGGTCTTCAAGAACGAGGTCGAGGATCTTCGCGAGGAGTTCCTCCGCGCGATAGAGGTGGAGAAGACCCCGGAGGCAAAGTTCCGCGCATACATCCTGACCCGCACCGAGATGTTCCGCAGGAAACTGAATCAGCACATGGAGTTCATTGAAGCCACTGCCGAGCGTTACGAGCTCCTGCTGCGGATCCACCAGATGTTCGACCAGGACGAGATCCGCATCATCTCGGGAATCCTCGACCAGGGAGTTGCCGAAGGACGGTTCTCCATTCCGGACGTCCACACCGCCGCAGTTGTCATCGTCACCGCATTCAGGGCCTTCGAATACCCCTTCTCGCTCTCCGCAGGCTCGCCAGAAATCGAGACTCTGGATTCGCTGCTCGAGGTCGTTTTCAAGGGAATCCTCCGGAGGTAGGACCTTGAGGCGGCTCACTTCTTTTGTCTTCACGCATCGCCGGTCGATCATCGCGGTTTTTCTGGCCCTGACTGTTTTCTTTGCATGGTGGATCAAGGACCTGCGGATCAACAGCGACATGGTGAGCTACCTGCCACAGGAAGATCCGGCCGTGCGGCTGTTCCAACACGTCGGTGAGAGATTCGGTCAGAACGATCTCGTGCTGGTGGCCGTCGTCTCCGAGGACATCTTCACGCCGCGCACCATCAAGGACATCGCACTGCTCACGGACCGTTTCGCCGGCGTGGAGGGAGTGAGCGGAGTCATCAGTCTTACGAACGTCATGGACATCAGCCGAGCACTCGACGGCGGCATCGAGATCGGCAGGCTCGTCGATCCCGACGCCCTTCCCGCGACAGACGAGCAGGTACGGGCCCTGCGCGCCTCTGTCATGGGACGGGAGCGCTATCGCGGGGCAATTCTCTCCGAGGACGGGTGCGCGGCCTTGATCGTCTGCCGAACCAGATCCGGCGCCGACACGACCGCGATGGTTCATCGAATTCAGGCTGCCGCTGCCTCCTCCGGGGTGGACGAAAAGCTCCTTTTCGGCGGGAACCCTCTTTTTGTGACCGAGCTTGGCGCGATCATCTTCCACGATCTCAAGCTCCTGGTCCCCATTGTGGCCGTCCTCATCATCCTTACCCTCTTTCTCGCATTCGGCACGCTCCGCGGCGTTCTGGTCCCCCTGAGCGCGGTTGCCATGAGCACGATCTGGGTGCTGGGGCTGATGGGACTCCTTCGCTGTCCCCTCACGCTCGTCTCGGACATCATTCCCGCCCTCCTCTTTGCCATTGGCACGGCGCCCTGCATTCACATTCTCAGCAAGTTCGACGAGGACGTGAGTCGCTACGGCAGCGCAAGGGAGGAGTCGCAAGGCGCGTTCCGTGAGGTGGGGGTCCGTGTCATCCTGGCGGCCCTGACTATCGTCCTGGGCTTCTCATCCTTCATCGTCGGCTCCTACCTCACCGCCATCCGCGATTTCGGGATCTTCTCTTCGATCGGCGTCCTCTTTTCCCTCCTCATCTCCCTCATGTTCGTGCCGGCCGTTGTCGCCTCGATGAAGGTCAGGCCGCGCGCGGTCAGAGACAACCCCCTCGTTCGACGGGGGGGCGCAGCAGTCGAGAAGGTGATGGGAGCGTGGGCGGGGACGATCGTCCGCCATCCGAGGGCGCTCGTTGCCGCGAGCGCGGTCGCTCTCGCGTTCGGAATAGCGGGAATACCATTCATCAGGCGCGAGGTGGATTTCACCACCTTCGTTGGTCCCCAGAGCCCCGTCCGCGTCACCGAGGCCCTGCTCCAGAGGGAGTTCGGCGGCTCGCGTCCGCTCCAGGTCGTCTTCACGGGGGATATGGAGGACCCGATGGTCCTCAAGGACATGCTTTGCTTCCAGCGGTTCATCACGGCCAATGGGCTTGCAAAGAACGCGACCTCGATCGCCGACATCATCGCGGAGATGAACGGGATTGTTGACGGTGAGAAAATGATCCCCGACGACCGGGCCCGGGTGTCGAACCTG
>JBEKTX010000379.1:0-2753 GCA_049515615.1 Spirochaetia bacterium
TCCCGGGGTTCACCGCCGAGTCGAATTGGATGAGGTTCGTGAGCTCTACTCCCGATTCGCGGGTGACGTATTGCCGCCCGAGGCCCGAGACCACCCCGTCGGAAACCGAGCCGATGATGCCGAAGGGATTTCCCACGGCGACCACCTCGTCCCCCACGCGAAGCGACGCGGAGCTCGCGAGGGTGGCAGGCTGCAGCTCGTCGGGCGGCTTCAGCGCGCTCAGGACGGCGAGGTCCTTTCCCGGCAGCCGCACGGTGACCACGGCATCGGACTCCGTCCCGTCCGAGAAGACCACCTTCACCTGCGGCGAATCCCCGACCACGTGCAGGCAGGTCAGGATCAGGCCTGATTCCGCGATGACGACGCCGGCGCCCAGCGTGGAGCGAGTCTTGCCTCCTTCCATCGTCTGTGTCTGCACGACGACGACGGAAGGCCGGATGGTCTGGTAGGCGACCGATGCGTTGGATGCCGGGGGAGGCGCGTTCTGCACAGAGCGGCTGACGGCATTGTCAATGTCGCGCTGGGTGAGCTTCTGAGGCGCGGGGCGCAGGCCGTTGTACAGGAGGAGCGCAAGGACGATCGTCAGGATATTCGATCCAACGAGCATCGGTATGCGGTACCGCGTGTACGTCCGGCTCAGCCACCCCCGGATGAGCTGCCAGTCGGAGGGCGGCTCCGCGGGCGGCGGGACTCTCTCTTCAAGACCCACACCTTAAGGTACTTCCTCGAAATTGAGGCGGAAAGCTAATTTTATGTTATGGGTCCGCGCGTCAGCCGAGATGGACTCCGATGATGAATGAGGGCTGGAGAATCGTGAGGACAGGATCTGCTCCTGGTATCGACGAGGACAGGGTGGGCACCAATGCGCGAACGGAAACTCCCGCCTCCAGGGCGAATCCGTCCGCCAGGGGATAGCCCACTACCGCCCGCGCCCGGGGGTAGAGTGATCCCAGCGGGGAGGAGTCCCAGCCGGTCGTGCCCTGTCTCTGGGAGACGAGGGAGAGATCGAAATCAAGGAAGGCTCGGCCCAGGTTCGCCCTCCCGCCCAGACCGGCCCCCAGCGACCATACAACGGGATCGGAGCCTGTCGTCCACCCCGCGCTGAAAACCGAGTACAGGTGCTGCGTGCCAAGGGAGAGCGCGGCACACGGCACCCCTGCCATGTCCACCCACAGATCCAGCGCATGGCGTCCACGGCCCTCGATGGAAACGACGCCGATCGGGATCCCATCGATTTCACGGGAGATATTGAGCACGCCGAGCTGGACGCCCGTCACGTGCCGCGCGATGTTCACGACGCCAACCTGCACGCCGGTGACTGAATCCGCGATATTCACGACGCTGATCTGCGGACCCTTCACGGTGCTTCCCCAGTTGGCGACGCCGGCAACCTGCGCGCCGGAAATCCCCGCGCCCGCCCAGTTGCCGATCCCGGCAACCTGCGCGCCGCGCACCTCCCCGCCGGACCAGTTGAACAGTCCCGCCGCCTGGGCGCCGGCCGTGGAGCCGATGACGACGTTCGCAAGGCCGCCCATCTGCGCGCCCAGGAGTGTGCCGCCCACGTTGACCAGACCGGCAGACTGGAAAAAGCAGACATTGCCGGCCACGTAGTTGAAAAGCCCCGCCGACTGGTATCCTGTCATGGAGCCCTTTGCCGCGTTGGCGAGTCCTGCCGCCTGGAACCCGACCACGTTTCCCGACTCGAGATTCGCAAGCCCTCCGATCTCGAAACCGTAGGATGAGCCTGAGCTGCCCGCGAGCACGTTCACTGCCACGACGTGGTCCACGCGAGAGGCAAACATGCCCCGTGACAGGTCCGGAAAGAAGCTGAGCCGAAACACATCCGTGCCGGTCGTCGCGGAATCCTGGGGCGGCGCGGATTCGTCGCGCCGCGCCGAAGGCGCGGATTCATCCGCGGGCGCAGTATCCGCCGGCGGCGCGGCGCGCGCTGCCCCCGCGGCCGCGGTGATGGCCGCGTTCACGGCCGTGCCCACGGCCTTGCCGATGGCCGAGCCGACCACCGAGCCGACCGCTGCTCCAAGCGCGGCCGCGGGATCTGACGAATCGGCGCCTGCAACCTGGGGCCTGCTCGCGCCGTCCGTGTCGACGCCGCGAGCCGTGGCCTTGTCCAGCGGCACGGAGCGGAGGCTCGCCAGGCTGAGGGTTGCCGGCGCGCGGCTGGTGACCCTCACGTCGCCTTGCAGCCGCGCCGTCCGCGTGTCCAGAACGACGCTGTACGTGCCGGGCTCCAGGCCGAGCTCCGCCTTCTGGCCACCGATCTTGTTCAACTCCACGGCAAGATTGCCCTGTGCATCCCGCACGTACATGCGGCCGGCGACTTCCTCTCCTATTGTGAGGATCGCGCTCGACGATCGGAGGTCGGTGAGCACGAGGTCCCCGGACCCCGAGAGGTTGATGTCGTAGGCGGGATGCTGCGGCCCGTACTGCGTCTTCTCCGTGGAGGCGAGGGTCTCCTGAAACGCATACGTATATGCCTCGTTCAGGGTCACCATGCCATCTCCAGCCGTATCGGCCGCGCCCCGCATGCCCGAGATGAGGAAATGCGTGAAGAACGAGGAGCCGATCCTGTCGGATTCCTGGGCCGCCTCTTCTGCCGATGCCGAGGTGAGGTAGGCGTGGCCGGTCATGTCCGACGAAGAGTCGAAAAGGAAGGCCGGCCGGGACTGTCCACCCTTGGCGCGCGTGAGGGAGCCGGACGAACAGGAGTCGAGGATCGCGACCTTTACATCGGC
>JBEKTX010000380.1:0-2749 GCA_049515615.1 Spirochaetia bacterium
ATCTGAAAAAAAGCCGCGCGGTTCGCGGCGGGGAGGCACGCATGCCGGCTCTCGCCTCGCTTGATGACCTGAAGGAAGTGCTCCTCCGGCTTGAAGAGCTGAAGTCGTCCCACGCTGACGCCTATGAAGCGTTCTCCGGAATCCTGAGAAAATACCGGAAGGTGGGATACAAGAACATCTGCAAGCTCCTTCTGGGAGAGACCACGCCGGAAAAGCTCAAGGGTGAATGAGCGGGAGGACTCGGAATGTCGGTTCTCACCCAGGAAGCCGCGGCGGGCATCGATGCGATCCTGGAGGGGGCGCAGCGCGCGGGAAGGTCATCGCTGCACGAGCACGAGGTGTACGGGATTCTCTCCTGTCTCGGGCTCACCGTCCCGCGCTTTCTGTTCGTTCACGACGCGCGCGAGGTGACCGAAGCGGGACTTCGGGAGATCGGCTCCACGCTCGTGGTGAAGATTGTTTCGCCCGATGTGCCGCACAAGCAGAAGCTGGGCGGCGTGCGAGTGGTGAACGCAACGGATCCTCTCTATGTTCAGTACGTTCTCTCACGAATGCGGGCCGAGGTGGAGTCGCACTTTGCCGCCGATGAACGGCCCGCTATCGCGGGGTTCCTCCTGGTCGAGCACGTATCCCACACGCAGGCGCTCGGAAACGAGGTTCTCATCGGCTTCCGTGAGGATCCCGCGTTCGGCCCGGCGCTCACCGTGAGCAAGGGCGGCGATGATGCGGAGTTCTTCGCCGAAAACTATGACCCGGCCAACATATTCCTCCCGCCCATGGAGTACGACGACGCCCTTGCTTTGATGCGGTCATTGCACATCAGGCGCAGGTTCGAGCAGATCGGGCATCCCGAATACCTTGAAATGATGGCGCGCGCGCTGGCGCAGTTCAGCGCCCTCTCCCTGGCCTACTCACCGATGGCGGAAAAGCCGCGCTGGGTGTTCAAGGCCCTGGAGGTGAACCCTTTCGCCATTTCCACCGACGGACGGTTCGTCGCCCTGGACGGCCTGGCTGAGCTCGCCGCCGCCCCCCGGGCAGAGGAATGGAGCCGGAGGGTGAACATCGGGAACCTGGACGCGTTTTTCCGCCCGCGCGGTGTGGCGGTGGTCGGCGTCTCCTCGGACCTCACGAAGTACAGCATGGCGCGCGACATCGCGGAGCTCCTTCACGAACTAAAGCGTGACGACCTGTACCTGGTGAATCCGCGGGAAGGAACCGTGAAGCTCGGCTCCCGCGAATACCCGCTCTACCGGGACATTCCGTCCCTGCCGGGGCCGGTCGACCTTGCTGTCTACGCCGCCCCCGCGCTGAACGCCCCCGCGTTCCTGCGCTCCCTGGCGGGAACCGCTGTGCGTGCCGTGGTCCTCATCCCCGGCGTCCCCTCTTCGACTCCTTATGCCGAGTTCGCGAGCGAGCTTCGGAAAGCCATGCCGCCGGGCCTGCGGGTCATCGGGCCCAACTGCATGGGCGTCTACCACGCGGCGGCGGAGGGGAAGCCGGGAGTGAACACCCTTTTCATCAATGAGAAGAGACTGGAAGTCAGATCGTCGGAAAACGCCAACGCGGTCCTCCTCACGCAGAGCGGTGCGCTCTCCGTGACCCTCATCGACAAGCTCAAGTCATGCCGGCCACTGAGGTCCGTGGTGAGCTTCGGCAACAAGTTCGACGTCAAGGTGGGCGACCTTCTCGCGCATTTCTCCCGGGACCCCGCCGTCCACGTGCTCGCGGTCTATCTCGAAGGGCTGGATGCCGGCGAGGGGCGCGCGTTCTTCGAGTGCGCGCGGGAATCGCCCAAGCCGATCATCGCCTACAAGGGGGGGCGCACGGAGGCGGGCGCACGGTCGGCAGCCTCCCACACGGCGGCGATGTCCGGCAACTACGAGGTCTTCCGTGCAGCCTGCCGGCAGGCGGGGGTCGTCCTCGCGGAGACCATCGAAGAGCTGTACGACCGGATCCGCGTCTTCTCCCTTCTCGCCGGGCGCAAACCTCGCGGCAACAGGGTGGCCGGAGTCGTGAATGCGGGATTCGAATCCACGGTGAGCGCCGACGAGCTGAAGGGGCTCACCCAGGCGCGGCTGGGCCCCCGCACCGTGGAAAAGTTGAACGCCATCAACAGCACGGGGCTCGTGGACACTTCCTCCCCGTTTCTCGACATCACGCCGATGGCTGATGACCGCACCTATGCGGAGTTCGTGGAGGCCGTGATAGGGGACGAGGCGGTGGACTGCGTTTTCGTCGCCGTCGTTCCCCACGCGGTGACCCTCAAGACCGTGCCCGAAACGTGCCGCGACCCGGATGCCCTTGCCAGTCTCCTCGTGGATATCTCGCGCCGGCACGCCAAGCCTATCGTGATCTCGGTGAACGCGGGCCGGCACTACGCGGACTTCGTCGCGGCCCTGGAGGAGGGCGGCCTCCCGGTCTACCCCGACATCCGCTCGGCAATCACATCCCTGGACACCTTCGTGTCCTACTGCGTGGGCAGGAAGGTGCCGGGCGGGCGCAACGCCTGCTGAGCCGCCATGGAGATGTTCCAGCTCGTGGACAGGCGGGGAAAGCCGATAGGCGCGGCGTCGCGGCAGGAATGCCACGGCAATCCCCGACTCATTCACCTTGTCGTCCACCTTCACGTTTTCGACCTCAAGGGAAGGCTCTATCTGCAGAAAAGGGCGATGAGCAAGGACACCAACCCGGGCCTATGGGACGCCTCGGTCGGCGGGCACGTCAACGCGGGTGAGAATGCAGCGGATGC
>JBEKTX010000381.1:0-4155 GCA_049515615.1 Spirochaetia bacterium
CACCGGAAGGAGCATCGGCGTGTCCCGATCCACGTTCACCAGCCGCTCTGCCATGCCCTCAATCTACCATGCCCAGTAGGATTCCGGAATACCCGACCGACAAAGTCCGACAGGCTCCTAGCGGGAACGGTCTTGACCAGTATACCAAATAAGTGCACTTTAAGTGCATGGAGGCTGGCGGTGGCTGTAAAAACAATCACTATCGACATGGAAGCGTATGAAAAACTTGCTCGGGAAAAGAAAGATGGGGAATCTTTCAGCCAGGTGATCAAAAGGATCCTCGGTGCCCGCCGAATGACCGCGGAGAAGCTGCTTGCAAACGCAAAGAGCCTCAGCGTCTCCGAGGATGCACTGAATCGCATGGAGGAAATCGTGAAAGAACGAGAGAAGGATCTCGTCCGCGCCCCACGCCTGGAAGACGCGTAGTCATGTTTCCGGACACGACCTTCTGCATCGATCTCCTTCGTGAGCAGAGTCGCGGCACGAAGGGGCCTGCATCCTCGAAGCTTGAATCGTTGGGCGGCCAGCCGCTTCTGATCTCGCTTTTCGTCCTCTGTGATTTGCGGGCCGGTGCCGAAATGGCGGGCAACCCCAGGCGGGAGCTCTCTCGGGTCGTCAGACTGATCGATGGGTTCGATGTGATTTCACCGACTCCCCCCTTCGCGATCCTCTACGGAGAAATCGTCGCCGCGCTGTTGAGAAACGGCACCCCGGTTCCCCGTATGGATGTCCTCCTTGGGGTGATGGCGAAATCCTTCGGGATGCCCGTGCTCACAAGGGATGCGAATCATTTTGGAAAAATTCCCGGCCTCGTCGTCGAAAGTTATTAGGCAGGATCAGGCGCTTGCTTTCCTGTATTTCACATTCTCGATTCCTTCAAAATGCGAATCTTGAGTCCATAAGACGGCGTTGTTCATTCGTGCAGTGGCCAGCATCACGCTATCCGCCATCGGCAATCGCTTGTCCAAGCTTATCCTTGCTGCACTCAAAGCAATCCTCGAGTCCAGTTCAACTACCTTTCCTTGTTGCATGACGGCGACAACTTGTAGAGCCTCATTTTCAGATCGCTGCTGAACAATACGTTTGAATACCTCGTAGAGACATATTGCAGGCACAATCAGCTCAGCAATGTTTTCAATTGGTTCGGAAAAGAATGACGCGTTTGGTCCGGCCGCCAGGTACTCCAGCCATGCACTTGAGTCAACAACGTTCATGTTCTATCAGATTCCCTCGGGACGCGTGTATCAATCCCTTTCAGAAAGCCTCTCATCTTCTTGATAGGTCTCACGGGAATCAGTTCGATTCGATCTTCGAACACGATTGTCTGGATCTTTTGTCCTGGCGTGAGGCCAAGTCTTTCCCTGACTTCCTTGGGGATGACAACCTGGTACTTTGGAGAGATTGTGACGGTGGCCATGGTATCTCCTATCGATAAGATTATCGTATGTCGTTTAGTCTATCGATGGTCTTTGTGCTTGTCAACCTGGCGTGCCGTGATGGAACGGCCGCATGAAACGCATCGTCTATGGCTGACCCCACGCCGCTTCTGCAGGGACTCGCCCCCGGCGATGTGTGGGCGCGTGAAAGGCTGGACCTGCTCTCAGGATTCCTGGATGCTCTGAACTTCAAGGCGATTGACGGATCGATCGAGGAAATCATCCGGCTGACCCCTGCCCTTTCCGACTGCCGGACGCCGGATACTATTCATGTTGCCACCGCGCTGCATTTCAGACCTTACGTGGATGACTCACTGGAGATCGTGACGCGTGACAAGAAGATGAGGCTGCTGGGGGAAAAGCTTGGATTCCTGGTTCTGCCGACGGAGGTCCGCACGGAGCTCTGAATGGCTGCATCAAAGCATCACGGGTTGACATCTTGATGCATTCGCTATACGATCATTCTCATGAGGACGACAATCAGAATAGACGATCAACTCCTGCGGGAAGCCAAGGAAGAGGCTGTTCGGATGAATCGAACACTCGGGGAGATGGTGTCCGAAGGGCTTCGCAGCGTTCTAAGACGCCGGGGAAAGTCGGATCGCCAGCCGCACGCCAGTCTGGTCACCTTCAAAGGTTCCGGCTTGCTGCCCGGTATTGACTTGGATGACAGCGCAGACCTTCTTACGCGGATAGAAAGCTCAGATGCTCCTCTTTGACGTGAATGTGCTGGTCCATGCGCACCGTGAGGATGCTCCCAATCATGCTGCATTCAGGGAGTGGCTGGAACGAGAGATCAACGGGGACGCTGCGTACGGGCTCTCGGACCTCGTCCTGAGCGGGTTCCTTCGCATCGTCACGCACACGCGAGTATTCGCCCAACCTACTCCGATCAAGAAGGCCATGGAGTTCGCCAGGGTGATCCGGGAGCGTGCAAACTGCGTGCTGATTTCATCTGGACACAGGCATTGGGAGATATTCACCTCATTCTGCGAAAATCTCGATCTAAAAGGCAACCTGATTCCTGACGCCTATTTTGCGGCCATGGCCATTGAGTCTGGATGCACCTGGGTCACAACGGACAGGGACTACGCGCGATTCCCTTCTCTTTCATGGAGACACCCGCTGCAGGACGCGCCTCAGCCTCCCCTCTAGCCCGCTTTTCTCACACTTTTGATTGAAAAAGGCCTTTCGTTCCGGTATAAATGTTTTGTCACAAACAAAATACGCCAGAACAGAAAGGCCAAACGATGCATGCACACTGTACTGCGAACCAATCGACGGCGGGACTATTACCTCCGACGCAGGCGGGCTTCTTCTGCGAGAGATCGAAAGCAGCCGTGGGTTCATCAAGGAGTTCGCCTCTCGGTTCGATGATTTCCGTAATCAACGATTTGTCGAACACAGCGTCGAGGAGCTTCTGGCGCAACGCACTTTTGGGCTGTGCATGAATTATGAAGATCTCATCGATCATGATCGATTGCGCAGCGATCCACTTCTGGCGGTACTGTGTGGCAAAGTGGATCCAGAGGGACGCAATCGCCGCGATCTGCAGGATCGGGGGAAAGCCCTCGCGGGCAAAAGCACCCTGAATCGGCTGGAGACCGCAGGCGGTATCTTTGAGCAACGGCCCCGCTACAAGAGGATCGTGGCGGAGATGGGGAAACTGGAAGAGTACTTTGTTGATACCTTCCTGCGCGTTACAGATAAGAAAGCTCCCCGCCTTCTGATTCTGGACTTTGATGCCACCGACGATCCGATACACGGTAATCAGGAGGGCAGGTTTTTCCACGGCTATTATGAGTGCTACTGTTATTTGCCGTTGTATGTGTTCTGCGGCGATCATCTTTTGTGGGCACAGCTGAGAAAGGCGGACATCGACGCCAGTGAAGGGTCGTTGCGGGTACTGGCGTTGCTGGTCAAAAAGATCCGTCACAAATGGCCCCTGGTGAGAATCCTGCTTCGAGGCGATAGCGGGTTCTGTCGAGAGGAGTTGATGAGCTGGTGCGAGGCTCATGGAGTCAATTACCTGCTGGGAATCGCGAAAAACAGCCGTCTTTTGACGCGTATCCGGCGCGCCATGAAGAAATCCAAACGGGATTGGGCCCTGACGGGCAAGGCAGCCAGGCGCTTTGTTCGGTTCAACTACCGCACCCGCAAGACCTGGAGTCGCTCCCGTAGCGTGGTAGGCAAGGCGGAGTACTTGGACAAAGGAGAGAACCCGCGCTTCATCGTGAGTAACCTCCCTGTGGATGAGTTTGAACCTCCGTATCTGTATGAGAAGATGTACTGTGCCCGCGGCGACATGGAAAATCGTATCAAGGAACAACAGCTGTACCTCTTCGCCGACAGGACCAGCTCGGCGACCATGCGAGCCAATCAGCTGCGGCTCTGGTTTTCCTCCCTGGCGTATGTGATCATGAACGAGTTGCGCCGAATCGGACTTCGAGGAACGAAGCTTGCCCATGCAACCTGCCAGACGATGCGGCTGAAGCTTTTAAAGATCGGGGCCCAGGTACGGGTGAGCGTAAGGCGCGTAAAAGTCAGCTTCGCAAGCGGCTATCCCGATCAGGAACTGTTCATTCAGATCTTGGACAATCTGCGCAGAGAATATCTCCTCCAGAGTTGAGGAGACTTTTAGTGAGGCCGAAACAGGAAGCCAGCCAGGGAGTACTGTGCCCAATACTGCCATTAAAAAGCAATTAGCCTGTCGTTACCC
>JBEKTX010000382.1:0-2671 GCA_049515615.1 Spirochaetia bacterium
GAAGGTGAGGGACCTCAAGGAGTTCATCCACCGATTCGCGGCCAATGTGTCCAAGAGCCGACAGGCCACATCACGCAAGAAGATCCTCGAAAAGCTGGAGGTGGACGACTACGCGCCTTCGAGCAGGCGCTTTCCCTACGTCGGGTTCAAGCCGGCGCGGCAGATCGGAAACGTGGTCCTGGAGATCCAGCGCCTGTCCCAATCGGTGGAGGGACGGCCGGTGCTCTCGGGTTTCGACCTCACGGTGGGCGCGTCCGACAAGATCGCTTTTGTCGGGCGGGAGCACCAGGCAAAGACGGCACTCTTTCGTATTCTTACCGGCGAAGAATCGCCTGACTCCGGCACATTCTCCTGGGGCCAGACGATCCTGTGGTCATATTTCCCGAAGGAAAGCTCGCGGCTGTTCGATACCGACCTTTCGCTTGTCGACTGGCTCGCGCAGTACAGCCCGACCGACGACGAGACCTTTGTCCGCTCCTTTCTGGGACGGATGCTTTTCTCAGGGGATGAAGGGCTGAAGCCGGTGCGCGTCCTCTCCGGCGGGGAGCGCGTTCGCTGCATGCTGGCCCGGCTGATGCTCTCCGGCGCCAATTGCCTCGTCCTGGACGAGCCGACCAATCACCTCGACCTGGAAGCGATCGAGGCGCTCGACGAAGGCCTCGTCGATTTCCGGGGGGTCCTGCTTTTCACCAGCCATGATCACGAGTTCGTCACCTCGATCGCCAACCGAATCATCGAGCTCTGCCCCGGCGGGGTAATCGACCGTGCGATGAGTTTCGACGACTACCTGCAGGACCGGAAGATCACGGAATTGCGGGACAGCTACTACCACGGGCACGTCCCGGCCGAGATCTGAGGATTCGGAGCGTCCGTGACAAATACTGGATATGCGGGGCCAGCAATAAGAAGGGGCCTCGCTCGAGGCCCCGATTGGAAGGAGCGGAGAGCGGTTTCAGATATCGAAATAGAGCATGTATTCCCACGGATGAGGCCGCAGGTCCAGTGCGAACACCTCGTTCTTCATCTTGTAGTCGATCCATTTCTCGATCACGTCGGTTGTGAAGACATCGCCTTTCAGAAGATAGTCGTGGTCGTTCTCCAGCGCTTTGAGCACGTCGCGAAGTGATCCGGGGGTCTTGGGCACCGCAGCCAGCTCTTCAGGCGGCAGGTCGTAGATGTCCTTGTCCATCGGCTGTCCCGGGTCGATTTTGTTCTGGATGCCGTCGAGCGCCGCCATCAGCATGGCGGAGAAGGTGAGGTAGGGGTTGCAGCTCGGGTCGGGGCAGCGGAACTCCAGGCGCTTCGCCTTGGGTGACGGAGAGTACATCGGGATGCGGATGCAGGCGCTGCGGTTCCTGCGAGAGTATGCCAGGTTCACCGGCGCCTCGAAGCCGGGGACGAGTCGCTTGAAGCTGTTGGTGGTCGGGGTGGCGAACGCGAGGATCGAAGGGGCGTGCTTGAGAAGGCCGCCGATGACGTGCAAGGCCATCTGAGAGAGCCCGGCATATCCGTCGCCGGCGAAGAGGTTCTTGCCGCCTTTCCACAGAGAGAAATGCACGTGCATTCCGCTGCCGTTGTCACCGAACAGGGGCTTTGGCATGAAGGTCACCACCTTGTTGTGCTTCTTGGCGGTGTTCTTTGCCACGTACTTGTACTTCAGCACATTGTCAGCCATGGTGAGCAGGTTGGCGAAGTGCATGTCGATCTCCGCCTGCCCGCCGGTGCCCACCTCGTGGTGCTGCACCTCAATGGGGACGCCGATGGACTCCAGGGTGAGCATCATCTCGCTCCTGATGTCCTGCAGGGTGTCGGCGGGCGGGACAGGGAAGTAGCCTTCCTTGTAGCGGATCTTGTACCCGAGGTTGGGGTTTTCCACGCGTCCCGTGTTCCACCGGCCCTCGGCGGAATCGACGTGGTAGTAGCCCTCGTGCTCATTCTGGTCGTAGCGGATATCGTCGAAGATGAAGAACTCGCACTCGGGGCCGAAGTAGGGGACGTCCGCCAGACCCGTGCCCTTCAGAAAAGCCTCGGCCTTGCGGGCGATGTTGCGCGGGTCGCGCGTATAGTCCTCTCCGGTAATGGGGTCGCAGATGTTGCAGATCAGGACAAGTGTCTTGGCCGTGAGGAATGGATCGACAAATGCCGTGTCCGCTACAGGCTTCACGAGCATGTCCGATTCATTGATCGCCTGCCATCCCCGGATGCTGGACCCGTCGAAGCCGAGCCCCTGCTCGAATACCTCCTCGGTGAGCTCACGCGCCGGAACGGAGAAGTGCTGCCATAGCCCTGGAAAGTCCATGAATCGAAGATCAACGACCTGCACTTTTTCCGTGGCGACGAACGAAACCACGTCCTTCGGAGTCTTGCCGATACTCATGTTTTCCTCCTTTAGTTGAATGACCCTTCCCGGGCTTCGGCCGAACGCCGCAGGAAGGGTTGGGGATATGACTCCCCGCCGAGTGCGTTACAAGAATTGTGCCATGAGCATTCTATCTCATATTCCATTTCCTGATAAGGAGTTGTGTAAGATTTGACAATGGCCTTCCGAAGCCCGGCCGTACATCTATGTAGAATCCCCGGGAACAATCCTACAGAAATGTAGCCATTCACTTCGGCGGAAAGAGGGCGATTGTTCTGGTCCCCGGGGGGGTGCTACACTTCAAGGACATGG
>JBEKTX010000383.1:0-2644 GCA_049515615.1 Spirochaetia bacterium
CTTCAAGCTCGAAAAATCAATAACAGGGGGGATAGTGAACTGAATGCGACTCGGAAACTCCTACCCAGGGGCTCCCGTCCAATGCCTCCATTGTCCCGAACTCTTCGCGCGCACGCCGCACTACCTGCCAGACCTCTTGAGTCTCACATGGATAATCGTCATGGTCCGCATCCAATCCATGACCTTCGCAGCCTGCTTCAATCTCTCGTCCAACCCCTCCACCAGTTGCGGCGCAGACGATAGAGCCCGAAGCGTGGACGCAGAAGACGTGGTTGCTGGCCGGCCGTTGGCCCAGCTGTGAGTCTTCCAGGTTGCTCCCCCATCGGTGGAAACTGACAAGCCACCGTCGGCGAAGGTAGTGATTGGCATCAGGAGATCAAAACGACTGAGAAGACCGAGAGCTTTTTCATGGAGGGGCCTCCTGGTTTGCTTTTGTCAACAAATGTTCCGCGAACACCACTCGCGCGAGAGATTCGATGCGGCAGAATCCCGGGGCGCCCCATTGAGTCAATACCCCGTCGATCCGGTTGCGGCGTAGATCATCGAGCCGGAAGCGTACACACCGTTGACCTCATCGTCGCCCAGGCCGTTGGCTTTTGTGTAGGTCTTCCAGGTTGCACCACCGTCGGTGGAGACTGACAGACCGCGCTGATCGGTTCCCGCGTAGATTGTCGAGCCCGAAACATACACGCTCATGACGTTGTTGAGGGCGGAGCCGCCGAGGCCGCCGAAGCCGTTGTCTGAGGTGTACGTCTTCCAGGTTTTCCCGCCGTTTGAGGAGATCGACAGGCCTCCGGTCCCGGTAGCGGCGTAGATCGTGGAGCCCGAAACGTACACACCGCAGACCTGATCGCCACCCAGGCCGTTGGCTGTTGTGTACGTCTTCCAGGTTGCCCCGCCGTCCGAGGAAACTGACAGACCTCCGTCGGTAGCGGCGTAAATCGTCGAGCCCGAGACGCACACTCCGCCGACATAATCGTCGCCAAGGCCGTTATCTGTGGTGTAGGTCTTCCAGGTTGCCCCGCCGTCTGTCGAGATCGACAGGCCGCCGTCGGCGAAGGCAGTCATTGGCACCAGAATAAGAAAGATCAGAACAACTGCGAACAACCAGATCTTTTTCAGGTAGATCCCTTTCTTGGCGGACTGCGGAAAGCGATTCTTTTCAGAACACTGCGAAAGACCTCTCGGCACGGCCCATGTGACCTTGTTTACCACCTCCCGAAGCCGCCTACTTGGATGCTTCTTCGAGTTGCTCAAGGGTGTCAGCGCCCTTCAGCTTCCCGTTGTCCCTTCGTAGACCCGATCATACTGTCAAAGTTCTTCAGACAAAAGGGGTCGTGCTGGCTATCCCGTATTCCTCCCAAACCACAATTCCTTTAAGTTGTGTGACATCGGTCGAGCGTGTAGCCCCTCACCTTTCAGGCCAAGGTAGGCAAACTGCCGGGCAAGGTAATCGTCCCTTACTTTCAATTCGGCATAGAGTTTTTTTCACCGCACTATAGTTCTCAAGATCATAGTTCACCCCCGGAACGTTCTGGAGTTCGAAAGGGCGGTAGATCGCGACTCCGCGCGACGACTGGCCTGTGGATTGGTGGGTTTTCACTTGTCGCGTTCGGGATTGTGGAGTTCCTTGTTTCCCATCCATTCAAGGTTGCTCGAGTACTGACCCACTTTCGCTGGAATGAGTTCCTGGCGGCGATAGCAATCCTGGTGATGACGCTCGGCGCTATCGTACCGGCAGTCATCAGATTGCGACAAAGGACGGATGTCCCCTCCTCCGTGATCGTATTGTGCCTGATGGGGCTGCCTTTCACGTTCGGGCTGGTGCTGCTCGTCGATTCGCATCCACCGAGAACTGCTCTACTTGAATCCCAAAGGATCTTGTCAGCGCTGAGGACGGGCACAATGGTTGTCAGTGGATCCAATCGAAAGGCGACTGAAGAGGAAGACGAGCAGGAGACGTCGGACGGAGGCAAGGCCGCGAGCGAGGACATTGAGAGCAACGACAGCGAGTTCGGCAACTGGGGCGACGAGAATGCGACCGTGGGGAGCGGCGGCAGCAGCGGTTTGCCCACGACCTTGACCTCATCTTGCATCGCGTGGGGGGTTCGGACATTCCAGACTGCGGCCGCGGTCTGGAAGACAACGTCAATGCCGCTTCAGGCGCTGAGCAAGTCGTCGCTGCGGCGTATGTCCCCAATGCGCGCCTCCACGACTCCATCCCAAAACTCATGCCCATGACGATTGTGGACCCCAACAAGCGGAAGCACCCATTCCCGCGTCTTTCTCCATATGGCAACTGCGGCCGCTGCGCCTGCCCAATCAGGCGCCCGGACCCTCTACCGTCCCCGTGGGCCGGATCCGCTGAGCAAGCTCTTCCTTCAACGGTTCCCCGCCTTCCAGGCCGCCTATGAGCAACGGTACGCCGCTTTCTTTGGCAAGTTCCGCCTCCCCCTCCTCTGCCGCGCCGCCTCCGCTTTCCGCCTCTGCGGAGACTGGAACCAAGGCATCGCGCGCATCCGATGTCCCGATTGCGGCTACGACCTGTTCCGTCCCTTCTCGTGCAAGAGCTTCTTCCTCTGCACTTCATGCGCCCAGAAGCGCACCCTCCTTCTGGGGGAGTACCTCGGCGACGATCTCTTGC
>JBEKTX010000384.1:0-2644 GCA_049515615.1 Spirochaetia bacterium
AAAACGAACGGGAGCGGATTCTCGCCCGGGAAATCGGTGCCGTGGAGGAGATGATCAGGCGCAGCCTTGCCGTGAAAGGCCGCATCGTGGAGGATGACCCGCGGGAAAAGGGGAACAGGATTTTCCTGAACCTCGGCCACACGTTCGGTCACGCGCTGGAGAGCGCCTCTGGGTTTACCGGGTGGACGCACGGCGAGGCCCTCGCCTGGGGGATCGGGCGCGCTCTGTCCGCCGGCCTGCGGTTCGGGATGACAGACCCTGCGTTCGCCCGGAGGGTCCGTGCCCTCCTTCGCCGTTATGGGTACCGCCTGGAGGCTGATGCCGGTTTCGAAGCGCTGGAGGCGGCCTTCGGCCTGGACAAGAAGCGCAGCGCGGGCATAACCAGGCTCGTCATCCCCTGCGGTGTGGGAGACGTGCGGGTGCGGGATGCGGCACCGGAGGATCTGGCCGCCGCTCTTGCGGACCGCGAATGGTGAAAAAGGAGCGAACGCCGCCATGAGAATAGACAAAGGCACCTTCGAACAGCACGTGCGATTCTTTGACCAGGGAGCCGTCATCTTCAAGGAGAACGACGACGGCAACGAGATGTTCATCATCATTCAGGGGGTGGTCGAGATCCGCAAATCCACGGGACAGGCTTCCAGCAAGATACTGACCTCGCTCCAGAAGGGCGACATGTTCGGGGAAATGGCCATCATAGAGAAACAGCCCCGGTCCGCCACGGCCGTGGCCGTGCAGCCGACCCGGGTGCTCGTGCTCAACGAGAAGCTGTACGACAACATGGTCGGCTCGAACCCCGACTTTGCCCGCAAGATGAACAAGATCCTTTCCGAGCGGATCAGGCGGGCGGATGCGATCATCCAGAATATCATGACGACCAACAGGCAGAATCAGCTCTGGGCAGGGCTCATGCAATACGCACGGGAGAAGGGTGTTGCCACTTTCAAAGGCCATAGGGTGAGAATTGCGGAATTCTCCTCGTGGGCGGTGCAACACCTGGGCATGAGCGACAAGGACGTAGAGGGCATCCTCGCCCAGCTGCTGAAGCGCGAGGTCATCGCCTACTCGGCACGGGGGAAGGACGACATCCTCATCGAGCTCAAGACGGACACGGTCCTTCCCGAGTTGTGACGGGTCCGCGGGGTACCGCGGCGCCACAAATCCGCGGCGTACCGCGGCGCCACAAATCCGCGGCGTACCGCGGCGCCCTACTGCTCCAGCATGTCGGATATCAGGTGATACAGCTTTGAAGCCGTCTCCCGGTCTTCTGGCGCCAGAATCTCGCCGGGCTCATCCGCCAGGCTTTCAAGGCTGGCAAGGGTTTCCGTGCGAGCCGTCAGGAGGCTTTTTTCCGACTTGAACCAGTAGTTGCCTTTCCAGTCCGTGTACATCGTGAGAAACCCGAGCCTCCTGCTCTTTTTCTGGAGCGGGCAGAGACAAAGGAGCCGTGGCAGGTGCTCGCACAACTCCCTGCCGTCTGCCGCGAAGGAGTAGGTCCGGCCCTGCGGCCACTTTTCCCATACCCCCTCCTCCATGTGCAGGTAGGGAGCGAGGGAGAGGACGGTGCCGAGCTTCATTCCCGCAAAGATCTCCTGGCCGTTCCATACGATCGTGCCCCGCAGATTCTTGTAGTCCGGCAGGCCCGCGGGAGAGATCTCCTGGAGCACCGGCCGAAGCTTCTCCCACTCAAGCACGACCAATTTCCGCCCGCCCTTGATTGCCCGGATCGGGAACGCCTGGGGCCCGATCCTCATCTGATTCGTGATATCGCGCGCTTTCTCGCGCGCCGCTTCCCGCTGCTCTGAGGCCGGCACGCCGCCGCCGAAGGCGCCCTGGAGGATCGGGGAGATGCGTGACAGCAGCGCCCTGCGAAGCGGCGAGACCGAGCGCGCATACATCCTCGATGTGCGGACGATCTCCCCGGCCACGATGTGCGGCGGAGTCTCGCGGAACATCAGGGAACCCGGGTGGATCTGGATGCGGTCCGCGGTGAGGCTGCGGTAGATCCCTTTTCCCGTCCGTTCGCAGACGAACTGGATGAGGCCGCGCGCGATAGCGCAGAGGTAGTCGTCCCACGGCCCGCCCGAGCCGATGGGCACGCCGAGTGAGCTTACGATCTCCTCGAGCTGTCCCCTGATGTTGGCAATTTCATTCATCGTGCGCAGGTCGAGGTAGTGCGAGTCGCAGAACCGGCTCTTGTTCCCCGAGCGAAGGAAGGCTTCGAAGATCCGCTGGTAGGAGACAAAATCCCCCAGCGGGTCGCGGAAGGTGTGGTGTGCGCGGCGCGCCTCGAGCTCCTCGCCCGCGGGCAGCAGGAAAGGGGAGTTCACGGAGAGAAACGTCGCGGCCAGGATGACTTCCGCCACGACAGACGGGTACGAGCGGATCGACTCCACTATCATCCGCGCGTGCTTCGGGAGGATCGGGAAAATGCACATCATCCGGCCCGTTTCAGTGAGCGCGCGCTCCTCGTCCAGGGCGTCCAGGAGGCGAAGCGTCTCTACCGCCGCTTTGATGCCGTCCTGCCCGGGCGGGGAAAGGAAATCGAAGGATTCGAATTCCCTGATGCCCAGCTCCGCCATGCGCAGAACGACTTCGGAGAGATCCGTGCGGAGGATCTCCTCCATCGTGTACAGGGGCCGAC
>JBEKTX010000385.1:0-2641 GCA_049515615.1 Spirochaetia bacterium
CAACAGGAGTGGGCACAGGAGCTGATCGAGAAACTCGGGCTCCGGGAAAGCGAATCGGTGCTGGACCTCGGGTGCGGTGACGGAAAGGTCACCGTGGAGATCGCGCGCCGCGTCCCCGGCGGCCGGGTGATCGGCATCGACAGCTCCGAGGAGATGATCCGCCTTTCGCGCGCGGCCTTTCCAACGAAAGAGCATCCGAATCTCCGCTTCCAGCACGGCGATGCCCGATCCCTCGGTTTCGACCGGGAGTTCGACGTCGTCTTCTCGAATGCGACCCTGCACTGGGTGAAGGATCACGGCCCGGTCCTGACGGGAGCCGCGCGGAGCCTGCGGCCCGGGGGAAGGATCCTGTTCCAGATGGGCGGCAGGGGAAACGGCGCAGAAATCTTCGATGTGGCGGCGCAGATGACCGCCTCGGAGGAATGGGGCCGCTGGTTCACCGGTTTCGAGTTCCCCTGGGGCTTCTACGGATCAGAGGAGTACGCACCCTGGTGCGCCGCGGCGGGACTGAAGGTGCGCCGGATCCAGCTGCTCCCCCGGACCATGTTGCAGAAGGGAGCGGAAGGCCTTGCCGGCTGGATCCGCACGACGTGGATGCCCTATACGGAGAAGGTCCCGGTTGAGAGCCGGGAGGCATTCATTCGGGAGGCGAGCGAAAGGTACGTGAACGCCCATCCTCCCGACGCTCGAGGAAACGTCGCGGTGCAAATGGTCCGCCTGGAAGTGGACGCCGTCAGGGAGTGAGAGCCGACCACCCCGGCAGCCCGTACACGCACGGCGGGGACCGCGGGTTACACCTGCTTCTTCGTCAATCGACGGACGAGGGAATAGACTCCCTGACCGATGAGCAGCGCGATCACGACGTACACCCACCAGGGCATATTCCGCCCGAAAGCGAGCACGTACAGGAATGGCGCCGCGGTCGAGCCGAGGAAAACCATGCTCCACACGAGGATTTCCTGCTGCCGGCGGCGCGCCAGCGCCCGCACCATGCGAAAGATCGAGTAGTAGAAGAACGGCACGCAGATGAGATAGATCACGAGGAAAACGACGGGGTCGACCCCGTAGCTCTCCCGGGCCGTCCGCATCACATCGCGGATCGCTCCCAGGACGACGCGAACGAACCATTCCATCTACTCCAACCTCCGCAGCGAGGGTATGGCAAGCGCGAGGACGGCTGCGCACGCCAGCGTGCCCGCGGCACCGAGCTCCACCGTGAGAGGCACGCCCACCGCGGTGGCAGCACCTCCCGCGAGCAGGGCGCCGACTGGCGCGAAGCCGAAGAAGGTGAGCATGTAGACCCCCATGACCCGGCCCCGCAGGTGATCAGGGGTGAGGCTCTGCACCAGGGAGTTGGCGAGGTTGTTCACCACGATGTTCGCCGCGCCCACGGTCAGGAGAACCGCGAGTGAGAGCGGGAGCGAGCGGGTGAGAGAGAACAGGATGAGGAGAATGGGAAGGACGAACGCGGCGGACATCATCACCGCTCCCCGCGATCGCCGCGGCGAAAGGGTGGCTATTCCGAGGGCGGCCGCAAGGGCGCCAATGCCGCGGGCGGACTGCAGAAAGCCGTTGGTCCGCGCGTCACCTTTCAGGATATTGACCGCCCACGCGGGGATCAACGTCACGAATGACATGCCAAAGAGACTCACCGCTCCGAGGAGGCATATGACCCCGAGGATCCGGCGGTCCGAGGCCACGGCGCGCAGCCCGGCCCGGATCTCCGCCAGCGTGCTGCCCGTGCGCTCAGGCGGGTGCCACGGAGCGAGCTTCATGGCGAGGAGGGCCGCAATGACCGCAACGAACGAGAGCCCGTTGATGACGAAGCACCAGCCGGGACCAAAGAAGGCATACGCGAGGCCCCCGACAGACGGGCCGACCACCATCGCCATGTTGAACATCGTGGAGTTCAGGGCGATGGCGTTCGTGAGCACGCGGCGGTCAACCATTTCCAGCACGAAGGATTGGCGCGAGGGCGCATCGAATGCGTTCACGACTCCCAGGGAAAAAGCGAGCACGATGATGTGCCATGGCGCGACCACGTGAAGGAATGTGAGGCCGGCCAGGACCAGGGCAAGAATCATGCTCAAGGACTGCGTGATGACCAGAAGGCTGCGGCGCGGCACCCGGTCGGCGATCGCCCCGCCGTAGAGGAGGAAGATCCACGCGGCGATGCCGGATGCGAAGCCGACGTATCCGAGGTACGCTTCTGATCGGGTGAGCTCATAGACGAGGTACCCCTGCGCCGTGGACTGCATCCAGGTGCCGAACAGCGAGGTCATCTGGCCGAAGAACCACAACCGATAGTTGGGATAAGCGAGCGCCGCAAAGGTCCCGGTCCTGCCCCGTGCAGCCGGGGACGGCTCATCCATGTGCCGCACTATAGTAAAGAAGCGTGGGTTGGAAAAGCTCCTGCGCCCCTCTATATTCTTTCCGGGAGTCGGGAGAATGGACACTCTTCCAGAAGATAGAGTCACCGCCGAGATCCAGTCCTTGAATGCCGAGGAATCGCGCCTGGAAGCCGAAGTGCGTCTGACGGAAGAGAGCCTGTCAGGTCTCCGCGATATCGACCTGGTGCTTTCCCTCGCCGTGGTGAAGCTCTCCCTCTGCGTTCTGCTCATGCGCACAGCCCCTCCGCCCG
>JBEKTX010000386.1:0-2629 GCA_049515615.1 Spirochaetia bacterium
GAAGCAGATTGCCGGTAGATTGAATGACCTGTATGAGTACATGATCGCGAATAAGAAGGCATGAGCATAACATTCATAACAGCGCCCGCGTCAAGAGAATAATTCTGCTGCTTTTTTCCTCCTGTCCCTACGCCGATTACGCCGGTCCTACCGGAAACATCTATACGCCCTCGTACGGGGCATGATCACCTTCAGCAGGGGTGTCACAATCAAATCGCGTGCCTGAAGCGGCACATGTTAGGCCCGCGCTGACCGCTGCCTCGGTGAGACCTTCGAGGATTCTCGATACGGCTCATTTTTTGTCAGTACCCAAAATGTCGACTCTGCAAGATGACGGGCCTCTGCTCCGATAGCCACGGAGGATCCTTTGCGAGAGCGGATGCGCAGATAAAGCTTCGAGACGTGGCGGGCAGTCCAGCCGCGTTGGGCGTGGTGGGCCGAGATGGCGTTGGCTGCCTCGATGAAGGCCCACTTGAGGGGTACTACCGTACTAATGGAAGCATCAGCCTTCGTGCGAAGATACTGGGCATCGAACTGCGGATCCCCATCCTGAAGGAGCTATCAATCACGCCGGAGAGCCTGGGCAACGAGACTATCTTGGCGTTGAGGGCGGGCGGAATCCTTTTGGGCATCGGCCGCAAGGTCGAAGCCAAAACGCCGCGGCCCGCGTGGTTGGCGCGGGCCGGCAGGTCTTGAACTACGGACGTGGCGCGCTCTGGACCCCCACTGACATCTTCACCGAGCTCGACCTGTCTGGAATCTCGCCCGTGAGGCGGGGAACGGATGCGCTGCGGGTCGTCGTGCCGCTCGGCGTGACAGGCGGGCTGGACCTGGCCGCGGCACCGACGCTCTTCCCCGGAAGCGGAAAATACGCGGCCCGGCTCGGCGGGCTTCTTGGCGACATCGATACTGCGGTGATGGGGGCCCGCGACGGGGCGGGAAAGCGGTGGATGGTAGGGGCCGACTTCAAGGCGGACCTCGTCGTCGGGCTCTACGCTGATGCAATCTATGCACAGCCCGACGCCGGGGGGTGGGGTTTTGTCCTGGCTGCTGCCGGCGCGGACTGGTCCTTTGGTGACTTCATTGTCGCCGCAGAATACTACTACAACGGCGGAGGCACGGCAGCAGACCTGCTGTATCCGGGCTCACACAATATCTATGGGTCACTCACATGGACCGTCTCGGAGCTCTTCGTACTGTCACTCACCACGGTTGTGGACATGGGAGATGGTGCAGGCGCGGGTACGCTCCTTGCGCAGATCAGTGCGGCCCAGAATGCCGACGTCAGGGCATACCTTCAGGCGGCGCATGGAAGCGCGGGCTACGGGCTGGGCTACGGCGTGGGCGGCGCTGACTGGAACGTGCAGGCGGGCGGCGGCCTCGAGGTGAAGTTCTAGGCGCGGCGGCTCCGCTACGACCTCAGCGCGGGATGCGCCCCTGTCCTCATCGTCCAACAAAACTTCTTGATTTCGTCCCTCCAAGGTGCAAAATATGTCAAATATCGTCGTTGAGTCGTTTCGGCGACCTACGACACCCGAAGGTTGTTCTCAGTCTGAAAGCCAAACGCAGGCCCCTACAAGGCGTCTGCAGGACTTGTCACCCCAAGCTTGTTCCTGCTGGCAACGTGCGTATAGATCATCGTGGTCGACACATCGGAATGCCCCAGCAGTTCCTGGATCGTGCGGATATCGTATCCGTGCTCTACGAGATGCGTTGCGAAACTGTGACGGAGCGTGTGGACGGTGGCGCTTTTCACGATTCCCGCGCTCGCGACGGCACGCTTGAATGCCCCCTGGAAGCCCGCGGGATACACATGGTATCGGCGGACGTCCCCGGACCGCGGGTCAATGGAGAGCTTTTGCGATGGGAACACCCAGAACCAGCGCCATTCTTTCCCCGCGGCGGGGAACTTCTGGCCGAGCGCATCGGGGAGCGCAACCCCGGGGATCCCTTTCTTCCGGTCACTCTCCCAGGTCATGCGCACCTTCTCAAGATGACTGCGGAGAGAGTCAACCATCTTTTCCGGAAGAACGGTCTCCCGGTCCTTGTTTCCCTTTCCGCAGCGAATCGTGAGGCAGGAACGGGCAAAATCCACATCCTTGATGCGCAGGGAGAGGCATTCTTCCAACCTCAGCCCCGCTCCGTAAATGATGGACGCCATGAGACGATCAATTCCCCGCAACTGGGCAAGAACCTGCCGCACCTCTCCGACTGTGAGAACAACCGGCAGGCGCTTGCCGCTCCGGGCGCGGACAACGCATTCCAGGCCCTCGACACGGACAGCGATGACGTTTCTGAACAGATAGAGCAGCGAGTTGAAGGCCAGCTTCTGGGTGGCCGCGGAAACCTTCCGTTCCACTGCAAGGTGCGAGAGGAAACACTTTAGCTGCTCCTGGTTCGGGCGCGCCCCATTTCTTGCCCGCGTAAAAAGGAGAAACCGCACAGCCCACGAACGGTACGTCTTTGCCGTCCTATAGGCGAGGTGGTGGAGCCTGATCACGCGCCGCAGCTCGTTCAGAATCGCGTGGTCCGAGGCCGTGAGAGTCGGCTTCACATTCTCCGAAGCGTCCCCAACAGCCTGCGTCCTGCCCACGCTATCAAGTCCTCGTCCGTCAGCCGTTTTCTGCCT
>JBEKTX010000387.1:0-4141 GCA_049515615.1 Spirochaetia bacterium
GTCGGATCCTTCTTCTGGGCGGCGCACGTGCAGGTGGTCGGGTGGCTGTCCCCGCGGACGGATCCCGTGCGCCTGGCCTGCGTGCAGTTCGCCGTGTGCTCCGTGGGGAGCGCGTGCGGCGCGCTGCTTTCCGAGCATATGAGCGTGCCGGCCGTGCTCGCCGCGGCAGGCCCCATCCTCTACGGCGGCGTTCTTTCCGTGGGGATCGCCTACACCCTGCAGGTGGTGGCGCAGCGCAGCGCGCCGCCCGCGCACGCGGCGATCCTCCTCAGCCTCGAAAGCGTCTTCGCCGCGATCGGCGGCAGCCTCCTTCTCGGCGAGAGGCTGGGCGCCCGCGGCGCCCTGGGATGCGCGCTGATGTTCGCCGGCATGATCGTGTCCCAGGTCCCCGCGATTGCGCGGCAGCTTCCGCTCCCTGCCCCGCAGGATCCCCGATGATCAGCGCCGGGCAGGGCTGAAGCGCGTACCTTGATGCCGGCCCCGTCGACCCCCCCTCGCCGTGCGCTTGAAGCGGGAGCCCTCTTCGCGTTACCTTGTAGTGCAGTCATGAGGAAAAACGTACCCGGCACGGCGGGCAAAACCGCGCTTCTCAAGCGGGCATCGCTTTTCTCTCAGCTTGATCCGGACGAGCTCACCCTGATAGCTCGCTACAGCGGTTATAAGAAGTTCAAGCCGGACGAGGTCATCTTTCGCCAGGGAACCCACCGTGAGGAGCTCTACCTGGTGAAGGAGGGAAGCGTTTCCATCCGCCGGCGGGGCGAGGAAGAGGCAGAGCAGGAAATCGCCCGATTCGTGGATGGGGAAGTCTTCGGCGAGATGGACCTCCTGGACACGGTGCCCCGCAGCGCCTCCGCCGTGGCAGAGGTCACGGCAACGCTCCTGGTCTTCCCGGACGGCATCGAGTTCGCCCGTCTCCTGGACACGCATCCGGACACTTTCGCGCGAATACTGAGGAAGCTCCTCGGCGAGATCGCGCGCCGCATTCGCGCCATCGACCGCCTCATTTCCGAGAAGACGCCGTGGATCGAGGACCTGAAGCGCCAGCTTCACAGGGACCGGCTCACCGGGCTTTTCAATCGGGCGTTCCTGGAGGAGGAGCTGCCGCGCATCGTGGCGGCGCAACCGCGGACCAGCCTGCTCGTGATGAAGCCCGACAACTTCAAATCCATCAACGACACCTTCGGCCACGAAGCGGGGGACAAGACGCTCATGCTCCTCGCCGAGGCGGTGAAGTCGCGATTGACGGAAGGCGATATCGGGGCCCGCTACCGCGGAGACGAATACTGCGTCGTTCTGCCCGGCAGATCCGGCGGCGAGGCGACGGCTGCAGCCGAAGCGCTGAGGGCGGCGATGCGGGCCCTTGATGTGAAGCAGGTGACGGGATCCGATGCGATCTCACTCACCGGCAGCGTGGGCGTGTCCACTCATCCCGCACCGGCCGCCGACGCCAAGGCGCTTGTAACGCGCGCCTTCGAAAGGATGTGGGAGGCCCGCAATGCAGGCGGGGACAGGATCCTCGTGGAGGACGGGACATGAGCGGCCCTGCCTCTTCCTTCCTGTCCACGGTGGGCGTTTTCTCGCTCCTGGCCCCCGAGGACATCGAGCGCGTTGCAGAGCACCTGTCCGCCGTCCGGCTCGACGAAGGGCAGGTACTGTTCAACGAAGGCGACCAGGGGAACGACCTGTACATACTCGCCGACGGGGCGGCCGCGGTGAGCATCCGGCTCCCGGACGGCGGCACGCACGAGATCGCCCGGTTCTCCCCCGGGGACTTTTTCGGCGAGATGTCGATCTTCGACGACGCGCCTCGGTCTGCAACCTGCCATGCGAGTTCGTCTCTGAAATGGTGCTCTGGGGCGAAAGCGCGCGCCGTCGAGCAGTCACGGACGAGCTCACCGGCGTCTACAACAGGCGGTTCCTGGAGGATTCACAGGGAACCTATCTCGCCGAGGCGGGGGAGAAGGGCCAGCCCCTGTGCCTCGTCATGGTGGACCTGGACCATTTCCGCGACATCAACGAGCTCTATGGGCACGCGGTGGGGGATGAATCGATCAAGTCCAGCGCGGGGGTCTTTCGATCGCTTCTCCGGGAGACGGACGTCATCGCCCGCTACGGGGGGGACGAGTTCGTGATCCTGCTGCCGGACACCGACCCGGTGCAGGGCACGCGCCTGATGAACGCGGTGTGCGCCGAGGTGGCCCGTATTCCCCTGCTCAAAGATCTGAAAGGTCCCATCACCACGGTGACGTCGAGCATGGGCGTGGCGGGTTTCCCGCTGCACGCCGCCGACTTGTCGGGCCTGCGCGCCGCCGCCGACGCGGCGCTGTACCGGGCCAAGGAAGAGGGGAGGAACCGCGTCGTGTGCGCCGCAATGCCCGTCCGACAGGAGCCGGAGCATCCGGTCCGCAAGGAAGCTATCCGGAGCATCCGGGAGAAAAACCGGATCATCGAACGCATCATTGATGCCATTCTCGACCGCCGCCACTTTCTCGTTCTCGGGCACCAGAACCCTGACGATGACTGCATCTCGTCGATGATCTCGTTTGCCCTGGTCCTGCACATGTTCGACAGGGACGTGGCCCTGCATATCGGCACCCAGGTGCACGAGCATTTTACCTACCTCCTGGACATCTGCCGCTACAACTCGATTCCCATCCTGAGCGCGGACCAGGCGCCGCCCGCGGACATCGACACGGTGGTGCTCTGCGACACGCCCAAGCCTTCGATGATGGAGGCCAGTCCGTCGGTGCGCGAGCTCCTGAAGAGCCCGAACGTGCTCCGCATAGAGATCGACCACCACCTGGCCGCCGACAGCGGGTATTTCGGTGACGAGGGGTACCGCTTCGTCACGGAGGCCTCCTCGGCCAGCGAGCTCATCGGCCACATCCTGCTGAAGCTGGAGGTCCGCAAGGACCTGCTGGAACGCCACCAGATCACGGAGCTCTTCCCCCGCAACCTCGTGCTTGCCATTCTCACCGGCATCATCGGGGACTCGAACATGGGGCAGTACCTTAAGTCCCGCAGGGAGAAGAAGTACTACCAGATCTTCTCCGCGATGTTCAACGACATGCTCTCACGGCGGACGACAAAGCGCTCGAACTTCTTCACGATGGACGAGGTGTTCAGCGAGCTGCAGAAGCTCTCCACGCACGAGCAGGGCTGCTTCAGCTACATGATGGAGAGGAAGACGCGCATGGGCTCCCTCTCCATGGTGGTGCTTTCCGCGGAGGAGATGGAGCCGATGTACGCGGGCTGCGACGATGACACGATCATCTCCACGGCGCGCGTGATCACCGACAAGCTGGCTGAGGAGAGCGGCATACTCGGGATGGTGGCCTACTTCGACAATCCCGCACGCAGCGACCTGGTGCAGTTCCGCCTGCGCCGTGCGGGCGGCTGGAAGAAGTATGACCTGCGGGGACTCCTCACGCGGTTTTCCATAGCCAATGGAGGTGGCCACGAGGGAGCCATCGGGTTTCGAATTCCGCGCGCGGAGATCCCCGACTTCCGCGGTTATGTTTCTTCACTCGTCGAGGGCATCGAGGCGGCAATCCGGGAGTAACCGCCGCCGGCCGGTTCTCTGAGGGGAGGATTCATCGTGAGATCCCGTCTGGTTGCGTTACTTGCTCTTCTTGCCCTGGCAGGCTGCGCTTCCCTGTCTGAAGGCAAAGGCAGTGCAGCGTTCGCCGTCGCCACGACGGCCGTCCAGGGCGCGCCGGAAACGGGCTTTGACAGCGGCCTGGTTTCCGTCGGCCGCTTGAACGGGATGTACGGCGCCAAGGCCGGCGGTCCGGCCAATACCCGATCGTTCCCCTTCACGTGGAAGAATCTTCCTGCGGGGACGAAGGCCCTTGCCGTCGTCCTCGATGATCCTGACGCGCGCCTCGTCCTGGCCGCCTCTGGCAGGACCGGCGATTTCTTCCTGCACTGGATTGCCACTGATATCGACCCCTCCCTGGGCGGCTTGCCCGATAACGCGGCGGCAACCATGCAGATCACGCAGGGCAAGAACAGCACCGGCAATGCCGTCTACCGGGCACCTCAGCCGCCGGCGGATATACCGAAGGACACAACCAAGGTCCGCATCCACGTCTACCGGCTGAAAATCTATGCGCTCTCAGCCCCGACCGGTCTTCAAACG
>JBEKTX010000388.1:0-4051 GCA_049515615.1 Spirochaetia bacterium
CGACTCGCGCCTCTACGAGATGAAGAAGGCGGAGCGGCCCCCGGCGGACGGAACCTCTCATGCGATCCAGGAGCCGCGCGGCGCCACCGGCGTCCTGGTCCCATCGCCGATGCAACGAGCGGATTCCGGAGAAACTCAGGGCCGTGACAAGAGGAAATGGGAGCGCGTGCCATTGGCCGGCACGAGTGCGCATATCGTCTGGAATGAAGGAGCCCTCACGACAGCCCCCGTCATCGATGTCAGCTATGGCGGGATCGCCCTTCTGGTGGAGAACCCTGAAGTCTTTCCGACTTCGCTGCAGGCCGTGCTTCACATGCCCATCCAGCTACCGGTCAACGTCAGTCTGCGCAAGTCCTACGAGCAGCGCATTCATGGCGAGGGTACGCGCGTCGGCTGTGCGTTCGTCATCTAGGCCCGTGCCCGTCGGTGAGTGAGCTACACGCGCAGCTCGCTTGCAACCTCTTCCATTTTCTGCATCGCCTGCTCGACCTTCTCCCGCGAATTGAAGGCGCTGAAGCGCACGTAACCCTCACCGCACGCGCCGAAACCGGCGCCGGGGGTCACGACAACCCCCGCCTTGTCCAGCAGGAGGTCGAAGAACTTCCAGGAATCCATCTTCACCTGTGCCCAGATATAAGGCGAGTCCTCTCCGCCGATGCACGGAAACCCCATGCCCGTCAGGCGTTCACGGATGACCTTCGCGTTTCCCAGGTAGTAGTCCGTCAGGGCGAGTGTCTCTTTGCGGCCCTGCGGCGTGTAGACCGCCGCGGCGGCGCGCTGCACGGGGTAGGAGACGCCGTTGAACTTGGTGGACATCCTCCGGCTCCAAAGCTCATGCAGGGCATGCGGTTCGCCTTCCGCGTCCCACGCCATGCATTCCCGGGGGATCACCGTGAAGGCACAACGGGTGCCCGTGAAGCCGGCGGTCTTGGAGAAGCTCCTGAACTCGATGGCGCACCCGCGCGCGCCGGGGATTTCGAAGATCGACCGCGGGAGGGATTCATCACGGATGTAGGCAACGTAGGCGGCATCGTACAGGATCAGGGCCTTGCTTGCGCGTGCATACGCCACCCAGGCGGCAAGCTGGACCCTCGTGATCGTCGCGCCGGTGGGATTGTTGGGAAAGCAGAGATAGACAAGGTCGACGCGGGACCTCGGCGGGTCGGGCACGAACCCGTTGTCCTCGGTGCAATCAAGGTAGATCACCCCGCCGTAGCGTCCATCGCGCCACGGGCCGGTCCGACCGGCCATCACGTTGGTGTCAACGTAGACGGGATACACGGGGTCCGGGATGGCGATCCTGATATCGTCGGCAAAGAGCTCCTGGATGTTGGCCGTGTCGCACTTGGAACCGTCGCTGATGAAAACCTCATCAACGCTCACATCCGCGCCTCGGGCGCGGAAATCTCCTTCCGCAATGGCCTGCCGCAGGAAATCGTACCCGGGGTCGGGTCCGTACCCGTGGAATGTCGCGTCCTTGCCCATCTCCGCAACTGCTGCCTGGAAGGCGGCCACGACGGCCGGCGTGAGCGGGAGGGTCACGTCCCCGATTCCCATCTTCAGTATCTGGCGTTCGGGATGTGATTTCTGGAACGCCTCCACGCGGCGGGCAACCTCGCTGAACAGGTAGGTGGAGACGAGCTTCGTGTAGTTCTCATTGATCCGGATCATGTTTTGTTATAGCCCCCGGCCGGGGAGCTGTCAACGTCGCTCCTTTTCCAACAAGGCGCGATCGAGTACATTCACGCCATGGAAGACCTTCGTTATCCGATCGGCACGTTCAGTTATGACAAGGAATCGACGCCGCAGAAACGCGCCGCGTGGATGCGGGACATCGCGGAGCTGCCCGTCCACGCGCGGAACGCGGTTGCCGGACTTTCGGCCGCCCAGTTGGACACCCCGTACCGCGACGGCGGCTGGACAGTGCGCCAGGTCGTGCACCACCTCGCCGACAGCCACATGAACGCTTTCATACGGTTCAAGCTCGCCCTCACGGAAGACACGCCCCAGATCAAGCCCTACGATGAAAAGGAATGGGCGAAGCTCGCCGATGTGCAGGGCATCGACATCGAGTATTCCCTCGCGCTCCTCCAGGGCCTGCACGCCCGCTGGAGCGCCCTGCTCGCACGCCTCGCCCCTGAGCAGCTGGACAGGACCTTCCTGCATCCCGAGAGCGGCCTCCAGAAGCTGGACCGCACGCTGCAGACCTACGCATGGCATTGCAGGCACCACGTGGCCCACATCACGCGGCTGCGCCAGAGAAACGGCTGGTAGACGCCGGTCGATGAAATCGCCGAAAGAGCATCAAGCGCCTGGGATTCAACGACCACGGACCGGTGCACATGCGCTCCGTGGTGCTGAACGCGCTCGTGATGGCCGATCTCATGCATCGGGCCGGCGTTCCTCTCAGCCTGGAGGCGGATGAGGCGGGAACGTACGAGGACAGCTGCGTGGCCCTGATCACCGCGGGCATGCTGCACGACATCGGAATGTCGGTGGGCCGGGAGCATCACGAGCACGCCGGCGCGGACCTGGCGCTTCCCATCATGGACAGGGTCCTTCTTCAGGTGTACCCCGACAGCGTGGGCAAGCGCGTGGTCGTGCGCTCCATGGCCGTGGAGTGCATCGTGGGGCACATGGCCACGCAGCAGATCCATTCGCTGGAGGCGGGGCTCATGCTCATCGCGGACGGCTGCGACATGGAGAAGGGCAGGGCGCGGATCCCGATGATGATCTTCACCGAATCGCGGATGGGAGACATCCACAAGTACTCCGCCACGGCGATCGAAGAGCTGCGCATCGAGAAGGGCGCGAACAGGCCCATACGGATTACCATCGAGATGAAGGCAACGGTCGGCTTCTTCCAGGTGGAGGAGGTCCTCCTGCACAAGATCAACGCGAGCCCCGCGAAGGGGTTCATCGAGCTGTACGCAGGGGTGATCGGCAAGAAACTGAAATGCTATCTCGGGTGTGACGGCTGACGCATGCCCGCCGCGCGGCACCCCGCCACTCTTCATCCCGTCACAGAGGCCCCGCGTACCCAGGGCTCCGCAATCCTGGCAGTCGCCGCGTGCGCGCTCCTGTGGAGCACCGGCGGCCTGTTCGTCAAGCTGATCGCGTGGAACCCGTTTGCGATCGCCGGCGTGCGCAGCCTCGTCGGCGGACTCGTGATCCTTCTGTTCCTGCGCCGGCCGCGTTTCACGTGGTCCTTTTCCCAGATTGCGGGCGCCGTGTGCTATGCGGCCTGCATGATCCTCTTCGTGACCGCCAACAAGCTCACCACCGCGGCAAACGCCATACTCTTGCAGTACACGGCCCCGCTCTACGCCGCGGTGCTCGGCTGGATCTTCCTGAAGGAGAAGGCGCACGCGCTGGACTGGGTGACCATGGCCGTGGTGATCGGCGGCATGGTGTTGTTCTTCCTGGACTCCCTCACCCTCGGGGGGATGCAGGGGAATCTCCTGGCGATCATGAGCGGGGTGTTCTTTGCCGGCGCGATGGTGGCCTTCCGGGCTCAGAAGGACGGCTCCTCCCTTGAGTCAATCCTCCTCAGCCACGGCATCACGCTCGCTGTTTCCATCCCTTTCCTCTGGCAGGGCGCGCCCACGCTGGCCGGGTGGGGGGCGCTCGCCTTCCTGGGGATATTCCAGATTGGCGTGTCGTCGCTTCTCCTGACCTATGGCGTGAAGCACGTGACTGCCGTGCAGTCCCTGCTCACCGCGGTGCTTGAGCCGCTCTTCAATCCGATCTGGGTCTTTCTCGCGCTGGGCGAGCGCCCGGGTCCACGCGCACTTGTCGGCGGGGCAATCATTCTCGTGGCCGTGACCGCGCGGTCCCTGGTCAGCCTTCGATCGGCGATGAGGCCGGTCGCTGCCGGCTGACAAGGAGAACGCCGGCCAGTATCACCGCCCCGCCGACGATCTGGCTCCAGACGAGGCTCTCCCCCAGGAGAACAACCCCGCCCAGAACCCCGACGACCGGTATGAGGTTGATATACGGGCTTACCGCGATGGGGCCCAGCGCGGAGAGGGAATAGACATAGAGGAAGTTG
>JBEKTX010000389.1:0-3048 GCA_049515615.1 Spirochaetia bacterium
TGGAGGTAAGCGCGAGGGCATGGTCGCAAGACCCAACAACCCCGAAGGAAAAGTGCGAGAACTCCAGCGACAGCTATGGACATGTGCCAAGCGGAGCAGAACGGAGGTGCCGCGGGGGTGGACGAGGTGTCCATCGGCGGGCAACCGAGGACACAACTGGGTGCTGGACGCCGACATACGGGATTACTTCGGAAGCATCGACCATGGGAAGCTCATGGTGCTGGTGAAGGAACGGATCTCGGACCGACGCGTGTTGAAACTGATCGGCCAGTGGCTGGCGGCGGGTGTGATGGAGGATGGGACGGTGAGGGAGACGCTTGCGGGCACACCGCAGGGCGGAGTGATCTCGCCGCTGTTGTCCAACATCTACCTTGGCTATCTGGATCGCATCTGGGAGCACAGGTGCAAACACCTTGGCATCCTGGTGCGCTACGCTGACGACTTCGTAGTGCTGTGCAAGAGCGAGTCGCAGTGCAAAGAAGCCCTCAGGCGGGTAAAGATTGTGATGGAGCGTCTGGGGCTGGAAATGCATCCCGAGAAAACGCGCATGGTAGAACTCACACGAGGGAAGGAAGGGTTCACGTTTCTTGGGTGGACGGTGCGCAAGCGCAGGAGCATCCAACGCAACCCACGCTGGCATTTCGTGCAGCGCTGGCCGTCGCCGAAAGCGATGAAGCGAATCCGGGACCGAGTGCATGAGATCACCGATGCGCGAGGAAGGCAGCCGCAGGACGTGGCGGAGCTGATTGAGAAGCTCAATCCGGTTCTGCGAGGGTGGGGAAACTACTTCCGAACGGGCAACGCGGACCGAGAGTTCAACCGAGTGGATGACTATGTGTATGGCCGTGTGCTCCGATGGCAGTGGCGGCGGGGCGGACAGCGAACGTGCTTCCGCCTGGCAGGCTGGCCCCGCGAACGCCTGCATGGTATGGGCCTGCACCGACTGCAGGGGACTACGCGATATCCCCAGGCTGCGACTCCGCGCAAGCACGGTCAGGAGAACTCATCGGTAAGCTGTGTGCCGGAAATCGGCACGCACAGTTTGAAAGGAGGTGCTGGGAACGGGTCGCGTTAAGCGATACCGCACCAGCAATCGACCAATGAAATCCCCCCGCAAGCCCGTCCGACATGCACCGACGAAGTACAAGGTGGGCCAGGAAATCGTCTATCCCCTCCAGGGAGTCGGCCACATCAGGGCAATCGAAGAGAAGCCGTTTCGCGAGAAAAAACTGCTCTACTACATCATCTACCTCGAAGTGTCCGACATGACGATCATGGTCCCGGTGGGCAAGGCGGATGAGCTGGGCATCCGCGCAATCGTGGGCAAGAAGGAATCGCAGAAGGCCCTGCGGCTCATTGCCGAGGAGTTCGAGCCGATCCCTGCTGATTGGAAGCTGCGCTACCAGATGAACCTCGACCTCTTGAAGAAGGGCAGCATCCTGGACATCGCCAACGTCGTGCGCGCTCTCTACCACAGGAGCAGGATCAAGGAGCTGCCGATCCTGGAGCGCAAGCTGTACGACAGCGCCCTGAAGCTCCTCATCGACGAGATTTCATTCTCCCTGGACAAGAGCAAGGGCGATGTCGAGGAGCTCGTCTTCACCAGGCTGAAAGTCAATGCGAAGTGACGCGCCCGCCCGAGAGACTGCATGAAACACGCGGGCCCCCGCGCCCCTGGGCCGCCATCTTCAGAGCCATGGCGCGCGGGCTCGATGCGGCCAGGCCCCGCCGCGCACTTCCATCCGTTTCGGCCGTCGCGCGGGAGGACAGTGATCCCTATCGGGTCCTCGTGGCGACCATGATTTCCCTCCTCGCGGCACTGCCGGTGCATCGGATCGCCCGGTCGATCTATCCCGCGGGCTTCTATCGCACAAAGGCGAAAAACCTCCGTGCCGCCTCACGCCTTCTTCTGGAACGCCACGGCGGCAATGTGCCCATGGAGATGGACGAGCTCCTGGCTTTGCCGGGAGTGGGACGCAAGACCGCGAATCTCGTTCGCAATCTCGGGTTCGGGCTTCCCGGCATCTGCGTGGACACCCACGTGCACCGGATCTCCAACCGGATGGGCTGGGTGACGACGCGGACGCCGGAGCGGACCGAGAGAGCGCTGATGGAAGTTCTCCCCGAGCGCTACTGGATCGGGGTCAATGAGCTCCTCGTTCGATACGGACAGGCGGTCTGTACGCCGATTTCCCCATGGTGCAGCGTCTGTCCCGCGGCGCGCTTCTGCGAACGTGTTGGTGTCGGGAAATCGCGGTGAGAGTCACGGCGGGTATACTGCAGCAGGACGGGCTGGTGCTCATCGCCCGGCGCAAGCCGGGGAAGCACATGGCGGGCAAATGGGAGTTCCCCGGTGGGAAAATCGAGAAGGGCGAATCTCCCGAGCAGTCCCTTGCGCGCGAGCTGTCGGAAGAGCTTGATGTGCGCGCGCGGATCGGCGAGCAGCTCTGTCATTCTTCCTACGAGGGGGAAGGCATCAGCCTGGAGCTCCTGGTCTACCGGGTAGAGGGATTCGAGGGAACTCCCGTGCTGCGGGAGCATGAAGAGCTGCGCTGGGTGGCGCCGCGGGACCTGCGCTCGTACGATCTTGCCGATTCAGATCGGCGCGTGGCGGAGGCCCTTTTTCGCTGACCCACGCGCCCGACGCGCCGGTTCTACTTCTTCGCTTTCGCCTTGAGAGCCGCTTCCTTGAAAGTCTTGCTGAACGCAAACCGAGGCACCTTGGTCGCCGGCTTGGCTGGAATCGTGATCTCCTGGCCGGTGAGGGGATTCCTCCCCGTGCGCGCCCCGCGCGCCGGCCTTACCCTGATGAACATCTTTCCGATTTTTCCCAGCGCGACCCGTTCGCCCCGCATGACGCCGGCTCCGACGATCTCGAACAGGTCTTCCAGGACCTGCTTCACGTCCCTGCGGACAAGGCCGTTCTTCTCCGCAAGATAGCCGATCAGCGATGCGCTGGTGAGCTTGTCAGGGACCCTGGTCGCCGCCTTTTTTGCTGGTGCTTTCGCCACTGTCTTCCCCTCCCACTCGAAATCTCTGATGCGGCTC